>JAOBAU010000146.1 GCA_025463165.1 Acidobacteriota bacterium | reverse complement strand
CGACCGCGTTTTATCAAGCCGGTGAAGTGACAAAGGTCGATGTGCTTCGCGCCGAGACTGCGATCAAGGCCGCGCAGCGACTTCTCGCCGCGGCGCAGCAGCAGCGCGAAGCCGCCGAGAGCGCGTTGCGCGCCGACCTCGATCTCACCGGCGACATCGCCGTCGCGTCGCCCGATCCGTCGCTCGCGGCGATGCCGGACGAGCAGACGCTCGTCTCGAAAGCGGAGGCGGTGCGGCCGGACGTTGCCATTGCGCAGAACAATATCCGCGTGGCCGAGCTGGAAGTGCAGAAGCAGCGCGGCGCGTATTTTCCGGTGGTGACCTTCGATGCCGGCTACATCAATCAGAAGGCTGCCTTTCCGACCAGCCACTACGGTTATGGCGCGTTCCGCTTCACCGTCCCGATCTGGCAATCGGGTCAGGTGGGCTCGCGCATCGCCATCGCGAAAGAGCGCGAGCAGCAGGCACGGCTTCTTCTCGAAGACGCGAAGATCGCCGCGCGCGAGGATGTCCATCGCGCCGTCACCGATCTGAACGCCGCCGACACCACGCTGCAACTGGCGAAGGAGCAGCTCGCGGCCGCCGAGGCCGAGTACGCGCAGGTATTCGAACTGTATCGGGCGCAGGAAGCGACCTCGCTCGATCTCGCGTCGTCCGAGGTTTCGCTGGCCGATGCGCGCCGCGCGGTGGCCGCGGAAACGTTGAATCACAACCTTGCACAATTGCGCGTCTGGTATGCCGCCGGCGCGATCAAAGATGCCGTTGGAGTGGGAGCGACACAGCGATGAAGCGTTACACGATTTCGATTTTGATGATGGCGCTGCTGCCGTTCGGCTGCGCGAAGAAGGACGCCACGACATCCGCGACCACGACGCAGGCCGCGCCGCCGCTGCCGACGGACGTGCAGACCGTTGCCGCCGCTGCGACGGCGACAGCGGCGCCGGCTACGACGACCGAGGCTGCCGCGATCGCCAGCGAGTCCGGCGGAACGATCGTCGCCACCGGCGAGTTCATCTCGCCCGTCCGCTCCGAGCTGGCCGTGCGAGTTCCGGGACGCGTGGCGAAGATGTACGTCGATGAAGGCTCGCGCATCAGCCGCGGCCAGGCGCTGCTCGAGCTCGAGACCGACTATCCGCGGTTGAATCTGGAGAAGGCGCAGGCGGACATCGCCCGTGCGGTATCGGCCGAGCAGGACGCGCAGCGCGATCTCAATCGCAAGAAAGAATTGATCGCAAAAGAGTCGATCCCGCAGGCGACCTATGACCGATCGCAGGCGATGTTTGATCAGGCCCGCGCGGCGAAGCAGTCGGCGCAGGCGCAGGCGAACATTTTCCGCCAACAGATGTCCGACTCGACGTTGCGTTCGCCGATCGATGGCGTCGTCGCCGAGAAGCGCACCGACGTCGGTCAGCGCCTCGGTGATGCCACCGTCGCGCTCGTGGTCGTGCAGACGTCGCCGCTGAAACTCCGCTTCCGCGTTCCGGAGAAAGAGATCTCGCACGTTCGCCAGGGCCAGAATGTGAAGGCCACCGTCGACGCATACGCCGGCGACGTTTTCCAAGGGAAAGTGGCCGTCGTCGGCGGTGTCGTCGATCCGGCCACGCGCTCATTCACCGTCGAAACCGAGTTCCCCAATCGCGACGGCAAGTTGAAGCCGGGGATGTTCGCGCGCGTCGAGATGGGCCAATGAAACAGGGACGAGGGACGAGGGAAGAGGGAAGTCCTTCCGGGAGTCGTCGACTGGAAATGATCACGAATTCGGGACAAGCAACGCGCGACGATCGAGTGAGCAGTTCCCTCGTCCCTCGTCCCTCGTCCCTGGAGACACAACATGCATAAACTCGCCGCACTCTGCGTTCGCCGTCCGATTTTCGCGACGGTCATCGTTCTCTCGCTGGTCGTCGTCGGCTGGTTCGCGTACCAACAGCTCGGCGTCGATCGCTTTCCGAAGGTCGACATCCCGACGATCACGATCACCACGCGCCTCGTCGGCGCGGCGCCGGAAGAGATCGAGACCGACATCACCGACAAAGTCGAGGAAGCCGTCAACACGATCAGCGGTATCGACCAGTTGCAGTCGATTTCGTCCGAGGGAACGTCGCAGGTCATTGTCAGCTTCGTGCCGGAGAAGGACATCGACGTAGCCGCGCAGGAAGTGCGCGACAAGGTCAACACCATCCTGCGCGACCTGCCGAAGGACGCCGATCCTCCCATCATCCAGAAGATCGATCCCGACGCCGTTCCGGTCCTCGGCATCGCGCTTTCCGGCCCCGCGCCGATCCGCGACATCACCGAATTCGCCGATAAGAAACTGCGCCGCCGGCTGGAGTCGATCAGCGGCGTCGGCCAGGTTCTGATCATCGGCGGACGTCCGCGGCAGATCAACGTCGTCGTCGATTCAGCGAAGCTTTCGGCGGTCGGACTGACCACCGCGCAGCTCGTCGCCGCGCTGCAATCGCAGAACGTGCAGATTCCCGGCGGCAAAGTCGAGCAGGGACTGCGCGATCTCACGCTGCGAACGTACGGCCGCGTGCAGTCGCCGCAGGATTTCGCGAACATTCCGCTCACTACCGCGAATGGCTATGTCGTCAAAGTCGGCGACGTCGCGCACATCGAAGACAGCGTGGCGGAGCCGGAGTCGATCGCCACGGTCAACGGGAAACCTGCGGTGGTCATGAACATCCGCAAGCAGTCGGGCACGAACACGGTCGAAGTCATCGAGCGGCTCAAAGAGCAGCTCGGCCAGGTGCGCACCGATTTGCCGAAGGGGTGGACGATGCAGGTCGTCCGCGATCAGTCCGACTACATCGTGGCCGCGGTCGACGCCGTGAAAGAGCATCTGATCCTGGGGTCGCTCTTCGCCGCGCTGATCGTCTGGTTCTTCCTGTCGGCGCCGAAACTGCGCGTGGCGGTGATCATGCTCGTCTCCACGCTGGCGACGTACACGCTGCTGTTTGGTGTGAAGGACATCGCCGCGCGCGCGCCGATCATCCACGTCTCGCTGCTGGCGTTCCTCTTCTTTTTCGTGCTGGGCATCTGGCTGGCATCGATGAAGAAGCTTCCGTTCGCCTTCCGCGTCGGCGCCGGCGCAGTCGCGTTTGCGATCGCGGCCTTCGTGCCGTTCGGAATCGTGATGGCCATCAATCCCGTGCGGCTGGCCGGCGCGCTCGTCGCGTTCGGAATGCTTCTGTATTTCTTCCGGCGCTCGCGCCCGACGATCATCGCCGCGATCGCCATCCCGAGCTCGATCATCGCCACCTTCGCGGCGATGCGTTATGAAAACTTCACGCTCAACGTCATCACGCTCCTGGCGCTGACGCTGGCGGTGGGCATCGTCATCGACGACGCCGTCGTCGTGCTCGAAAACATCTTCCGCTTCATGGAAGAGAAGAAAATGCCTCCGGCCGAGGCCGCGGTCGAAGGGACGAAGGAAGTAGGCATGGCCGTTCTGGCCACGTCCCTTTCGCTCATCGCCGTCTTCCT
>JAOBAU010000122.1 GCA_025463165.1 Acidobacteriota bacterium | reverse complement strand
TCGTCGGAGAAGCCGCTGCAGTCGCCGGCTCCCTGCTGCACGAACACTTCATGTCCGTCGCCGGTGAGGTCATGAACTCCGGACGGCACGAGCCCCACGCGATATTCGTTGTCTTTGATTTCCGACGGTACGCCGATACACATTGCGATATCTCTCCTGGCCGGCACGACCGGCTGCGCTGGTTCGCAAGCGTCGGCGTACGGCTTCGCGGCGAATGTTAGCCGACTATGCGGATTCGCGGGAGACCGCTCAGTGCCCGACGCGCCGGCGCGGGATGTTCAGCGGGTTCGTCGGCGGCGGCGCGGATGGCAATCCGAAGCGCGACGGCGCGATCTGGCGTGCGGCCGTGGTCGCGTCGATGAGTCCGTAGCCAAAGTGAATGTCGTAGCCGACGTCGCCGAGATCGTGCGCGCCGCGGATCAGCGCATTCTTCACGTCGGCCGCGGTTGCATCCGGAGCGAGCGACCAGAGCAGCGCGGCAACGCCGCTCACATGCGGCGTCGCCATCGACGTTCCGCTGAACGTCGTGTAGTCCTCGGCCCATCCGCCGAGGGTCACCGTCGCCGCATTCGTCTGCACGAGCTGCTCGCCGTCCGCTTTCGTGATCGCGACGGTCGGCGCCCAGTCGAAGGTGACGTCCGGCTCGTAGTCGTGGCAGCTGGTCGTGTCGCAATCGGGACGGATGAGCGTCCACGTCGAACGATCGTCGCGATCGGTGTCGTTGTAGACGATCACGCCGATTGCACCGCCGGCGCGCGCGTTGCGGCCCTTCTCCGCGAACTTCAGGATGCCCCGTTGCATCACCGCGATCTTTCCGTTCGCGCGGCCGTCGGCGAAGTCGCTCTCCGCGCCGTAGCCGCAGAAGACGTACGACGCGGTGACTTCCGCGCGCGGCGAACCGGTGAGCGGAAGAGCATCGAAACGCGTGCCGCCCGCGGCCTGCACGGCGCCCGCTTTGATGAGGCCGACCGGAACTGTCGAGATCACGTCGACGCCCGGCGCGGAGACGCCGAGTCCCGCGCCGCCGCTCGAGAATTCAGCGAGGTTCGATTCTGCATCGACGGCGGCAACGGCAAGCACGTCGGGATACGCGGCGGGGTAATGCAGCGACAACTTGCCGGTGTTTCCGGCGGCGGCGACGCAGAGGATTCCTTCGTCGATCGCTCGTGCGAATGCTTCTTCTTCCAGCACGGAGCCGATGTCCGAGCCGAGCGACATCGAGACGATCCACTGTCCGCCGTGCTGCTGCTTCATCGCGCGCACCCATTCGAGCGCGGCGATCACGTTTTCATCTTCGCCGGTGCCGCGGCTGTTGAGAACTTTCACCGCCCAGATGTGCGTCTCCGGCGCGATGCCGACCACGCCGATGCCGTTGTCGGCGGCGGCGATCGTTCCCGCGACGTGCGTGCCGTGGCGATGATCGTCGATCGGATCGTTGAGTTTCGTGTACGTGTTGTATCCGCCGGCGTAGTTCGCCTTCAGATCGGGATGGTTGATGTCGATGCCGGTGTCGAGGATGGCGACATTGACCGTGCCGCCGCCTTTCGTGAGCGGCCAGAGCTCGCGCGCACGAACGAGGTCGATGCCGTACGGAACCTGCTGCGTGTCACCGACGTGATTGAACGTCGACGCGATGTGGAGCGGAGCCTCTTCCGCGGCTGCATCGAGGAGATGACGCTCGACCGTTCGCGTGACGAAGCGAACGTCCGGCGACTTGCGCAACGCCGCTGCTTCGTCCTCGGTGAGATCGGCCGCGAATGCGTCGGTCGCGAGCTCGCGCACGTCATGCCGTTCAGCGTTGATCGGATCGCGGACGAGCGACAGCTTCTTCGCAGCGGCCGGCCGCGTGGCGACGAGATATCGCGCGGTTTCCGCAGCGTGAATGGAAGTGCTGACGAACAGGACGACTGCGAGGACGATTCGATTCATGTCTGCAGCGTTGTACGGATCGCGACGCGGCGGCGTTTGCGCCGCGTCGCGATCAACTACTTACGAATCAATGTCCGCGTTTCAGGAACTGACGTCCGGTTGGCGGCAACGGTTCGGCCGGCGCCTGCGACGACGTCGACCAGCCGATGTCGATCAGCTCATTGATCGTCAGGTCGAGGACGTGCGCCAGATCCGTGTTGATGCTTGGTTCCATCAGCAGGTTCGGCGACGCCACGACGTCCCAGTGCGAGACCGAAGAACCGAGAAGCGTGACGCATGGCGTGTAGAGCCGGACGTTGCCGGCCGCGTCGGCGCCGGAACGGAAGGTGCTGTCGACCTGAATCGTGCCGTTCAGGCTGCCGGCCAGCTGCGGCTTGATGACGTCGCCGTCGAGCGCGTTGACGCTGATCGTCGGAATGGTGATGACCGACGTGGTGTCGCCGCCGTCGCTCATTCCGGGTGCGATACAGGTGTCGCGTTTGTTGTCGATCACGAGCAGCGCTTTCGCGCCGGCCGCCTGCGCGTTTTTGGTCTTGACGATGAAGTTGCAACTGCCGCGATCGACGACCGCGATGTTGCCGGCGACAGCAGCCGCGTTCGTGAACGCCGAGCAGCCGTCGAACGCCGACGGGCCGGCGGTGTCGGCAGCATCGGAGCCGATGACGAGCTTGCCGGAGATCACCGATGCGCTGGCGGCGGGGCCGAACGAAGCCAGACCGACGAAGTAGTTTTTCGCGCCGATCGTGAGGGCCGTGGCGGAGTTCAGCAGTTTCGCCGCCGCGGCTTTCGTCGACGGTCCGTCCCACACGAGGTGGCCGGTGTTGATTGCCGACGCGACGCGCTGTGCGGCGCTCATCTGCGTCAGGCGGCGGCCGGTGCTGTTGTCAAGCACGTTCAGATCGAACGCGTTGGGGAAGTTGTTCGCGAGGTAGCGGCCGTCGTCGGGACGGATGCCGCTGGCGAAGCCGAGACCGTGTCCGAGCTCGTGCAGCACGACGATGACGAGGTCTTCATCCTTGCCGTGCTTCGCGTCGAAACCGTAATACCAGTTCGAGTCGGTGGTGCCGTCGTTGAGGCAGGTTTTGTCGTCGATCGTCGTGCTGAACTGCGCGAAGATGTGCGCCTGTCCGGGCGTCAGATCGGTGCCGGCGAATTTGTTCGCAAGGGCGATCGGATAATTCACGTCCGCTTTCGGTGCGTTCGGGAAGTTCGCGGCATAGTTGGACGCCAGCGCCTGCCCGAGGACGCCGCCGGTCGAATCACACTCGAGCGGTACCATCGACGCGTCGACCTTGATCTCGACGTTCGAGTCGAGCGCCTGGGACCAGATGTCGGCAGCGTGCAGGAAGACGTTCAGCCGCTGCTGACCGAGCGTTGTGCCGGTGTTGCCGCCGACCGGCGCGACGGGAGTCGGATCGTTGAAGCCAACGCCGGGACCATTCGTGTTTTGAATCGTGATCTTCACCTTCGCGAACGCGCTGGTGGAGAGGGCGAGCGCGATGAGCGCGATTGCAAACCGGCGCGGCATCACTTACTCCTTCGCCACTTTCGCCGGCTTGCCTTCGCCGGCGAGGAACGCGCGTGCGGCACGCTCGCTGTTGACGCAGGCGCTGCTGCGCGTGCCGTCCGCTTCCATGCGCATGACCACCACGTCCGGCATCGTCACTTTCGTGATCACGAAGCCGTGCGGACCGGTCATCACCTCGAGGTTGTCGGCGACTTCCGCGAAGATCGCGCTGAGCGTGATCGGCGCGCTGGCCGCCGCTTTCGCGGCGTTGGCGACTTCCTGCGCCGCGGTGCGTGAGTCGGCGGCCGACTTCGTCTCGGCCGCGCCGGCAAACGGCGCGACGGTGAGCGAAGCAGCGAACAACAGCGCGACTGCGTTACGGCGTGGGCTCATCGGATCGTCTCCTGGTCGAACCATCAATATGCGTCGTCAGTGGCCGCGCTTCAACACGGTCCGTCCGGTCGTCGGAGTCGCAGGCGGCGCAGGCGTCGCTCCCGTTCCGAACTTCTGCGGTGCGAGCTGCTTGGCCGCCGACAAGGCGTCGACGAGGCCGAAGCCGTAGACGTTGTCGCGTCCGGTCGAACCGAGATCGACCGCCGTCTGCTCGATCGAGCTCTTGACTGCGGCAGCACTCGCCTCGGGCGCGGCGGACCAGACCAGCGCCGCCACTCCGGCGACATGCGGCGTCGCCATTGACGTGCCGCTCTTCGAGCCGTAGTCATCGGCGATCGCGCTGACCGTCAGCGTGCCGCTGCCGGCGGCGGCGAGCACTTCGCCGTCACCCTGCGCGATGGCGACGGTGATCGGCCACGCGAAGGTGAGATCGGCCGGGATGTCGACGCAATTCAGTCCCGTCGCGTCGCAGTTCGAGCCGATGAGCGTGAAGTTGAGTGCCGAGGTGTCTTTGTTGAAGATGACCACCGCGGTCGCGCCCGCAATCAACGCGTTCTTCGTTTTCTCGTTGAAGGTGATGTCGCCGCCGCGCTTGATGAGCGCGATCTTTCCGCGGACCGATGCCGGAAAGTCCTGCACGCGGCCGAGGTCGCAGTAGACGTACTGACCGGAGATCGTGCCGATCTTCGAGCCGGTCAGCGGCGCGCCTTCGACGACACCGCCTGCGGCGGTGACGAGCGCGACGTAGTGGCTGCCGGTCGGCAGCGTCGACAGCACGCTGACGCCGGGCGCGACGACGGAAAGTTCCGTTCCCTGATTCGAGAAGGAAGCGATGCGGCTTGCCGAGTCGATCGCGCCGACGGCGATCATTCCGGGATAGGCGGCAGGAAACGCAACCGGCGCCGGAGTGAGCGACGTCGATTCATTGCCGGACGCGGCCACCGCGAGGATGCCGTTGTCGAGCGCTCGCTGAAAAGCGTTGCTCTCGAACGTGCTTCCTTTGTCGGAGCCGAGGGAAAGGCTGACGATCCAGTCGCCACCGCGCGCTGCTTTTTGCGTGATGACCCAGTCGAGCGCCGTGACGACGTTTTCGGTCGAGCCGGCGCCGCTGCTGTCGAGCGCTTTTACGCTCCAGAGTCTGATGCCGGGCGCGACGCCGACGACGCCCTCGGTGTTGTTCGCCGCCGCGACGATGCCGGCGCAATGCGTACCGTGACCGTTGTCGTCGAGCGGATCGTTGCTGTTCGTGAAGGTATTCAGTCCACCGGCGTAAATGTTCTTCAGCTCCGGATGGCGATAGTCGACGCCGGTGTCGATGACGACGACGTTGATTCCCTGACCGGTGACGACCGGCCACGTTTCCGGCGCACGGACGAGGCTGATTCCGTACGGCAGCGTCTGCGCATTGAGATCGCGCGCCGGCGACGTCGTGACGTCCATCGCGTGACGTTCCATCACCGGCTCCACGAGCCGCACCGATGACGAGCTGCGCAGTTCCGCAACCTCGGCATCACTGAGGTCGGCCGCGTAGCCATCGAGATTCGAGAACGTACGAACGTTCTCGCCGCGCGGCGTGTCGGCGGGATCTTTCGAGATCGCGCCGTGCGCGGCGTGACGCGTTGCGACGAGATAGCGGTTAGTCGAGCCGTCGGCGAACAGCGAGCCGGGCAGAGCCACGAGTGCAGCGAGCAGCACGAATCGTTTCATTACGGTCGGACCTTTCGACGTGAAGTTATTTGATCTGATCTAAGGAGTTCCCCGACGACGAAATTCCGAGAGGAACGCGGAGTGCAGCATGCACAATGCACACTGAAATGGGGGAGCAATCGATGTCCGACTGGAAGTCCAATCTGATCACTGACAGCGCCGGAATCCTTGAAGTAGTGCGCGAATCGAAGACCATTGCCGTGCTCGGGATCAAGCCGGAATCTCATGGGGATCAGGCCGCGCATTATGTACCCGCTCATATGGCTGCTGCTGGATACGAAATCATCCCCGTTCCCGTTTACTACCCGGAGGTCACAGAGATCCTGGGACGGAAAGTTTTCCGAAAGCTCGCAGAGGTCGGCCGTCCGATCGACATGGTCAACGTCTTCCGGCGTCCGAACGACATCCCGCCGCACGTCGACGACATCATCGCCGCGAAGCCGAAAAGCGTCTGGTTTCAGCTCGGCATTCGCAACGATGAAGCCGCGCGACGGCTGGCGGAAGCGGGGATCAAAGTCGTGCAGGACCGCTGTCTGATGGTGGAGGAAGGACGCTTAAGCCGCTGAAGCATCGCGAAGTTCAGCTGCCGCCGTATTCGTTCTGGGAGACGCGCACCGGCAGCGGATCGCCGGTTGCGCTGATCCACGGACTCGGCGGATCGTCGCGCTGGTGGCGAAAGAACTTCGATGCGCTCGCGGAGCGGCATACGGTCGCGGCGCTCGATCTCGTCGGCTTCGGCCGCAACGTTCGTTTCTTCGCGTCGCCGCGGGCGATCCCGCCGTTCGGCGAGATGTCGGCGCTGCTGGCGCGATGGCTGGAGACGTTCGGCGAGCGGGTGCATCTCGTCGCGCATTCGATGGGCGGATTGATCGCGATCCGTCTTGCGGCGGAACGTCCGGAGCTGCTGCGATCGCTGACGCTCGTCTCCGCGGCCGGGATTCCGTTCGCGCTCGATCCGGCGCCGCATCTGCACGCAATGCCGCGGCCGATTCGCGGCGCCGTGAAGATCACCCGATTCGCGCTGCCCGATCTTCTGCGAGCCGGTCCGACGGCGGTGGCGGTCGCCGGCGCGCGCATTCTGCTGACGGATGTTCGCGAATGGCTCGCGGCGATCGAAGTGCCGACGCTCGTCGTATGGGGCGAGCACGATCCGGTCGTGCCGCTGCACTACGGTGAGGAGATGCATCGCGCCATTCGCGGCTCGCGCTTCGTCGTGCTGCGCAACGCCGCGCATGTGCCGATGTTCGAGGAGCCGGACGCGTTCAATGCCGCGGTGACGTCGTTCATCGATGAGTGCGATCGTCTCGCGCCGCACGAGGCGAACGGCCGCGCGTTCACCTGGGGAATCGCCGGATGGACGAATGGGATCGCGTATCGCCAGTCCGGCCGTCAGCCGAACGTCGTGCTCATTCACGGCCTCGGCTTATCGAGCGCGTACTTCGAACGTTTCGCGCGAGCGCTCTTCGCGCGCGGCCTGCAGCCGATCGCGCCCGATCTGCCCGGATTCGGCGAGAGTGCCGATGCGCCGCCGGCGACTCCGGAAGAGCACGCGCAAATGCTCGCATCGTGGGCCGACGCGCTGCACATTCGCGACGCGCACTGGGTCGGACATTCAGTCGGCTGCAATGCAGTCGCACAGCTGGCGAAGCTGCGTCCCGATCTCGTGCGCGACGCCGTGTACATCGGCGCGGTGTGGCGGCGCGGCGGACATCCGATCGCGAAACTCGCGCTGCTGTTGTCGCTCGATGCCTTGCGCGAGCCGGCGGCGTTATGGCCGCAGGTCGTGAGCGCGTACTGGCGTGCAGGTGTGGCCCGCTGGCTGAGGACATTTCTTCGTTACCAGCGCGACAGTCATTGCGAATCGCGGCCGGCGTCGGGACTCTTTCTCAGCGGGCGGCGCGATCCGATCGTCGATCGCACCTGTCTCGATGCGCGCGAAGTCGGCGGAGCACACGCCTGTCACTTCTCGCATCCGGAGCAGTGCGCCGATGAAGTTCACTCGTTCGTCGTGCCGCCGGCGGTCGCCCAGTCGCGATAGTCGTTCGGCGTCATGCCGTAGACGCGGCGGAACGCTCGGAAGAAACTGCGCGCGGTGCCGAAGCCGGCTTCGATGCCGATGCGCGCGGCGCTGATCTCGGTCGTGATGAGGAGCGTCTTGGCGAGATCGAGCTGCCGCTCTTTCAGGTAATCGCCGACGTTCGCGCCGACCGCGTCGCGGAACTCGCGGGCGAGCTGCGTCGGCGACAGGTTCAGCCGCTGGGCAAGCTCCGACGCCCGAACGGAGGTCCGGAGCTCCTGACACTCCGTGACGTATCGCTCGGCTTCCGCCACCCAGAAGCCGCGGCGTCGCCGCAGGACGTCAATGTCGGCGTCACTGATCTTCGCCATTGCGCAGACTCTTATTTTCCACACTTTCGGCGAGACATAGGCACGAATCGGATGCCATTCCGTTCCTGCTCTTCGCCGGTTGCGTCGAAGCCGAGCCTTACATAAGCCGGGACGGCATTCGGTGTGGCGTTCAGAGTCATCACTTCGGCGTCGCTCATTTCGTCCGCGGCGGCGAGCAGCAGCCGTCCGATTCCACGCCGCTGTTCGGTCGAGGAGACGAAGAGCAGCGAGACGTGAGCGGCGCCGCGCAGCTCGAGCATTCCGATGATGTCGCCGTCGCGCTCTGCGATGAGGAGGCGATGATCGCCGGCGCGCGATGCGAAGCTCTCGGCGGTTGCGTATTCGCGATACGAGGCAATCCCTTCCGCGGAGTACCCCGGCGCGATCGATGCGTCGAAGACGCGCGTCGCGAGTGCGGCGACTTCCGGCAGCTCTTCGGCGCGCATCGGACGGACGTGCGTGCGGAGCAGTTTCAGCAGAAACGCGCATGCGCCGGCCGCGAGCACGTTCACGAGGATGAACGATTGGTCGAGGTGTGTCAGACCGATCGAATACCAGGTGTCGAGGCCGCTGCTCACGGTA
>JAOBAU010000092.1 GCA_025463165.1 Acidobacteriota bacterium | reverse complement strand
GATTCGCGCGCGGTCCGGAGCGGGAGACGATTTACTACACGCTCCCTGTAGAAAAGCAGCTGACGCAATATCTCTGGTCGGCGCGAAAACAGGACGCGGCGCTGTCCGATTTTTACGCAGATTACCGCAGCACCGTGAGCACCTGGAGGCCGACGCATCTCTTCATCGTCGCCGACCATTCGTTCCCGCTCGGTATGTACGGCCGCAGCATGCCGCAGAGCGGTGTGTCGGTCGACAATTTCCTGACGATGTGCATGTACGTGCCGCCGGAATCGCGCGCCGGTGAATACGCGGTCGGGACGAAGATGGAGCACCTTTTCGGCCAGTCCGATCTGATGCCGACGTTGTCCGAGCTGCTGACGCACAAACCGCGGCAGAACTCGATCGTGCCGTTCATGAAGCGCGAACCGGTTGCGGCCGACGCGCCATACGAGCCGTGCTATGTGATGACGCAGCCGTACGGCGGCGGATTCGTCTTCATCGCCCGCGGACGAAAAGGCTACGTGTACGGCAACGTCGCGAACACGATCACCACCTTCGACCTGCTCGAGAATCCGACGCGGCAGATTGCCACGAACGTCGAGCGCGACGTCTCCTACGCGCACTTCGAGGCGAAGTACGGCTGCCGCCGCTACCATCGTCACGCCCGAAGCTGACGCCGGCCGTCCTGTATACTCGCGAACGCCTTCGGGTGCATTCATGCTCGCTCCCTCACTCGTTGATTTCGTCTCGCACCTCTCGGAGTACGCGAAGAGTCCGCGGACAATCGGCGCCGTCGCTCCGAGCAGCCGCGCACTCGCCGATGCAATGGCGGAAAGCGTCACGCGCCTTCGTCGCGGCGACGTCGTGATCGAGCTCGGCTCCGGCACCGGCTCGATTACGAAATCGATCCGTACCGTCTGGCCATCAGCTCGCGTCATCGCGGTAGAAAAGAACGCGCGGATGGCGGCCAAGCTCCGCGGCCGTTTTCCCGATCTCGACGTCATCGAGTCATGCGCTACCGGCCTCGGAAGCGAGCTCGACGCGCTCGACATCGACAGGCAGCGCGTCGCGGCGGTGTTGAGCGGCCTTCCGCTTCTGAGTTTCGGCGAGAAGCTCCGGCGCGAAGTGTTTGCCGCGATCCATGACGTCCTGCCGCGTCGCGGCGTCTTCATTCAGTTCACCTACTCGGGTCGCGCGTGGCGCAACGTACAAACTCCCGGCTTCCGTCTTGTGAGCGAGCGACGGGTGATTCGTAATATCCCGCCCGCGACCATCCTCTGCTTCGAGAAACATCGAGGATGAATTTGCTGTCGGCGCTGCGGCGCCTGCGGCTTCCTGCTGCCGCGGTCTGGCTCTTCCTTCCTTCCGCGCTCGTCGCCGCCGCCGGTGCCGACGCCACCGCGCTACGGCTCGGCGTCATGCGCTGGTTCGTGACGGCTTTCCTGTTCCTGATTCTGCTATCGCTCCTGCGCCAGTATGTGGGACGCTTTGCGTGGATTCTGCTGTTGTCCGCCTGGTCGGCGTACGCGACGCTCTGTATTTTGCTCGCGGCGTATCAGGCGCAATTCGGCTCGCCGATCGACATCGGTTTCGTACTGGCGTCGCCAATCGATTCATTACGAACACTGCTCGTTGAAGTGGGTAATCTCGGCGCGGTGCTGGTGTTGGCTGGCCTGCTCGCGCTGATGTTTTTCAATGGCGCGTCGTTGTCAATCCTCGCCACGAGTGCGGACGATCAGAAATCGCGACGCACCGCCATCGCCGCGCTCGTACTCCTGCTGCCGGCATTCTTCTATCTAGGCGCTCCGCACAAAATGCTGCTCGCCGAATATGCGCTGAGCTCGCTCCACGTGCGGATCGACGTGCCGCCGATCGTGACCGACTACAGCAAATTCGATCTGCGGGGCTCGGGTGAGAACGTCGTCCTCGCGCAGCTCGAGTCGCTCAATGCAATCGCCGTCAATGGTGAAATGGCGGTAAACGGCCGCGCATGGAACGGAAATTACCTGCCCGGCACGACGAAGCTTCGTCCGCGCTCGATCTATTTTCCGTACCTCTGGGCTCACGACGTCTTCACGAATCACGGTCAGCAGAGCATCCTCTGCGGCGTCATCCGTAATTTCGAGCCGGCCTACTACCACCAGAGCCGGCCGCTCGGCCCGTGTCTGCCGGAGCTTTTTCGGCGCGCCGGCTACAAGACCGTGTTCCTCTCGAGTTATCCGGACGGGAAGTTCTACAACACCGACGCGTTCATGAAAGGCGTCGGCTTCGACGATATCCGCTTCGCTGATTTCATGCAGCCTGGCGATCCGATAACGGCATGGGGTTATCCCGAGAAAATCTTCTTACGCCGCGCATACGAATATCTGCACAACCGGTACAAGCCGGATGAGAAGCTGTTCATCTACCTCGCGATGTGCGCGCATCACGCGGGATTCAGCCGCGGCACCGCGGACGATCGCTCCTGGTTTACCGCTCCCTCGGGGCAACAAATCGATGGATACCTCGCCTCCGCGAAGATTCAGGACAGCGCGCTGGTCGATTTGTTCGATCTCAATGAAAAATTCGTGAGTGGCGGGCGTCCGACCCATCTCGTCGTCGTCCCCGACCACTCATTTCCGCTCGGTCTGTACGGCGCGCGAATGCCGCAGCAGGGCGCCACCATCGACAATTTCCTGACGACGTGCCTCTATATTCCTCCCGATTCGCGCCGCGCTGAATTCGCAGAGGGGAGCAAAGTCGAGCAGATTTTCGGACAGTCCGATCTCGTGCCGACGATCGCGGAGCTCGTGACGCATAAACCGCATCAGAATTCGTTTGTGCCGTTCATCAAAACGAAGCCTGCGCCGACGGAAAAATACGAGCCGTGTCAGGTGATGACGCAGCCGTACTCCGGCGGGTTCGTCTCCGTCGCGCGCGGAATGCATACCTATCTCTATTCGATGCAGCAGCACACCATCACCGCGTATGAACTGACGCTGCATCCGATCCGGCAACGCGAGCTCTGGGTCCGCCGTCACGTCCGCTTCACCGACTTCGAAGCCGAGTACGGCTGCCGGCGATACCGCGCCGCTCATCCTTGACGGGACTGGTCGGCGCTCATATTCTCCCGGCTCCGCCGCCCAACGCGATGCCACGAAAACTCTCCATCGTCACGCCGGTCTTCAACGAAGGGCCGCAGATCGCTCGATTTCTCGACGAGCTGACGGCGGTCGTGCGCAAACTGCCGTACGAGCTCGAGATCATCGCGGTGAACGACGGCTCGACCGACGACACGCCGGTCATTCTCGACGAACTCTGCGCCACCTATCCGGAGCTCGGCGTCATCCACTTCAGCCGCAACTTCGGACATCAGGCGGCGCTGACCGCCGGCCTCGACAGCGCGACCGGCGACGCCGTGATCATGATGGATTCCGACCTCGAGCATCCGCCGTCGCTGATCCCGGAGCTCGTCGCGCGATGGGAAGAGGGCTTCGACGTTGTGTACGGCGTGCGGAAACGCAAACGCGAGTTGTCGCTCTTCAAACGCGTGACGTCGCGCCTGTTTTACAAGCTGATGAACACCATCGCGGAAACGCCGATCCCGGAAAACGCGGCCGACTTCCGTCTCATGAACCGAGCCGCTGCCGATGAGATGCGCGGCCTGCGCGAACGCGCGCGATTCCTGCGCGGGCTGTCGAGCTGGATCGGCTTTCGTCAGATCGGCGTCGAATACGAGCCGGTCGTTCGCCGCGTCGGCGAATCGAAGTACACATTCCGGCGCATGCTCAACCTCGGCGCTGACGGCATCCTTTCGATGTCGACCGTCCCGCTCCGCCTCGGCCTCGTCATCGGCTTCACGATCTCGCTGCTCTCGCTGCTCTACATGGTCTACATCATCGTGACGTGGTTCGTCGACAACCACACGGTTCTGGGCTGGTCGTCGCTGATCGTCTCGATCCTCTTCCTCGGCGGACTGCAGCTGATGGTCCTCGGGCTGATCGGCATCTACGTCGCGAATATTTATGCCGAGGTGAAGCGGCGGCCGCTGTATATCGTGAGGGCCAAACAGGGACGACTGGCGAGCTGACGACCGCGCGTCAGACTTTAGCCACCGACTCCCATTTCGTCTGCGACGCCTTCAGCGCCGGATGACTCACCAGCGCGTGCCAGACCACCGCGCACAATCCTTCCGTGTGCGGCGTGATGTGTCCTTCGTTCAGCACCGGCACGACGACGCATTCGTTCGACGACTTCTTCGTGTAGCCGCCGTCCTTGCCGACGATGCCGAACACCGCCGCGCCGACGCGTTTTGCTTCGTCGATGGCGCGTACGAGATTCACCGAGACGTTCTTCTCGACGTTGCCGCCGCCTACGGAAAAGACGAGTAGCGCATCGCGCTCGCCGAGGCGTGAAGTGCGAAGCCAGGACGAGAAGGAATCCTCCCAGCCATCGTCGTTGATGCGTGCGGTCAGCTCGGAAACGTTGTCGGTCGGCGTGTACGCTTCGAATGCGCAGATCTTGCGGAAGTCGTTGACGGCGTGACTGGCGTGACCGGCCGAGCCGCCGACGCCAACGATGAACAGCCGGCCGCCGCCGTCGCGAACGCGCGCGAGTCCTTCGGCCATCCGATCGACCGTATCGGCGTCGAGGCGGCGAAGGATTTCGATCGATTCATCGAGGAACGAGCGGGTGAAGGTCATGGTCGCGAATCGTACCGCACTGCCTATACTCGCTTCGTGTCGCGCCGTTTTCTCATCGTCCTGACCGCGATCGCGGCAGCCGCGCGTCTCGTGAATCTCCTCTGGCTGCATCCGCTGAACTGGGACGAGCTCGAGTACTTTCGCGCGACCGACTGGGTGCGCCGCGGCCTCGTGCCGTATCGCGATTTCTGGGAGCATCACTCGCCGCTGCAGTGGTTCGTCTTCGCGCCTTTCACGGCGTTCGCGCGCGGCGACGGTGTCTCCGCGGTCGTCTTCATGCGCGTCGCGCAGATCCCGTTATGGATCGCGACCTTCGTGCTGCTCGCGCGCTGGATGGCGAAGAACGGGATTGCGCCGTGGGCGCGGTGGGCGTCGATTCTGCTCGCGCTCTGCAGCTCGCTCTTCATGCTCGCGGCCGTCGAATATCGCATCGATGCGCTCGGCTGTTTTCTCATCGTCCTCGCGCTGGCGCTCTTC
This sequence comes from Acidobacteriota bacterium, assembly GCA_025463165.1. Classification (GTDB taxonomy): domain Bacteria; phylum Acidobacteriota; class Thermoanaerobaculia; order Gp7-AA8; family Gp7-AA8; genus JAOBAU01. The sequence goes on along the minus strand of JAOBAU010000092.1, from coordinate 10,379 downwards.
GATGAACATCCGTTTGCGGCCGGCGCGGCGATCGCGCTGGCGGGATTCGCGAACATCCGATTCGGGCCGCTGCTCGCCTGCGCGATGATCGCGATCGTGATCGCACGGCGGCGGCGCTCCATTCCGGCTGTTGCCGGTGCGGCGGTGGCGACGGCGATCTGCGTCGGCTACTTCGTCGCCACGAAGTCCGCGGCGATCGCGTGGCAGAGCGTCTGGACCGACAACTATCTCGCCGACGCGTTCGCGCCGTCGCCGGAGCATCCGTTCCTTCACCGCATCGCCGTGCCGCTCGGTATTTTCTGGCCGCCGCCGTCGTTCCGGCTCACGTCGTTCGAGCCGGCCACGATCGTGATTTTCATCGCCGGCACCATCGGTGCGATCCGCGCGCTGCGGCGCCGCGATTCGCTCTTCGTGCTGGCGGTGTTGCAGATCGTCAACGTGTTGTTCATCGTGAAGATGAAGTACATCTGGAACTATCACTTTGGCGCGGCGATCGTGCTCGCACTGCCGTTCGTGGCGCTCGAGCTGGAACGGATTCGCTCGCGGCGGCTTATCGTCGCGCTGCTCATCCTTGTTTCGTGTGTCAACGTGTTCGCGTCGCTGTTCCGCGGGAAGGAAGCTGACTTCGCATATCAGGACGCGATCATGCGCGACGTCCACCGCGTCGCGCCGCCCGGCACAAAAGTCTTCGACGGCGCCGGCTGGGCGCTGCGCCGCGAACCGGCGTATCGGCACTGGTTCCTGCGCGGCATCGTCAACGTGCTCGAAGCACGCGGACGATTTGCTCGATACGACGCCGCTGAAATGGCGGGCAATCCTCCGGCGGCGATCATCACTGACAACGGCGTCCGCGTCTGGCTCGGAACGCATCGCGACCTCGCCGCGTACGTGATCGAGCATTACGTTCCGCTGTGGCGCGACCTCTGGGTTCCGGGACTGCGGCGAACGCTGCCGCCGGGACAGACGATCAGCTGGCAGGCGCCGCGAGCCGGCGAGTACGTGCTCTACGCCGCGCCCGACGTCGCATGGAACGGCGGCGGCTGCGTCTTGCGCGCCGGCGACGTCGTGATGATCGCGAATCGCTCCACGCGCGCGAACGAGGTGACCGTCGTCCCGCGCGGCATCTCGCCGGTGTATCGTCAGCCGCCGCCCGGCGTCGACATCGACGGCACCGCGCCGCCGGTGACGCACGTGCCGAAGCTGCGATGAACAAAGCGATTTTCCTGGACCGCGACGGCGTGCTCGACGCGCTCGTCTACTACCCGTCGCATGACGAGTGGGAATCGCCGCGCGCGCCGGAAGACGTCGAGCTGCTGCCGGGCGTCGCCGATGCAATCCGCACCGCGGCACGTCTCGGCTATCTCATCTTCGTCGTCTCGAATCAGCCGAGCGCCGCGAAGGGAAAGGTGACGCTCGACGCGCTGCACGCCGTACACGAGGAGCTCGTCCGGCAGCTCGGCGATGTGCCGATCACCGAGTTCTTCTACTGTTACCACCGCGCCGAAGATCGCTGCGCGTGCCGGAAACCGAGCCCGTACTTCGTGGTGGAGGCGGCGAAAAAGTATGACGTCGATCTGAGTGCGTCGTGGTTCGCCGGCGATCAGGACGGAGACATCGGTTGCGGCCGCCAGGCCGGCGTTCGGACCGCGCTGCTACAATACGCCCGCTCAAATCCAAAGCGCGGCGCCGAGCGTGCGGATCAGTCGTTCGACGATCTCGCCCACTTCGTCCGGTGGCTCGCCCAACAGGATCCGTCCTATGTCCGTGAATCTCCGAATTGATCTCTATGCCGATGGTGCGAACGTCGGCGACATGAAAGCGGCCCGCGAAAGCGGGATCGTCAAAGGCTTCACGACCAACCCGACGCTGATGCGCAAGTCGGGCATCAACGACTACGAAGCGTTCGCGCACGAAGCGCTCGCCGCCGTCGAAGGGATGCCGATCTCGTTCGAAGTCTTCGCCGACGACTTCGATGAGATGGAACGCCAGGCGCGGCTCATCGCCACGTGGGGCGACGCGGTCTTCGTCAAGATTCCGGTGACGAACACGAAAGGAGAGTCGGCCGTGCCGCTGATTCAGCGACTTTCATCCGCCGGCGTGAAGCTCAACGTCACCGCCATCCTCAGCCTCGACCAGGTGCGCGCCGTCGTCGATGCTCTCGACGCGAACACCGACGCGATCGTCTCCGTCTTCGCCGGACGAATCGCCGACACCGGCCGCGATCCGATTCCGCTCATGACCGAAGCGCTCGAGATCGTGAAGCAGAAGCCGAAGGCGCAACTGTTGTGGGCGAGTCCGCGCGAGCTGCTGAACATCATCCAGGCCGACGAGTGCGGTTGCCACATCATCACCGTTACTTCCGATTTGCTGAAGAAACTGAGCGGCGTCGGACGCTCGCTCGAAGACGTCTCGCTCGATACAGTGAAGATGTTTTTCAGCGATGCGAGCGCGGCAGGTTTTCGTCTGTGATCGTTACGCGCACGCCGTTCCGCGTCACGCTCGGCGGTGGCGGGACCGACCTTCCGTCGTACTACTCGCAGCACGGCGGATTCATCTTCGCGATGGGGCTCGACAAGTACATGTACGTGACGGTCAACCGTCCGATGGTCGGCCATCAGATCCGTCTGCACTACTCGAACAGCGAAGTCGTCGATCACGTCGATGATCTGCGCCACGAGCTGGCGCGCGAAGCGCTGAAAGCGCACGGCATTCACGACACGTTCGAAGTCGCGTCGATCGCCGATCTGCCCGCCGGCACCGGCCTCGGTTCTTCGAGCTGCTACCTCGTCGGTCTGCTCAACGCGCTTCATCACGATCGCCGCGATTACGTTCCGCTGCAGGCGCTCGCCGAAGAGGCGTGTCACATCGAGCTCAACGTGCTGCGTGAAGGAATCGGCAAACAGGATCAATACATGGCCGCGTACGGCGGACTGACGGTCCTCGAGATTTCGCCGGAAGGCGATGTGCGCGTGCGGCAGTTGACGCCGTCGAGCGGCGACATCGCCGACCTCGTCGCGTCGACGCACATCTATTACACGGGCGCGCTGCGCAACGCGAAGGAAGTGCTCGTCGATCAGAACGTGGCGATGCAGCAGAAGGAAAGCGTCAACCATCAGCGCGTCGCCGATTCGCTGCATCGCATCAAAGACCTCGGCTACCGCATTCTCGAAGCGATCGAATGCAGCAACTTCGACAAATGGGGACAGATGCTCGACGAGCACTGGCAGAACAAGAAGCAGCTCTCCAACAAGATCTCGCTGACGAAAGTCGATGCGATCTACGACGAAGTGCGCGCGAGGCACAACGTGCTCGGCGGCAAGATCATCGGCGCGGGCGGCGGCGGATTCCTGATGCTCTATTGCGCGAAGAACCACACGAAACTCGAGCAGTTCATGTTCGAACAGGGAATGCCGCGCATGCACTACACGGTCGAAGCGGAAGGCACGAAAGTCGTCGCGCAGATGGGACACGGCTTCCGCTCCGTCACGCGCTCGCTTGGCAACAAGGAGAACTCGTGAACCATCGCCGCATCGGCATCCTCGGCGGCGGCATCTCCGGCATCGCGCTCGCCGCATATCTCGACGACGACGTCGACATCCTCGAGAAGCGCTCGCGCATCGGCGGTCTCTGCGCGACCGTCGTTGAAAACGGCTTCACCTTCGACGCCGCCGGTCCGCACATCATGTTCTCGAAGAACAAGGAAGTGCTCGGGATCATGGTCGCGGCGCTCGGCGACAACGTCCATCAGCGCCGCCGCGAAAATCGCATCTGGTTCAAAGGCTCGCTCGTGAAGTATCCGTTCGAGAACGACCTCGCGTCGCTCCCGAAAGAAGACACGTTCGAATGCATCCTCGGCTACCTGAAGAATCCGCACGCGAACGAAGAGCCGACGAACCTCGCCGACTGGTCATACAAAACGTTCGGCGAAGGGATCAGCGACAAGTACTTCATCCCGTACAACCGCAAGATCTGGAACTACGATCCGAAGAAGATCGGTCTCGAGTTCGTGTCGCGCATTCCGAAGCCGCCGATGGAAGACGTGTTGAAGTCGGCGATCGGCATTCCGACCGAGGGGTATTTGCACCAGTTGCATTTCTACTATCCGGTTGAAGGTGGATTCGAAGCGCTCGTTAACGCGTTCGCGTCGCGCGTGCGCGGGTCGATCGAGCGAGAGTGGATCGTGGCCGACGTTCGCCGCGATGGTGATCTCTGGCGGATCACCTCGACGACCGGCGACGTGCGGACATACGACACATTAGTCAACACGTTGCCGATCCACGAACTGCTGAAAGTGTGGTCGGAAGCACCGCAGGAAACGCGCGACCTCGCCGCGAAGCTGCGTTACAACTCGCTCATCAACGTGCTCGTCGGCGTCAATGAAGACCGCGGCTATCCGTACAGCGCGCTCTACATCCCCGATCCCGAGATCATGTTTCACCGCGTGTCGTTCCCGAAGGCGTTCAGCGAACGATGCGGTCCGGTCGGACAGACGCCGTTCATGGCCGAGATCACGACGAACGAAGGCGACGGCATCTGGGAACTGAGCGACGAAGAGGTCATCGAGCGGACGCTGCGCGACCTCGAACGCGTCGAGCTGCTCGATCGGAAGAACGTCAACTACACGAAGGTCGTCCGCTTCACGTACGGCTATCCCGTTTACGACCTCGACTATCGCGCGAACGTCACGGCGATGCGCGAGTCGGTGGCGGCGACCGGCATGCATCTCCTCGGCCGCTTCGCACAGTTCGACTACATCAACTCGGACGTCTGCATCGAGCGCGCGCTCGAGCTTTCCGCGACGCTGGCGCGATGATTGTCGACGCCATCCGCAACTGGCTCGACCTGGAGAAAGATCTTCTCGAGAAAGGGTTGCGCTCGATCGCGTCACTCGCGCACGGACGGCTGATCGACGTCGGCTGCGGCGACAAGCCGTACCGAAAAATGTTCGCGCCGTACGTCTCCGAGCACCTCGGCATCGATTACGAGGAGACGTACAAAGACAGCGTCTGGTCATCGAAAGAGAAACTCGATTTCGTTTTCAGCGGCGATCGGCTGCCGTTCGATGACGCGTCGTTCGATACGGTCCTCTGCACGCAGGTTCTCGAGCATGCGGCGAAACCGTGGCTGCTGTTCGCTGAGATGACGCGCATCCTGCGCGCGGACGGCGTGCTGATTCTGACGATCCCGTTCTCGTATCGGCTGCATTCCGAACCGTACGATTACTACCGCTACACGCATCACGGACTGCGCGCGCTCGCGGAGCAAAACGGGCTCGAGGTCGTGAAGCTTTTTCCGCGCGGCGGATTCTGGGCCGTCATCGGTCAGAAGCTGGCCAGCTATCTCGTGCTGTCGGTCGGCCGGATGGGCGGCGAGATTCAGGAACGGATGGGCGGCTTCGGATACGAGAAGAAGATCGCGGCGAAGCCTCGCTATCTCGCGCTGCCGTTCGTGATTCCGGCGGTGTTTCTCGTCGTCGCGATCTGCCGGTCGCTCGACCGCATCGCGTACGATCCGATCGACGCGCTCGGATTTTTTCTCGTCGCGCGGAAGTCGCGCTGATGGACGAGAGCGCCGGCTATCGCTACTTCGAAGATGTGAACTGGGGATTGCTGCGCCTCTGGAATGGACGCCGCGGTCTCGACGTGCTCGACGTCGGTTGCGGATTCGCGGCGACCTCCGAGCGGATCGCGCAGCTCGACAATCGCGTCGTCGGCGTGGAAGCGAGCGCGGATGCCGTCGCCGTCGCGCGAACGCGTCTCGCCGAGGTCGTACAACTCGATCTGCAGCAGTTTGATGACGTCGAGCGCGCGATCGGCGGCCGCCGGTTCGACGTCATCATCCTTGCCGACGTCCTCGAGCATCTGGCGTGGCCGACCGGCGTGTTGCGCAAGTACACATCACTGTTGAAAGACGACGGCGTAATGCTGATCTCGCTGCCGAACGTCGGCCTCTGGTCGGTGCGGCTGTCGCTCGCGTTCGGCAGCTTTCAATACGATGACACCGGCGTGCTGGACCGGACGCACCTTCGTTTCTTCACGCGTTCCAGCGCGCGGGCGATGATCGATGACGCCGGGCTCGAGTCGCTGCGCCGGACGTACAATCCCGGCCTCGTGCGGCCGTTCGTTCCGCTTGCGAAGAAGTTGCTGGCAGGCGGCGATGGCGATCCGGCCGCGCTGCTGAACTCGACGCCGTACCGCATCTATCTCAAAGTGATTTATCCAATCGAGCGTCTGATGGCGCGGCTCTGGCCGGGCGCGCTGGCGTTTCAGATGATTTTCGAGGCTCGCAGGAAACGATGAAACTGACCGTATCGATGATCACCATGAACGAGGAAGGGGCGGTGGCGAAAGTCATCGGCGACATTCGCCGCGTCGCGCCCGACGCCGAGATCTTCCTCGTCGATTCGAGCAAAGACCGCACCGCGGAAATTGCGGAGTCACTCGGCTGCCGCGTGCTGAAGCAGTTCCCGCCGAAAGGCTACGGACCGGCGATGGACAAAGCGGTGCGCCTCGCGAACGGAGAGATCGTCATCACGCTCGATTGCGATGACACCTATCCGGTCGAAGTGATCCCGCAACTCGTGGCGCTGATCGACGAAGGTTGGGATCTCGTCAACACGTCGCGCGTGGAGTCGCGCCCGAAAGCAATGCCGTTCGCGAATTTTCTGGCCAACCGCGTTTTCGCACTCACCGCGCGGCTGCTGCACGGACTGAAAACGACCGATGTGCACAGCGGCATGCGCGCTTATCGCAAGTCGATGATCGACGCGATCGAGTGGGATGAGAAAGGGCCGGCGCTGCCGGTCGACATGATCGTGATTCCGTTTCGCCGCGGGTACAAAGTGATGGACATCGCGATCGACTATCGCGAGCGCGTCGGCACGTCGACGCTGCAGCGCTGGGACAGTACGAAGTGGACGTTCCGGCGGCTGTGGAACGCGCGGAAGGTGAAGAAGACGCGATGAAGGTCGCGATTCTCGCCGGCGGCTTCGGCACGCGGCTCGGCGAGCTGACGCGTGGTTTGCCGAAGCCGATGATCGAAGTGGCCGGCCGTCCGTACCTCGAACATGTCGTCGACTCCTTCGCATCGCGCGGCCTGCGCGACTTCGTGATGCTCACCGGTTATCGAAGCGACGCCATCGAGCGGCATTTCGGCGACGGCTCGCGGTTCGGCGTGCGCATCGCGTACAGCGTCGAATCGGAACCGCTCGGCACCGGCGGTGCGATTCGCGACGCGCGCCCGCTGCTCGGCGATCGTTTCATCCTGACGTTCGGCGACGTGCTGCGCCGCTACGACTACGACGCCGTCATCGCGAAACATGAAGGCGAGAACTGCCTCGCCGTGTACGAACGGATCTATGTCGGCAACACCGAGATCGAGGGCGATCGCGTCATCCGCTTCGACAAAAAAGCGCCGGAGCTGCCGTACATCGACGCAGGCTTTTCGCTGATGGACTCCGCGACCATCGACATGCTGCCGCCCAGCGGCGCGGCGTCGTTCGAAGAGATCGTTTACGCCGGTCTCGCCGCACGCGGCGAGCTCGCATGCGAAGTCGTCGATCACAAATTTTTCGACATCGGAACGCCTGAAGAACTGGCGCGCACGCGCGCCGCACTGGAGAAACCTTGAAGATCCTCGTCACCGGCGCCGCCGGATTCATCGCCACGAACCTCATCCCCCGACTCCTCCGCAATGGCGACGAGGTCTTCGGCATCGACAACTTCTTCCTCGGCAAACGCGAGTACCTCGCGCCGCTGCTCGAGCATCCGCAGTTTCACTTTCACGAATTCGATCTGCTCGACCTCGATCGCCTGGCCGCGCTCATCGCTGAGGTGAAGCCCGATCGCGTCTGGCATCTCTGCGCGAACAGCGACATCAGCTACGGAACGAAGTACACCGACTTCGATCTGAAGGGCGGCACGCTCGTGACGTACAACGTGCTCGAGTCGATGCGCCGCGCGGAAGTGAAGGAGATCATCTTCTCGTCGAGCGGCGCGGTTTACGGCGAGCCGACCGTGATGCCGACGCCGGAAGATTACGGTCCGATGCTGCCGATCTCGCTCTACGCCGCGAGCAAGCTGGCGTGCGAAGGATTGATCACCGCGTACGCGCACAACTACGACATCCGCTCGTGGATCTTCCGCTTCGGCAACATCGTCGGACCGAATCCGACGCACGGCGTCATTCACGATTTCGTGCTGCGCCTGAAGGACGATCCGACGTATCTGAAAATCCTCGGCGACGGCACGCAGGCCAAGCCGTACGTCCATGTCGAAGATTGTCTCGACGGGATGATGTTCGGTCACGCCACGGCGCGCGCGATGGTGAATTACTACAACCTCGCGGTGACCGATCAGACGTCGGTGAACGAGATCAAAGAGTGGACGTTCGCGGCGATGGGTCTCGATCCAAAGGACGTGAAGGTCGAGTACACCGGCGGCTCGCGCGGCTGGCGCGGCGACGTCGCGCAGGTGAAGCTCGACACGCGAAAGATGACGGCACTCGGCTGGACGCCGAAGATGTCGAGTGCCGAGTCGACGAAGCGCGCCATTCGCGAAACGGTCGAGCAGTTCGCGCGGCGCTAACGAATCTCTGCCGTGAACGTGTCGAAGTTCGCGGGGCCTGGCGGCAGTTGCAGGAGCTTCGTCAGCACGTCGTTCGCGGCCGCGCCGTCGATCGTCTTCGCGGCCGCGAGCTCGGTACGCGCCTCCTCTTTCTGATTCGCCTGCAGCAGCCCGAGCGCGAGACAGATGTGTGAGTCGACGGAATGCGGGTCCGCCGCGACCGCCTTGCGGAACTCGGCGATCGCATCCGCGAAACGACCCTGCCGCGTCAGGAGTCTTCCGGCATTGATGTGCGAATCACGCGCGGAGTGCGGGTCGGCAGCGAGCAGTTTTTCCGCGCGTGGGATGAGCGTCTTTGCCTCGGCGATGTTCGCATCGACGGCGAGCGCGCGTCGCGATGCACCGATCGCCCCCTGCAACAGATTCGTCCGTTCGGCGCCGGAAGGCGCTTTCTCGCCCTGTGAGAAAAATGCCGTGGCGATATCGGCGTACGCCTGCGCGAGCCACGCCGGCTGCGCGTTTCGATCGCCGCGCATGGCAACCGCGGCGATCTCGAATGCGCGTTGCAGATGTTCGACGGCGCGCTCCGGATCGCTGGCGCGAAGCGACGCGCCGAGCGCGTACTCGGCATCGGCGTTCGGCGGCGTGACCGCGATCGTGTGCGAGTAAAGCGTGTCGTTGTTCTGCCAGTACGTCGTCTGCTGAAACGCTGTCGCGGCGCAGGCGATGATCACGATCGCGCCGGCGATCGCTGCGATCGTGCGCGGCAACATCGCTCCCGCCCACGCCACGATGATGGCGAGGCCGATGTACGAGAAGTAGCTGTAGCGATCGGCGAACGTTTGCGCGCCGGTGAGAGCGATGACGAACCAAAACCAGCCGGTCGCGAGCCACGGCAGCGAACGGCGAACCGAGATCACGGCGAAGGAGATCAGGAGCAGCAGGATCGCCGCGCCGAAGACGCTCGATGACGCGATCGTCTGCGGCGGATACGGCATCGCGAGATCCGTTGGCGCAATGAAGCGGCCGAGAAAGCGCGTGTATGACGCGAGCGCGTTGGCGAGCGGCGGCGCGCTCCAGCCGTTCATTACCGCGACGACGGCGCCGGCAATCGAGAGGGCGAGCAGCGGCAGCTTTTCGAACAGTCGTGGTTTGAGATCGCGTTCTTCACGAAGACGATCGAGCGGCCACCAGTCGAGCAGCAGCAGAAGCAGCGGAAGTGCGACGTACGTTTGATCGCAGAGCAGCGACGCGGCGAACGCGGTCGCGACGAAGAGCATCCGACGTTGCGCGTAGGCGAGGATGGCGAGCAGCGCGAAGAGCGTGGCGAGGAGTTGCTGCTGCTCGGCGAGCCGCGCGACTGTTTCGACGTGCATTGGATGCACGGCAAAGATTGCGGCGACGAACGCGCTCCGTCCGGTCGCGCCGGTGAGCTTGCGCAGCGCGATGAACAACACGACGGATGACGCGGCGTGCAGCGCGAGATTGACGGCGAAGTGTCCGCCGCCGAGTTTGCGGAAGAGTGTCGTCAGCGGCTGCCACCAGCTCGTCGTGCGCAGCAGAACGTCATCGCCGAACAGCAGCTGATGCGTGACGAGTTGTCCGAACACGATCGCCGTGAGTGCGACGAGCGCGGCGACGATTCCCCATTCGGAAACGGACCAGGGTGTCTCCGAAGTGAGGTGAACGGGAGTGGCGGGAGACGGCACGTGTCGGCGGCGTCGCATGAACGGGCGGTAGTGTACGGCTACAATCGCGCCGCTTGCGCAACCGCCTCGCTCGCTCCTCGCCGGCGTTTCTCGCGCTCGGCGCTTT
>JAOBAU010000040.1 GCA_025463165.1 Acidobacteriota bacterium | reverse complement strand
TCATCGCGTCGGGCGAAGCCGCCACGCGCACCGCCGTCATGAAGATTCTGATGGCGATCGGCAATCCGGCCGAGATCATCAAACGTTACGTTCGCTTCTCGAGAACGCTGGCCGGCTTCGTGCGCGATCGCGCGCTCGATTCGATCCGCGCATTCGGCGACGATCTCATCGATCCGGTGGTCGAGCTGCTCAGCGATCCCGATGAAGAGGTGCGCGCGGCCGCGATCGGCGTCGCATCGGTCTTCGACGATCCGCGCATCGTCCCCGCCACGATCACGCTCCTCAGCGATTCCGACTGGTGGATTCGCATCGCCGCCGCCGACGCGCTCGGCCGTCTGAAAGATCCCCGCGCCGTCGAGCCGCTCATCGCAGCGCTGGCCGATCCCGAGCTGAAATGGTCCGCCCTCGACGCGCTCGGCCGCATTGCCGATCCGCGCGCGCTCAACGCCCTCGGCCAGCTGCTCGCCGACCCGGCGCCCGACGTCCGCATCGAAGTGCTGCAGGCGCTGAAACACTTCACGCATCCGGCCGTGCCGCAGGTCGTGATGAAAGTCGCGACCACCGATCCCGATCGCAACGTGCGCACGCGCGCGCTCGAATTCCTCGATGAGATCGCGAAGCGCGATCAGCTCTCGCAAGCGGATGTCGCGAACGTCCGCAACAACGCGCTCGTCGCGCGCGCCGGACAGGGCGATCCGAAACTGCACGCGCTGCTGATGGCGACGCGCAACGGCGCCGGCTCCGACTTTCATCTCTCCGTCGGACAGCCGCCGATCATCCGTCTTTCCGCGGAGCTCGTCCGCGCGCAGGGCGAGCCGTTCACCGCCCAGCAGACCGAAGAGATGCTGCGCGAGATCCTCTCCGAGAAACAGTGGGAGACGCTCGAGAAGACACATCAGCTCGACTTCTGCTACACGATTCCGCAGGGCGGCCGTTATCGCGGCAACGTCTTCTTCGATCACAAAGGCTACAACGGCGTCTTCCGCGTCATCCCTGAAAAGCCCCCGACCATTAACGACCTCGGGCTCCCCGCGCAGCTCGCCGAGATCGCCGACTATCACCAGGGACTGGTCCTCGTCTGCGGCCCGTCGGGCTCCGGCAAATCGACGACACTGGCCGCGCTCGTGAACCTCTTCAACGAGACGCGCAGCGATCACGTGCTGACGATGGAAGATCCCGTCGAGTTCGTCCATCCGTTCAAGAACTGCCTCATCAATCAGCGCGAAGTCGGCTCGCACACCGAGTCGTTCTCGCGCGCGTTGCGCGCGGCGCTGCGCGAAGATCCCGACGTCATCGTCATCGGCGAGCTGCGCGACAACGAGTCGATTCTTCTCGCGCTCACCGCCGCCGAGACCGGCCACATCGTCCTCGGCACGCTGAACTCCACGAGCGCACCGAAATCGATCGATCGCATCATCGGCAGCTTCCCGTCCGACGAGCAGCCGCAGGTTCGCGCGTCGCTCAGCGAGTCGCTGAAGTACGTCATCGCGCAGCGGCTGCTGCCGGCGAAAGAAGGACGCAAACAGGTCGCATGCTTCGAGATCCTGAAAGGGACGAGCAACATCGGCAGCATGATTCGCGACGAGAAGACGTTCCAGATCTACTCCGCGATGCAGATCGGCCGCTCCCTCGGCATGCAGACGTTCGATGAAGCGCTGAAGGATCTCGTCCGTCGCGATCAGATCAGCGCCGAGACCGCATACATGGCCGCGAACAAACGGGAAGAGTTCGAGCCGCTGCTCTCGCCGGAGTTCCTGAAGCAGGTGAAAGGATGAAGAGGATCGCGATCATCGCGCTGCTCTTCGCCGCCTGCGCGACGACTCCCGCGGGCGATCAGCAAGCAGCGATCCGCGCAGTGCTCGACGCTCAGGTCGCCGGCTGGAACCACGGCGATCTCGACGCCTACATGCAGGGCTACATTCACTCGAACGACCTGACGTTCTTCAGCGGCGCAACGATCACACGCGGCTGGGAGCCAACCCTCGAACGCTACAAAAAGCGCTACCAGGGCGAAGGCAAAGAGATGGGCACGCTGACGTTCAGCGAGGTCGTGATCGACGTCGTCGCAAACGACGCCGCCTTCGTTCGCGGCCGCTGGCACCTGGCGATGTCAAAGGAATCACGCGAAGGACTTTTCACGCTGCTGATGCGGAAGACGGAGCAGGGTTGGAGGGTGGTGCATGATCATTCGTCATAATTTCAGTACTGAGGACTGAGGACTGAGGACTGAGGACTGAGTCGCTTCGCGTCGGCTCTACTCAGTCCTCAGTCCTCAGTCCTCAGTACTTCACTGCTATGCAAAAAATCGACAGATTCCTAAAACTAATGAACGACCGCGGCGCATCAGATTTCCATCTGACCGTCGGCCGGCCGCCGATGCTGCGTGCGTCCGGTTCGATGGAGACGATTCGCTATCGGACGCTCAGCGAAGCCGACTTCACCGACATGCTGCGGCCGATCACGCCGGAGCGGTTGTGGACCGACTACGTTCGCAGCGGCGACATCGACTTCTCGTATGAGATCCCGGGCGTGGCGCGTTATCGAGTCAATCTCTTCCGGCAGCAGCGCGGCGCCGGTGCGGTGTTCCGCGTCATCCCGACGAAGATCATGACCATCGATCAGCTCGGGTTGCCGGAAGCGGTGCGCAAAGTCGCGTCGCTGCGCAGCGGACTCGTGCTCGTCACCGGTCCGACCGGCTCCGGCAAATCGACGACGCTCGCCGCCATCATCGATCTCATCAACGAGACGCGCTCGCTGCACATCATCACCATCGAAGATCCGATCGAGTTCGTGCATCCGAACAAGAAGTGCCTCATCCATCAGCGCGAGATCGGCTCGCATGCGAAGTCGTTCGCCGAAGCGCTGAAAGCGGCCGGCCGCGAAGATCCCGATCTCATCCTCGTCGGTGAGATGCGCGACCTCGAGACGATCTCGATGGCGCTCTCCGCCGCCGAAAAGGGGACGCTCGTCTTCGGCACGCTGCACACCAACAACGCCGCGAAAACGATGGACCGCATCATCAGCGTCTTCCCCGCCGGCGAACAGGAAAGCATTCGCACCGTGCTCGGCGAAACGATCCGTTCCGTCGTCGCGCAGCAGCTCATGCCGAAGATCGGCGGTGGCCGCGTGGCCGCGCTGGAGATCCTTTTCGCCTCGCCCGCGATCGGCAACATGATCCGCGAAGGAAAGACGTCGCAGATCACCTCCTCGATTCAGACCGGCGTCCGCGAAGGGATGATCGACATGGACTCGTCGATTCGAAAGCTGTACAACGAGAAGAAGGTCACCGGCCGCGCCGCGTACGACAAAGCGATCGACAAGGAATCGTTCAAAGACATCGCCACCGAGTCATGACGCTCCAGCACAAAACCGCGCGGGTCGGCGACGTCACGCTTCACTACGTTGAAGACGGCGAAGGGCCGCTCGTCGTGCTGCTTCACGGCTTCCCCGAATCCTGGTATTCGTGGCGTCATCAGATTCCGGCGCTCGTCGCCGCCGGCTTCCGCGTCATCGCTCCCGATCTGCGCGGCTACAACGATTCGTCGAAACCTGCGGACGTCGCGGCCTATCGGATCACCGAGATCGTGAAAGACATCGCCGGCCTCATCGTGCAGAGCGGCGACTCGCCGTGCCGCGTCGTCGCGCACGACTGGGGCGGAGTGGCGGCGTGGTTTCACGCGATGATGCATCCCGAACAGATCGAGCGTCTGGCGGTGCTCAACTCGCCGCATCCCGTGCCGCTGTCGCGCGAAGTTCGTCGCAGCATGCAGCAAAAACTGCGGCTCTCGTATCAGCTCTTCTTTCGGATGCGCTTGCTGCCGAATCTCTTCATCCGCTTCTGCGGCGGCATGCTGCTGCGAAGCGGCGGACGCTTCACGCCGGAAGACGTCGCGACCTATCGCAAACAGTGGCGCAAACCGGGAGCGATCGACGGGATGCTGAACTGGTATCGCGCGCTGCCGAAATCACGCAGCGAGCTGCGACAGCTCGTCCGTCCGATCGAAGCGCCGGTCATGATCGTCTGGGGCGATCACGATCCGGTCTTCACGCTGCCGACGATCGAGAACTTCAGCGAGTACGTGCCGAACCTGCGCGTCGAGCGCATCAGCACCGCCGGCCACTTCGTGCAGACGGATGAGCCCGCGCGCGTGAGCGAGCTGCTGATCGATTTCCTGCGTTAGCCGCGCGCCTTCCGCCACTCCGCCCACTGCGCGTCCACTGAATTCGTGAACGTGCGGCGCGGCGTCCATCCGGCTTTCTCGCGCGTCGCATCACTCGCGACCTGCTGATCGACGAGCAGCGCATCGACGAACGCTCCCATCGCGGCGCGTGCTTCATCGGCCGGCGTGTACTCGATCGTATCGGACAATGTCTCCGCGCAAAGCTGCAGCGATTCGCGCGTGTCGTCGGTGCCGTGCAGCATTCCCGCGACACGCTGCTCGACGATCAGCGCGTACAACTCCGCCAGCTCCTCGAGGTGCACCATCGACCAGCGGTTCTTTCCATCGCCGACGATGCGAATCGGCTGATCCTGATCGGCGGCCGCGAACCAGTCGGCGAGCAGACTTTGCTTTCCGCCGTACACGCAGCCCGGCCGCAGCACCGCGTGTTTCCCGGAGCGCAGCACGAGCTCTTCATGCGGACGACGCCACGCCACCAGCGGCAGCGGATCGATCGGCGACTGTTCATCGACGACGTTGTCGCCGGTGTTGCCGACGACCCACACGCCGGACGTGTAGAGAAAGAATCCGTCGCGTGACGTGAACGCGTCGACAGCGCCGCGATCGAGTGCGGCCTTGTCCGCCGACTGCGCCTGCGCGATGTGGATGAACGCATCGTTGCCGTCGAGCGTTGCACCGAGCGATGGAAGGTCGCCGAGGTCGCCGGAAACGATCACGACTCCGCGATCGCGAAGTGCGCGCGTTTCGGAATCGGGACGCGCAAGCGCCGCCACTTCGTGTCCGCGCTCTCGCAGCTCCGCGGCCACCGCGCTGCCGATGTATCCGGTCGCACCGGTCATGAAGATTCGCATCGCTTACCTCCGTACAAGGAAAAGGGCGGCTTTGCGGGCCGCCCTTCGAGGATTGCATTCTGTCGTGTTGCTTACTTCTTTTCCATCGCTTTGCGGAACGCCATCGCCATCGCGCTCTCGCCTTCGTTCTCGCCGCGCTCGTCCATCATCTTCGCGTACTCCTCGCGATCGACGGCCGCCTTCGCGGCTTCATGGCTCAGCGAAATACGGCGGCGCTGCGGATCGACGCTCATGATGCGAACCATCAGCTTCTCGCCCGGCGCGTGCGCCTGCGCTGCTTCGGTTCCGTGCGGCACGACGATCTCGGAGTTCGGAATCAGACCGGTCAGGCCGGCTTCGAGCTGCACGAAGATTCCCGGCGCGCCGCCGTGATCGACGGTTCCTTCGACCACTTTGCCGGCCGGATACTTCTGCTGCACGTTCTCCCACGGATCGTGAATCGCGACCTCGCGGAGAGAAAGCGACAGACGCTTCTTCGATGCGTCGACTTCGCGCACCCAGCCGCTGACCGTCGAGCCGATTGCGACTGACGTGTCGCCCTGCTTGACGCCGAGCGGGAGCTGCGAGAAGTGAACGAGACCATCGAGACCCGGCTCCACTTCGACGAAGAGGCCGAAGTCGGTCGAGCGGACGATGCGTCCGGTGAACTGCGTGCCGGCCGGATGACGATCATCGACGTCCGACCATGGATCGGGCTCCTGATCTTTCATCGACAGCGAGATGCGCTTGCCGTCGTTCTCGACCTTGATGACTTTGACCGCCACCTGCTGGCCGACAGCGACGAGTTCTTTCGGATCGCTGACGCGGCGGCGGCTCATCTCCGAGACGTGGAGGAGACCATCGATGCCACCGAGGTCGACGAAGGCGCCGAA
>JAOBAU010000031.1 GCA_025463165.1 Acidobacteriota bacterium | reverse complement strand
CAGCCGGCCGCGGCCGCGCCCGCCGAGGTTCCGCTGAAGCGTTTCCCGGCGCATCCCGACATACCGTACGTCGAGCTGCACGGCGTCGACGTCGCGTGGCTGCATTCGCACGGAGCGCTCTTCCTCGATGCGCGCCGCACGTCCGTCTACGAACAGGGACACATCACCGGCGCCCGCACGTACTCGGTCTGGGAAGCCGACATCGACGACAAAGTCAACAAACTCTACGAAGAGCGGAACGATCCGCGCGCGCAGCTTCAGCCGATCGTCATCTACTGCAGCGGCGGCGATTGCGAAGACTCACACATGCTCGCGCAGAAACTGTGGGGCGTGCAGTTCAACAACCTTTACGTCTACAAGGACGGCTTCCCCGACTGGCAGAAGCGCGGCGGTCCGGCGAAAACCGGGAGCGCGCCGTGAAGTCGCTCCTCGCCTCCCACTGGCTGACGATTCGCGTGCAGCTTGCCCTCGGCGTGATCTTCATCGCCGCCGCGCTGCCGAAGATCGTCGATCCGCCGTCCTTCGCGCACATGATCTACAACTACCGCATCGTTCCCGGCTCGCTCGTCAATCTCAGCGCGCTGACGATGCCGTGGATCGAGCTGCTCAGCGGCGTCGCGCTGGTTCTCGGCATCTGGCGCGGCACCGCGCGGACGTTCATCGCCGCGATGCTAGTCACCTTCATCATCGCCATCTCTATCAATCTCGCACGCGCCAACGCGATCGACTGCGGCTGCTTCGACGTCAGCGCCGCCGGGAAGTCCGTCGAGGAACGCCTCGCCGACATGCGCTTCGTCATCTTTCGCGACCTCGGCATGTTGCTGATGGCCGCGCAGTTGTGGTGGGCGGCAAGGCATGAGCCCGCCATCGAATAATCGCCTGCCGTGTTACGATTTACGCGGTCCAAATAAATTTTTCCTCCAGGAGTAGTCATGCGGTCATTCAACGGGCGCGTCGCGTCCCTCGCAGCCGTCGCGCTCTTCGCGTTTGCCGGCTCCCTCTTCCCTTCCGATCTACCCTGGAACGGCGCACCACTCAGCGCCGACCCGAAAGCTCTTCTCGCCGCGGCGGAGAAAGTCTCCGCCGGCGAAGCGGGGGCGGTCGTGCTGCTCGACGAAGCACGCTACTCGTTCGACGCGCAGGGACATGCGGTCAGCACGCGCAGACTCGTGGCGCGGATCATCGCCGACTCCGCGGTCGATGACTGGTCGACGGTCGAAGCCGGCTGGTCGCCGTGGTTCCAGGAGAAGCCGCAGATCGAAGCGCGCGTCGTCTCCAAAGACGGCACGGTGCACACGCTCGAAGCGAAGGCGATCACCGAGACCGCCGCGCAGGACGACCTCGACATCTTCAGCGACAACCGCATCGTGCGCGCGCCGCTCCCCGGCATCGCCGCCGGCTCGGTGCTCGAGCAGGTCGTGACGTACACGCACAAAACGCCGATCGCCGACGCCGGTCTCACCGACCGCTTCATCTTCGGACGCGGCGTGCCGCTGCAGCAGTCGCGGCTCATCGTCGAAGCGCCGTCCTCGCTCGAGATTCACATCGCCAATCGCAGCGACGCGAAGCAGCAGAAGACCGAAGAGAACGGCCGCCAGCGTCTCATCTGGGAGGCCGGTCCGCTGCCGGCCGTCGAAAACTACGAGTACTACCTTCCCTACGACATGTCGGCGCTGCCGTACGTCGCGTTCTCGACCGGCCGCTCGTGGCAGGAAGTGGCGCGCCGCTACGCCGAGATCGTCGAGCAGCAGATCAAAGATGCAGGCATCGAAAACGAAGTGAAAGCCGCGGTCGGCAACGCCACCGATCGCCGCGAAGTGATCGCGCGCATCCTCGCCTCGATTCAGAAGAACGTTCGCTACGCCGGCGTCGAAGTCGGCGAAGGCTCGATCATTCCGCGCGCGCCGCGCGAGGTTCTCTCTCACAAATACGGCGATTGCAAAGACAAGGCGTCGCTGCTCGTGGCAATGCTGCGCGTCGCGAAAATCCAGGCGCACGTCGCGCTGCTTCGCTCGGGACACGACCTCGACGTGCAGCCCGATCTCCCCGGCCTCGGCGAGTTCAATCACGCCATCGTCATCGTTGATGGCGAGCCGGCGATGTGGATCGATCCGACCGACGAGTTCGCACGCGCGAACGAAATGCCGGCGCCCGATCAGGGACGCAACGCCCTCGTCGCCAGCGACACGACGACGTCGCTGACGCAGGTTCCGATGAGCGAGTCGCCCGCGAATCGCTATCTCGAAACGCGCTCGTTCACGCTCGTTGAAGAAGGAAAGTCGGCGGTCGTTGAAGTGAGTGAGGCGACCGGCGCTGAAGAATCAGGACTCCGTCGCGGATACTCGACCGCCGATCGCAAGCAGTACCGCGAGATGATCGAGCGCTACGTCGAAGACGTGTACGCGGCGAAGAAGCTGAAGACGATCGACGCGAACGATGCACACGATCTCGCGAAGCCGTTCCAGCTGCGTATCGAAGCGGCCGAAGCATCGCGCGGCATCAGCATCGACGGCGAAGCGGGCGTCGCGATTTATCCGGCCGGCCTGATGAGCGCGCTGCCGTGGCCGCTGCGCGATTTCCCCGATGATTCGAGCGACAGCGACGCGGCGAAAACCGAAGCGGCGCGCAAGAAGCGGACGCGCGACTTCGTCTTTCCATCGCCGTCGGTTCGCGAGTGGAACTACAAGATCGTTCCGCCGCCCGGCTTCATCGCGCGCGAACTGCCGGCCACTGAATCGGTAAAGATCGGCAGCGCGACGCTGTCGCAGGAGTACAAGCTCGCGCCGGAAGGCATCGTCCTGGCGACGCTGAAGTTCGACAGCGGCAAGCGCCGCCTGACCGCAACCGAATTCGAGGAGATGCGCAAAGCGGTACACGACTACCGCAAGAGCGTCTTCGTCGGCTTCGACGACGCCGGGAAAGCGAAGCTCAACGCGGGCGACGTCGCCGGCGCGCTCGAGCAGTACCGCAAGATGGTGGCGCTGCATCCGAATGAAGCGCGTCATCACTCCGATATTGCACGCGCACTCGTCGCCGGCGGACTCGGCGAATCAGCGCGTGCGGAAGCGCGGCGCGCGGTGCAGATCGAACCGAAGTCGGCGCCCGCGCAGCGTGCACTGGCGTTCGTGCTGCAGCACGACCTGATCGGACGTCCGTATCGCAAGGGCTTCGATCTTCCGGGCGCGCTGGCCGCGTATCGCAAAGCGAAAGAGCTCGATTCGAAAGATCTCAACATCCGCGTCGAACTGGCGAAGTTGTACGAGTACGGCGATGACGGCACGCTGTTCGGCAAAGGTGCGAAGCTGAATGAAGCGATCGCCGAGTACCGCGCCATCTCGACCGACCTGAAAGACGATCGCTTCGAGAACGAGCTCGTCGCCGCCCTTGCACGCTCCGGCCGTTTCGCGGAGCTGCGCGACTTCGCGAAGACGGCGAAGGATTCCGCGCAGCGCGAGCTTGCGAAGATCGTCGCCGCCGCCGGCCTCGAAGGAAGCGCCGCGGCGCTGAAGGAAGCGGGAACGCTCGACGCCTCATCGCGTCGCGAGCGCGTCGGCGGTGCCGCGCAGCTCGTGCTTCCGCTGCGTCTCTACTCCGTCGCCGCCGATCTGTACGAAGAAGCGGTGAAAGGCAATGCCGATTCGACGAAGACGCGCACGTTCGTCGACATCCTCCGCAAGACGAAGCAGCGCGAGCAGATCGAAGTGCCGGAGAACGCGCCGCGCGGCGTCGTCATGCACGCGATGTTCGACGGCATGGAGTCGGTGGAAACGCAGAAGAAGTGGATTGCCGAAGACGAGCGGAACATCTCTGACGACGAGGAGTCGGAAGCGAAGGCTGCGCAGGCGCGGCTGTCGATGAAGGGCTCGTTCCTCAGCCCCGACGTGCTCATCGACATCGGCCTCGCGGCGATGCAGTTCCAGCAGGACGGCGACGACAAGAGCGGCTATCGCATTCGCAGCCGTGTGCCGGCCGGCGTCGGCGCGCAGCTCAACGACGCGTTCTTCGTCATCCGCGAGAAAGATCGCTACGCGATCAGCGCGTCCGACAAAGAACCGCACCTCGTCGGCTGGAGCGTGCTGCGCTTCGTCGATGCCGGTGATGCCGAGAGCGGACGCAAGTGGCTCAACTGGGCGCGCGAGAACGTGACGCGCGCCAGCGGTGACGATCCGCTGGCCGGTCCTCCGTTCGCCGTGCTCTGGCCGAAAGACAAACCGACGGCGACGCTCGATGAAGTGCGTCTCGCCGCCGCATCGCTGATGGTGCGAAAGAGCGTCTCCGCGAAATCGGAGCCGATCCTCCTCGCCGCGCGCGAGAAAGCAACGACCGACGAAGTGCGCAACGCCATCGACTCCGCGCTCCTCGGCATCTACGCCGTTCGCGAAGATGCGGCGAAGGCGCTTCAGGTCTCGCAGCGACTCGCCGCCGCGCTGCCGTCATCGCCGACCGCGTTCAACTTCCTCGTCAGTGCGCTCGTTCGCGCCGGAAAAACCGAGGAAGCGACGAACGTCGCGAAAGCGCGTCTCGAGAAGATGCCGAAAGACATCGATGCCATCCGCGGACTCGCCGAAGTGGCGATGAGTTCCGGCGACTTCAACGCATCCGAGAAGTATTACCGGCAGGTCATCGACGAGCTCTCGCCGACCGACAGCGACTACAACAGCGTCGCGTGGACCGCGCTCTTCACCGCGCGCAACTTCGAGAAAGCGATCGAAGACGCGCGCCGCGCGACGGACAACGGCACCGACAACTCACCGGCACTGCACACCTTGGCCGCGTTGTACGCGGAAACGGGAAAGACGCTCGAAGCGCGCGAGATGCTGATGAAGCGCCTCGACGTCGCCGGCCGTGAAGAGCCGAACAGCGACGACTGGTACGTGCTCGGCCGCATCGCTGAAAGCTACGGAGTCCGCGACGCCGCCCTCGCCGCCTACAAACGCGTCGAGAAGCCGAAGGTCGATCTCTCCGGCTCGAGCTACCAGCTCGCCCAGCACCGCCTCTCCGCGATGAAGTAAAGTCAAGTTCGGGGGTCAGGTCTTGAAAGTTGACTTTAGCGGAAGTTCGCTAAAGTCAACTTTCAAGACCTGACCCCCTTTTGTTGACTTTACTTGTCGCAGTCGCCGGTGCGTTTGGCGGTGTACTTCGCGGTCATGCTCTGCTCGCCCATCTTCATGTCCATCGAACCGGTGTATGAGTCGCCCGCGTACGTGATCGAGCCGGTGCCGGTGATGCTCTGCTTCGGACACGAGACGCTCCACGTGACCGTGTTCCCGTCGACTTTGTAGTCGTTGATCTTGCAGTCCTTGCCGGCGTCGGGAACGCTCTTCTCGGGATTCTCAGCCTGCTCTTTGGTGACGCAGGTCTCGATCGTCATCGGCGGCATTTTGACCGGCATGCCGGGCATTTCCATCTGCGTCGTGACTTTCCACTTGCCAGCTTTCATCGGACCCGCGGCATTCGCCGCGAGCGGAAGCGCCATCAGACCTGCACACGCGTACAGCGCCAGTTTGCGTACGTTCATTCGTATCTCCTCCGGTTTGGGATCGGAGAAGTATACGCGGCGCTACCGGCGCGCTACTCGAGCCCGCGGCGTTCCTTCGATGCGCAGCGCGCCGGTTAGCGTCGCCGTCTCGTTGCCGCTGCGGACGAGAATCACGGCCGAGCCGGGAACGGTATCGGTCGCGACATCGAACGTCGCCGAAGCGTAGTTCGAGGAGTAACGGAAATCGCTGATGCGGCGGAAGCCGGGATTGAGCACTTCGAACGTCGTCATGCCGCTGGTGAAGCCGTCGCCGCCGACCGCGATCGTGACCTGTTGTCCGGCGTGCAGCACGACCGCGCTCGCGGCCAGCGATATGTCGGTCGATCCGGCTTTCGTCGAGCCGATCCAGCGCGGATTCAGCTTCGATGAGCCGTTCGTCGACAGCACCAGATTGCCGTAGATGACGCCGGGCTGCACGTCGATCGCCCCTGCCGCGAACTCCGTCGGGAACGAGACGAGCTTCGCCTGCTGCCAGACACCGGAAAGATTTCTGATGTCGACAGGTCCGTCGAGCGGTTCCGCATAGAGGCGGTAACGGCCGGCCGGAATGCTGTCGAGGACGAAATCGCCCTGGGCGTTGGTAAGTCCGGTCGCCACCGGCTCGCCGGTAGCATTGACGGCAACGACCTGCGCGGCGAAGATCCCGCCGCCGTCGCCGGTCACGCGGCCTTTGAGCGTCGCGCCGCGAACGGATGGATCGGACTTCGGATAGATCGAGGTGATGGCGACGCGATCGTCGCTGTCGAGCGCCAGCGTGCCGCCGCGTCCGACGTAGGGATACATGACCGCCGAGATGACGGCGGAGTGATCGAGCCCGAGGACGTGACCGATCTCGTGCGCGACGACCTGCTGCAGGTTGTAGTTGCCGTTGAGCGCAGACGGATCGAGCTGGATGTCGCCTTCGCGCATCGTGCCGTCATCGTCGTACCAGTTCGTCGTCAGCGCGACATAGCGCTGGCCGGCGAAGAGATCATCGGCGATCGAGATCGTGTTATGCCCGTCTTTGCCTGCCGACAAACCATCGCCGACGCCGCCGTTGGTGAACGTGACGTTGGTGTCAATCGCCGCCGCCCACTCCGCGAACGCACGATCGACCGTCGCGGCAGCCTCGGGCGTCGCATTCACGACGCGGCGATCGACCTCATACCGCATCGGAAACGAGCTCTGCGGCCACGCCACCTGCACTTCGGCGTCCCTGATCTGATACGTCAGCCGTGCGGCGGAAAATGCCGGAAGAGCGAAAGTTACGGCGATCGTGGCTGCGAGGAAGGTTTTCATTCTGAAGGGCTCCTGCTGCAACCACAATGCCACAAATAACTAAAGAACGGCGATTAAATCGATCTCCACCGCCGCGCCGCGCGGAAGCTGCGCGACTCCGACCGTCGTTCGCGCCGGTTTGTGGTCGCCGAAATACTCCGCGTAGATCGCGTTCAGCGCCTGGAAGTTCGCGAGGTCGAGGAGAAAAACGGTCGCGCGCGCGACGTTCCTGAAATCGCCGCCCGCTTCGTTGAGCACCGCGCGGAGATTCTCGAATACGCGTCGCGCCTGCACTTCGAACGTACCGTCGAGCAGATTTCCGGTGGCCGGATCGAGCGCGATCTGCCCCGATGTATAGACGACGTTTCCGATGCGAACCGCCTGCGAATAAGGGCCGATCGCCTGTGGTGCGCCGGTCGTTGCGATGTAGTCCATGGTGCGTGCTCCTTCCTGCCGTGAGGGTCGATGGGCCGCGAGTATAATCCCGCGCCATGGCCACTTACGCGGGGAATACGTCACTGTCGACGGCAGTGAAAGATCGTGTCATTTCGACCTTCCAGCAGACGCTGGCGCTCTACAAACAGGGCCGCATGGACGAGGTCATCGCCGGATGCGGACTGATCCTTCGCATGGATCCGATGTTCGATCCGGCGAAGAAGCTCGTCGACAAAACACGCAACCCGAACCTGCCGATCGACGTCGATTCGCTGCTCCCCGCCGACGCCGACGACGCCATGGCTCAGGCGCGCGCGGCAATGACCACGCGCGATTATCAGACGGTCGTCAACATCACCACCGAGGTGCTGACGAACGATTTGATGAACGATGAGGCGCGGATATTGGGCGATCAGGCGCGCGAGCGGCTCGAAGCAGCGCCGTTCGTCGAGCAGTTCCTCCGCAAGTGCGAGCAGAACGTCAACAACGGAAACGTCCCGGCCGCACGCACCGATCTCGAGAAAGCGCGCTCACTCGATCCCGATCATCCCGCCATCGCGCGCATGGAACAGCTCGTCGCGCGCGGCACCTCCGGAGCTCAGCAAGCTGCTCCTGCCGCTCCATCATCGGGCGGCTTCAGTTTCGATCCGCAGAACACGTCATTCGTCGTCGATCAGCCGGCCGCCGCGCCTCCGCCGCCCGCGGCTCCGGGACGCGGTCCCGCGCCGGCCGCCGACTTCGGCTTTACCTTCGAAGAAGAAAAACCGGCGGCCGCCGCGCCGGCATCGTTCTCCTTCGATTCATTCACGCCGCCCGCTCCAGCCGCACCTCCGCCGGCGGCGCCATCACCGGCGAGCTTCACGTTCGATTCGCCGGCACCGACGCCGCCTCCCGCCGCACCCGCCGCGCCTTCAGGATTTTCGTTCGATGCTCCGTCGCCCGCGCCGACACCGACGATGGACGCGCTCGGCAGTTTCTCGTTCGGCAGTCCCGCGCCATCGACTGACGCGCCGTTCGCCGGCGGCTTCTCGTTCGACTCCCCCGCTCCCGCCGCGCCGCCCGCGGCGGCGAAAGCGCCGGCCACCGGCGAGTTCGATTTCGCGACGGCGTCGATCGAGACGAGTCCTGACGATCAGCGGAAGATCCAGCAGTACCTCACCGATGGCGATCGCGCATTCGACGGCGGCGAGTTCCAGCAGGCCATCGATCTCTGGTCACGCATCTTTCTGATCGACGTCACGAACGAACAGGCGTCGGAACGGATCGAGCGCGCGAAAGTAAAACGGCGCGACATCGAGCAGAAGGTCGAGGGTGCCCTCGCCGCCGCCGTCGCCGCGTACGATCGCGGCGACAAAGTCGGCGCGCGCGCAAAGTTCAACGACGTGCTCCGCTCCGATCCGACGAACGAGACAGCGCTCGAATATCTCGAGCGGCTCAGCGATACGGTCGCCGAGGGAGGCGCGGCAGCGTTCGAATCGCAGTACACGCCGCCGCCGAGCCGTGTCGATGACGATCTCTTCAGCGATGACGCGGTGAGCGGCTCGTACGATCCGTCGGCGCTGATGCCGCCCGATCCGATGACGGCGCCAGCGGCAACCGCGCCATCCGAGAAAAAGAAAGCGGCGAAAGCCGCGCCGTCCGCGGCGAAGAAGCCGCTGCCGCTCGGTCTCATCGGCGCGGTAGTCGGACTCATCGTGCTCCTCGGCGGCGGCTGGTTCGTCTGGTCGAAGTACATGGCCAAGCCGGCTGTCGATCCGGCCGCGAGCTCGCTGATCCTGAAAGAAGCGCAGACGCTCGCGCAGCAGGGAAAGTACGACCAGGCGATGTCGATGCTGCAGGACATCAAGCCCGACGATCCTCTGCACGACAAAGCGCTGGTGATGATGGCCGACCTCCAGCACAAGAAGTCGCAGGCGGCCGAGATGGTCGACGGCCGTCCGGCCGCGGTCGTCTATCAGGAAAATCTCTCCAACGGCAAAGTCGCGTTTGAAGCACACGATTACGTCGCGGCGGCGAAAGCATTCGAAGCGGCGCAGCGCATCAAAGCACTTCCCGCCGACATGAAGCAGCTCTATGAAACCGCCTCGCAGCAGGTGGCGAAGCTGCAGTCGGCGCAGGCGCTCTTCAAGGAGCGCAAATTCCAGGACGCGCTCGTCAGTCTGCAGCCGCTCGCCGACGCCGATCCGCAGAACAAGAGCATTCAGCGGATGCTCACCGACGTTCATTTCAACCTCGGCGCGACCGCGCTGCAGGAAGAGCGGCTCCCCGACGCCATCCAGCAATTCGACGAAGTACTGAAGCTCGATCCGAACGACGAGCTCGCGAAACGAAGCCGCGAACTGGCCGTCCGCTACAACGCGCCGCGGCAGCAACGCGACCTCCTTTACCGGATCTATGTAAAATATCTCCCGCTGCGTCAGA
>JAOBAU010000025.1 GCA_025463165.1 Acidobacteriota bacterium | reverse complement strand
AGCTTGTCGACCTCGGCGCCCTTGCGTCCGATGATGATGCCGGGACGCGAGGTGTAGATGTTGATGCGCATCTTGTTCGCCGTGCGCTCGATGTCGATCTCCGAGACTCCGGCGTGCGACAACCGCTTCTTCAGATCCTCGCGGAGCTTCAGATCGCGATGCAGCGTTTCGGCGTAGGTCTTTCCCGCGAACCAGCGGGAATGCCACGTCTTGTTGAAACCAAGCCGGAATCCGTACGGATTAACTTTCTGACCCAAGGTTGCCTCCGTTACTTTTTGGCGCGGGCTCGGCCTCTGGCCTGGCCGGTCCGTTCGTTGACCGCTTTCACATCATCCGAGACATGCACCGTGACGTGCGCTTTCCGCTTCTGAATCCCGAAAGCGCGACCCATCGGCGCCGGCTGGATACGCTTCTCACGCGGTCCCTCGTTGACGTAAATCTTCGAGACGACCAGCTCGTCCGTATCGACGGCCGAGTCTTTGACCTCGGCATTCGCCACGGCCGACCGGACCAGCTTTTCGAGGTCTTTGGCAGCGGACTTCTTCGTGAAGCGGAGGATCTGAAGAGCCTCCTCCACTTTCTTTCCCCGCACCAGGTCGACGACCAGTCGGACCTTCTGCGGCGAAGCTTTGAGATATCTGAGTGTTGCGGTTGCTTCCATCGTTCTCTCCAGGACCGGTTACTTGCCAGCCGGCTTCGCCGACTTGTCGACCTTCTTGCCGCTGTGCCCTTTGAACGTACGCGTGAGCGAAAACTCGCCGAGCTTGTGACCGACCATGTTCTCGGAAACGTACACCGGCACGAACTTGCGGCCGTTGTGCACCGCGATGGTGTGGCCGACCATGTCGGGGATAATCGTCGAGCGGCGCGACCACGTCTTGATGACCTTCTTGTCGCGCTCGCGATTCATCGTCGCCACCTTCTTCTCGAGGTGGTTGTCGATGAACGGACCCTTCTTGGTTGAACGTGCCATTACTTGGTTCTCCGCTTGACGATGAACTTGTTCGTCTGCTTGTTCTTGCGAGTCTTGTAACCCTTGGTCGGCTTGCCCCACGGGGTGACCGGATGACGGCCCCCGGAGGTCTTGCCTTCACCACCGCCGAGCGGGTGATCGACCGGGTTCATCGACACGCCGCGGTTATGCGGGCGCTTGCCGCGGTGACGCGTGCGGCCGGCTTTGCCGATGGAGATGTTCTCGTGCTCGAGGTTGCCGACCTGTCCGATCGTGGCGTAGCAGCGCACGTGAACCTTGCGCATCTCGCCCGACGGCAGACGCAGCGTCGCCCATTCGCCTTCGCGCGCCATCAGCTGCGCGAACGCTCCGGCCGAACGAGCCATCTGTCCGCCCTTTCCTTCCTTCAGCTCGATGTTGTGAACCGTCGTGCCGAGAGGGATGTTGAGGAGCGGCAGTGCATTGCCGACGAGAATGTCGGACTCGGGTCCGCTCATGATCGTCGAGCCGACCTCCAGACCGCTCGGCGCGAGGATGTAACGCTTCTCGCCGTCGGCGTAGTGCAGCAGCGCGATGCGCGCCGTGCGATTCGGATCGTATTCAACCGCGGCGACCTTCGCAGGAATGCCGAACTTCTCGCGCTTGAAGTCGATGTCGCGGTACTTCTGCTTGTGACCGCCGCCGATGAAGCGCGAGGTAACGCGGCCGATCGCATTGCGACCACCGGTCTTCGGCTTGCCCTTCGTCAGCGCCTTCTCGGGACGTGATTTCGTGATCTCGTCGAACGAGTGATGCGTCTGAAACCGGATACCCGGCGACGTCGGTTTGTAATTTTTGACTGGCATAGTGTCCTCAGTTTTTCGCCATCAGCCGAGTGCTACACGCCCTCGACGAAATCGGGGGCTTTTTCCCCCGCCTTCAACCGCACGTACGCTTTGCGCCAGTCGCGGCGCTTGCCTTCGTAGCGGCCCATCCGCTTCATTTTTCCGCGGACGTTGAACAGACGGACTTCTTCGACCTTCACTTTGAAGAGCTCTTCGACGGCGGTGCGAACCTGAATCTTGTTCGCGGTCGGATCGACTTCGAACGAGATGATGTTCGCGCCGGTCTCGCGCATGATCGTGCTCTTCTCGGTGACGAGCGGGCGACGAATGATCTTGTTGCTATTCATTACCGAGAACCTCCGTCAGCCGCTCGAGCGCAGCCTGGCTGAGCACGATGTAGCGGCTGTTGACCACGTCATAGACGTTGACGCCGAGGGCGTCGACGAGACGCAGTTTCGGGTTGTTGCGCGAGGCAAGGGCGAGGTTGGTGTTCTCGATCGTATCGACGAGAAGCGCCCTTCCCTCGACGCCGAGATTCAAAACCTTGGCGGCGAGCGACTTCGTCTTCGCTTCGTCGACCGCGAGGTCGCTGACGAGGACGAGCTTCCCTTCCTTCACACGCTGGGAGAGCGCCGACTTCAGCGCGTTCTTCTTCTCCTTCGCGTTCATCTTGTACGAGTAGTCGCGCGGCTGCGGACCGAAGACCGTACCGCCGTGGCGGTGGATCGGCGGGCGGCTGCCACCCTGACGGGCGCGGCCGGTTCCCTTCTGGCGGAACGGCTTCTTGCCGGATCCGCTGACTTCCGAACGGACTTTGGTCTTGTGCGTTCCCTGACGGAGCGACGCGAGATAGTTGCGCACCGCTTCGTGAATCAGATGCTCTTTGTACGGGTACGCGAAGATCGATTCCGGCAGGTCGACAGAGCCGACTTTCTTGTTGTTGAAATCTTTGACGTCGATGGTAGGCATGGTTACTCTCCCCGCTTCCCGTTCTTCGAGAAACGAACGACCACGAGCCCGTTCCGGCCGCCCGGGACCGCGCCGCGGATGTAGAGCAGGTTGTTCTCGACGTCGATCTTGGCCACGCGGAGGTTCTTGACCGTGATCTGATCGCCGCCCATCCGGCCGCCCATGCGCATGCCTTTCATGACACGCGACGGGAACGCCGAGGCGCCGATCGAACCGGGAGCGCGGTGGAACATCGAGCCGTGCGTCGCGCGGCCGCCACTGAAGTGGTGACGCTTCATGACGCCCTGGAAACCTTTACCCTTCGAGCGACCGACCACGTCGATCGAGTCGCCCGGTTTGAAGATGTCGACCTGCACGCGATCGCCGACGTTCGCATCGCCGTCGTAATCGAACTCGACGAGCGTCCGAACCGGCTGGATGCCGGCCTTCTCGAAATGCCCGCGCTGCGCGCTGGTGATGCGGCGATTCGAGACCTTCTCCACGAGGCCGACCTGAACGGCGTCATAGCCGTCCTTGTCCGCCGTTTTCTTTTGTACCACCAGGCATGGTCCGGCCTGGATGACGGTGACGGGGATGAGTGCTCCATCCTCCGCGAACACCTGGGTCATTCCGACCTTCTTGCCAATGATTCCTTCGATTGCCATATCAATTCACCTTGGAACCGAACCTCGGTTCGTGTGTCGTTACTTGCCGAACGCCTTGATCTCGACGTCGACGCCGGCCGGGAGCTCGAGCTTCATGAGCGCGTCGACCGTCTGGGTCGTCGGCTCGAGAATGTCGAGCAGCCGCTTGTGCGTCCGCATCTCGAACTGCTCCCGCGACTTCTTGTCGACGTGCGGGCTGCGCAGAACGGTGTAGCGTGAGATCTGCGTCGGCAGAGGGATCGGTCCCGCTACCTTTGCGCCGGTGCGCCGCGCCGTGTCGACGATTTCTGAAGTCGACTGGTCGAGAACGCGGTAGTCGTACGCTTTGAGACGGATGCGGATCTTTTCATTCATCATGGCTCTGTACCTTTAAAGAACGCGGGGGAGAGACATTTCTGCCTCTCCCCCTTTTGTCGGCTACTCGATGATGTCGGTCACCGTGCCGGCGCCGACGGTACGGCCACCTTCACGGATTGCGAAACGGAGACCCTTTTCCATCGCGATCGGCGCGTTGAGGTTGATCGTCAGCGCGGTGTTGTCGCCCGGCATGACCATCTCGGCGCCCTCGGCAAGCTGCGCCGTGCCGGTGACGTCGGTCGTACGGAAGTAGAACTGCGGACGGTAGCCGTTGAAGAACGGCGTGTGACGTCCACCCTCTTCCTTCGTGAGAATGTAGACCTCGGCCTTGAACTTCGTGTGCGGCGTGATCGAGCCCGGCTTCGCCAGAACCTGACCGCGCTCGACGTCCTTGCGCTCCACACCGCGGAGCAGAAGGCCGACGTTGTCGCCCGCCTGACCCTGATCGAGGAGCTTGCGGAACATCTCGACGCCGGTGACGACCTTCTTGACCGTTGGCTTCAGACCGATGATCTCGATTTCCTCGCCGACCTTGACGATTCCGCGCTCGATGCGGCCGGTGACGACCGTGCCGCGGCCCGAGATCGAGAAGATGTCTTCGACCGGCATCAGGAACGGCTTGTCGATGGCACGTTCCGGAATCGGAATGTAGCTGTCGACCGCGTCCATCAGTTCCATGATCTTCATGCCCCACTCCGAGTTGGCATCGCCGGACTCGAGAGCGCGGAGCGCGGAAACACGAACGATGGGAATCTCGTCGCCCGGGAAGTCGTACGAGCTGAGCAGCTCGCGGACTTCGAGCTCGACGAGCTCGAGAAGATCCGGATCAGCGGCATCGACCTTGTTCAGGGCGACGACGATGTACGGCACACCGACCTGACGGGAGAGCAGGATGTGCTCGCGCGTCTGCGGCATCGGGCCGTCGGTCGCTGCGACCACGAGGATCGCACCGTCCATCTGCGCGGCGCCGGTGATCATGTTCTTGACGTAGTCGGCGTGGCCCGGGCAATCGACGTGCGCGTAATGGCGCTTCTCGGTCGAGTACTCGACGTGCGCGGTCGCGATGGTGATGCCGCGCTCGCGCTCTTCCGGAGCCTTGTCGATCTGATCGAAGGCGACGTACGAAGCCGTGCCCTTCGAGGCGAGGATGCGGGTGATCGCCGCCGTAAGGGTCGTCTTGCCATGGTCGACGTGACCGATCGTTCCGATGTTCACGTGCGGTTTGCTGCGGTCGAATTTCTCTTTCGCCATTTTCGGAAAACCTCCCTGCGTATTCGCTTTCTGTAGGAAATTTGTCAGGCCGGCAAGCCGGCCCTCAGCTTGTGATCAGTTTCAGATTCTCTGCGTTGCGCCGGCGCTCTTCGCGATGACTTCTTCCGCGACGGTCTTCGGTGCCGGCTCGTACGCCAGGAACTGCATCGTGTAGCTGGCGCGTCCCTGCGACATCGAGCGCACCTGTGTTGCGTAACCGAACATCTCCGACAGCGGAACGTGTGCGCGGATGACTTTCGCTCCGGCGCGCTCGTCCATCTGCTGGATCTTGCCGCGGCGGCGGGAAAGGTCGCCCATCACGTCGCCGGCGTAGTCTTCCGGCGTCACCACTTCGACGTCCATGATCGGTTCGAGAAGAATCGGACCGGCTTTCTTCGCGCCTTCCTGGAAGGCCATCGAGCCGGCGATCTTGAACGCCATTTCCGACGAGTCGACGTCGTGGTACGAGCCGTCATAGAGAATCGCCCGGACGCCCGTCATCGGATAACCGGCGACGATGCCGCGCTCGAGCGCTTCCTTGATGCCCTGCTCGGTCGGCTTGATGAACTCACGCGGAACCGATCCGCCAACGATCTCGTTGACGAACTCGAACCCGCCGCCTTCGAGAGGCTCGAAGCGCATCTTGACGTGGCCGAACTGGCCCTTACCACCGGACTGGCGAACGAACTTGCCTTCGGCTTCCGACTTGCGCGTGATCGCTTCGCGATACGCAACCTGCGGCTTGCCGACGTTTGCCGCGACTCCGAACTCGCGCACCATGCGATCGACGATGATCTCGAGGTGCAGCTCCCCCATCCCGCGGATGATGGTCTGGTTGGTTTCGATGTCCGTGTGAACCTTGAAGGTCGGATCTTCCTGCATGAGCTTGGCGAGTGCCTGGCCCATCTTTTCCTGGTCGACCTTCGTCTTCGGCTCGATCGCAACCGCGATGACCGGCTCCGGGAACGTCATCGTCTCGAGGACGATCGGCTTGTCGCGATCGCAGATCGTGTCGCCGGTGGTGACGCTCTTCAGGCCGACGGCCGCGCCGATGTCACCCGCCCACACTTCCTTGATCTCTTCGCGCTTGTTCGCATGCATCTTCAGCAGACGTCCGATGCGCTCGGTGTTGCCCTTCGTCGTGTTGAGCACCGCGGTGCCCGACTCGATGTGACCCGAGTAAACGCGGAAGAAGGCCAGCTGGCCGACGAACGGGTCGGTCATGATCTTGAAGACGAGCGCCGCGAACGGCTCGCTGTCCGAGGCCGCGCGCTCCATGAACGACTCGTCGTCCGGATTCACGCCCTTGACCGGCGGGATGTCGAGCGGGCTCGGGAGGTAGTCGACCACCGCGTCGAGCAGCGGCTGAACACCTTTGTTCTTGAACGCCGAACCGCAGAGGACCGGCGTGATTTTCTGTGCAATGGTGGCTTCGCGAAGCGCTGCCTTCAGCTCGCTGAGCTCGATCGGCTCGCCGGCAAGGTACTTCTCGAGAAGCTCGTCATGCTGCTCGGCGATCGACTCAACCAGCTTCTCGCGGTAGCGCTCGGCCTCTTCGCGCATCTCGGCCGGAATCTCGCCGATCTCGTACTTCGCGCCGAGCGACTCGTCCTTGAAAAGGAGCGCGCGCATCTGCACGAGGTCGATGACGCCTTTGAACTGATCCTCGGCACCGATCGGAAGCTGGAGAGCGACCGCGTTTTTGCCGAGCTTATGGCGAACCTGGGCCACGACCGCCGCGAAGTTCGCGCCGACGCGGTCCATTTTGTTGATGAAGGCGAGGCGCGGAACGCCGTACTTGTCGGCCTGACGCCACACGGTTTCGGACTGCGGCTCGACGCCGCCGACGGCGCAGAAAACGCCGACCGCGCCGTCGAGGACGCGCAGCGAACGCTCGACTTCAACGGTGAAGTCGACGTGGCCCGGAGTATCGATGATGTTGACGCGGACGTCGCCCCACGTGGCCGTCGTCGCAGCGGAAGTGATGGTGATGCCGCGCTCCTGCTCCTGGACCATCCAGTCCATCGTCGCGGTACCGTCGTGCACTTCACCGATCTTGTGAGTGATGCCCGTGTAATAGAGGATGCGCTCCGTCGTCGTGGTTTTACCCGCGTCGATGTGCGCCATGATTCCGATGTTTCGCGTTTTATCCAGGGGATGTGAACGTGCCATGACTTCCTCTTGCCTGACGGACAACGACACGCGCTCAGCGGCAGCTTTCGCCGCAGACCGCGCTTCTGCGCCCTTCGCGAGGGCGCGCTGAATTGTGCGAACTCTAGGTTTTCCCGTTGCTCGGTCCGGAACCGCAGAACAGACGACTCTTCTGTGTTATCCGGTCGAGACGGAGCTACGGAAAGTCACTTCGTGGTGTCCGGCACCTGAGGCGCCGGACAGTACTCCAACAGCCGTGAATCTAAAAAATTGCTACCAGCGGTAGTGAGCGAATGCTTTGTTCGCTTCCGCCATTTTGTGCGTGTCTTCGCGCTTCTTGATCGCGTTGCCGCGATTGTTCGCCGCGTCCATGATCTCGCCTGCAAGCTTGTCGACCATGGTCTTCTCGCCGCGGGTGTTGGCGTAGCTGATCAGCCAGCGGATCGCCAGAGCCGTGCGGCGCGAGGGGCGCACTTCGATCGGCACCTGGTAGTTCGATCCACCGACACGACGGCTCTTCACCTCGAGCGACGGCTTCACATTGTCGACGGCCTTCTTGAACAGCTTGAGGGCATCGTCCTTGGCGCGATCTTCGACCTTGCGAAGAGCACCATAGAAGACGCGCTCAGCCACCGATTTCCGTCCCTCGCTCATGAGCGAGTTGATGAACTTGGTGACGAGCTGGCTGTTGTAGACCGGATCCGGCAGGATCTCGCGTTTGGGAACTTCACGTCGTCTCGGCATTGGCTAACTTATCCTGTTGATTAAACTTAAGCCTTCGGGCGCTTCGCGCCGTACTTCGAACGTCCCTGCTTGCGCTTCGCGACGCCGACCGTGTCGAGCGTGCCGCGAATGACGTGGTAACGAACACCCGGAAGATCCTTCACACGGCCGCCGCGAATCAGGACGATGGAGTGTTCCTGAAGGTTGTGGCCGACGCCCGGGATGTACGTGGTGACTTCGACGCCGTTCGTCAGACGAACGCGCGCAACCTTGCGGAGCGCCGAGTTCGGCTTCTTCGGAGTCGAGGTGTAAACGCGCGTGCAAACGCCGCGCTTCTGCGGGCTCGACTGCAGCGCCGGAGACTTGGTTTTCACCGCCAGCTTTGCACGACCCTGGCTGACGAGTTGGTTGATCGTTGGCATTCCTATCCTCGAATTACTGAAGACACCTGCAGCGAAAAAATGACTCCCGTGGAGGGAAACCGGCGCACCATACGCGTCGGTCGGGCGGTTGTCAAGCCCGGACCGGCGCTAACCCTGGTGCCTGAATCCTTATTCCGATCGGGGCCGCGTCTAGAAATCGAGCCACGTTCCACCGCCGCCCGCGAGCGCTTTATCGTACAGAAACTGTGCGGCCACCAGGTCTTCAACCGCCAGCCCGAGCGACTTGAACAACGTAATCTCCTCCGCGGTCCTTCGCCCTTCCACTCTCCGCAGCAGCAGGTCGCCGAGCTCGCCGCGAATAAGCTCCGGCCCGCTGATCGCGCCATCGCGGAGCGCGCCGAGGTCGTCACCCGATTCGTTGATCGTCGATTCGCGGCGATCGAAGAAGTGTGAAGCGGCCGCGACCGTGGCGCCGTCGAGCTCTCTCGCACTGGCGACGCTCGAGCCAACCGCGTTGATGTGCGCACCGTCGGCGATCCATTCGCGCCGCAACACCGGCTCGCGTGAGCTGGTCGCGGTCACGATGATGTCAGCGTCGCGGACCGCTTCCTCGACCGTCGCGCAGACGGTGGTTACGCCTGCGATTGCTTCCGCTTTCAGTTGCGTCCGG
>JAOBAU010000457.1 GCA_025463165.1 Acidobacteriota bacterium | reverse complement strand
AAAGAAGCAAGAAAAGTCGCAGCAGCGGGACTCAAGGAAAAGGTCGACGAGCTGCTTGCCATTTTGCGAGACGATCCTTATCGCAACCCACCGCCGTTTGAGAAGCTTGTCGGCGATCTCGCCGGTTTTTATTCGCGCCGGATCAATCGGCAGCACCGTCTCGTTTACAAAATCGATCCGGCTAACCGAACGGTGCAGGTTCTACGTATGTGGAGTCACTACGAGTGAAATGGCCTCGAATCCGCTAGAGTTCGCGTCAGCATGTCGACCCTTTTTGAAGAGCTGAGCCGCGTCAAGACGTATGAGTACACGGAGGACGATGTCCGTGGATTCGAGTTGCTGCATGAGGAGATCCGGGCGCTGAAGAAGGAGCGCAATGCGGTCATCGTTGCGCACAACTACTATCGGCCGGAGATTCTGAAGGTTGCTGATTTCGTCGGCGACTCGCTCGAGCTGGCGCTGATGGCGTCGAAGGTCAAGGACGCCGACGTCATCGACTTTTGCGGCGTTCACTTCATGGCGGAGACGGCGAAGATCGTCAATCCGTCGCGCACCGTGCTGCTGCCGAATCTCGCCGCCGGATGCCAGCTCGCCGACTCCGCGCCTGCCGAGGATCTGAAGAAACGGATCGCGGAACTGAAGACGGAGTTCGACGATCTCGCCGTGGTCAGCTACGTGAACACGACTGCGGCGGTGAAGGCGCTGTCGGACGTCATCGTGACATCGGCCAACGCGGCGAAGGTCGTGCGCACGCTGCCGAACAAGAACATTCTCTTCGTTCCCGATCGCAACCTGGCGCGGCATGTGGCCGAGCAGGTACCGGAGAAGAACATCATTCCGTGGGAAGGCTTCTGCTACGTGCATCAGCAGATCACGCCGCATGAGGTGGCGCGCATTCGCGAGGCCGATCCTGAGATCGAGATTCTCGTCCATCCGGAGTGCCGTGCTGACGTCGCCAGGCTCGCCGACGCCGTCCTCTCCACCTCGGGGATGGTGAAGTACGCGAAGGAGCGGCCGGCCAAGCGCTTTCTCGTGGTCACGGAATGCGGCCTCTCCGACCGCCTGGCGATGGAAGTGCCGGACAAGACGTTCGTCAAAGGGTGCAAGCTCTGCACGTTCATGAAGGTGACGTCGCTGGAAGATGTGCGCGACTCGCTGAAGTACATGCGCTACGAGATCGAAGTGCCCGAGGACATCCGCGTGCCCGCCGATCGCGCGCTGCAGCGGATGTTCGACGCCACCGAGGGCGGTACGCTGCGCAGCGAGGTCTTTCGGAAGTGAGATCCGTTGGCGGAATCATCCTCGCGCTCATCAGCGCGTTCTTCATCTTCTACACGTGCCGTTTGCTGTACGTGACGCAATTCATGACGGCCGTCCGAGCGAACGGGCATGGCGCGTACATCGGGCTCGTCGTCTTTCCACTGATTGCGATCGCCGCCGGCTGGACGGCGTGGCGGCTTCTGCGACGCAGGTGACTCACAGCTCGCGCCGCGACAGGAACGCAGTTCCGTCGAGCAGCTTGTGCGACCACGCGCGCTTGCGCCATTCGTCGAATTGAATTTCGCTGCACGACTTCGCATCCTCGAAAAAGGCCTTGCGCAGTTGCGCCGCGATGCGCGGATCGGTGAAGCCGACGCTGACTTCGTCGTTGAGCAGGAACGAACGGTCGTCGAAGTTCGTCGAGCCGACGCACGACCACGACTGGTCGACGATCATCACCTTCTGATGCAGCAGCGTCTTGCGATACTCGAAAACGCGCACGCCGCATTCGAGCAGGTCGCCAAAGTGATGATGGCTGGCGTGCTGCACGAGCGGCGAATCGATGACCTCCGCGGCCGGCAGCATGATGCGAACGTCGACGCCGCGGCGCACCGCTTCCTTCAGCTCCTCGATCGCGTCGGCGTGCGGCAGAAAATACGGATTCTGGATGAGGAGCTCCTTCTGTGCGGCGCCGATCGCTAAGTAGTAAAGGAGTTGCACGGTGGAAATGCTGTCGCGCGGCGAGGCGAAGGCGACGTGCGCGTCGGTATCGGCCACCGGCTCGAGCTTCGGAAAGTACTTCTCTCCGGCGGGAACGTGGCCGGTCTCTTCGATCCAGTTCTCGCAGAAGACGCCTTGCACGGTGCCCGCGACCGGGCCTTCCATGCGGACGTGCGTGTCGCGCCAATGCTCGCGGTCCTGCGCGCGCCCCGTCCACTCCTGCGCGATGCCATGTCCGCCGATGTAGGCGATGCGGCCGTCGAACACGGCGATCTTGCGGTGCGTGCGGTTGTTCATCCGGCCGACGTTGTCGAAGCGCAGCGGATGAAAAAGATGCGCTTCGCAGCCGGCCTCGCGAAGTGACTCGATCATTTCGTGCCGGTGTTTGGCGCGCGACGATCCGGAGTAGTCGATCAGGAAACGGACTTCGATTCCGTCGCGCGCCCGTTGTGCCAGCGCGGCGGCGAGGCGGTCGCAAATATCGCCGTTCCACCAGACGAACGTCTCGAGGTGAATGGACGACTTCGCGTTGGCGATGTCGTCGAGCAATCGATCGAAGTATTGGCCGTTCTGCAGAACCTCGACACGGTTTCCTTTGTCCAACGCGCCTTCGGTGATGCCGATGAACGTCGGCACCATCCCTTCGACGTCTCCGCCGCGGTCGGCCATGTCGAACGTCGCCTTGCTGCGGCGGCGGTTGGTCGTCCAGAGGAGCAGCCAGAGGATGCCGATGG
>JAOBAU010000433.1 GCA_025463165.1 Acidobacteriota bacterium | reverse complement strand
ACGTAGCGAACGTACCGCTGCGACTGCACGCCGCTCGACACCTGCACGGCCGGCCCTCGCAGAATCCCGAAGAACGATTCACGCGGATCCCCGGCCGGGTCGCTGGCGATCGCGGTCACCGATTCATCCGAGACCGATACGGCAACTTCCGCCGACACCGGTTTGCCGGTCGCGTCGCGCGTCGTGATCGTGACGCTTCCGTTCTGGCGCGGCTCGTATTCGGCACGGTCGGGCTTCACATCGACGTCGATGAAATGCGCGAGCGGCGGCACGACGATCGACTTTGTATCGGTCGACAGCGTCCGATCGAAGAGCGACGTCGCGGTGACGAAAAAGTTCGGCGAGTGGCGATCGTCGATCGTGATCGGGATGACTTTCGCGGTGCCGTCGAGATGGATGACGCGCGTGTCGAGCAACGCGTCGCCGGCAGTCGACCAGAGCACCCAGCGGCCGCTCGATGGCGTAACGATCAGCACTTGCGCCGTCTCGCCGGGACTGACTGTCTCCTTGTCGACGATGACCTGGATGCCGCCGGCGAGCCAGTAGCCGATGTCGATGGAGTTTTCGCGAGCCACAAAGACGGCCGTCTCGGCGGTAACGACGTCGCTGGCGCGCAGCGGCTCGCCGGCCAGGCGATCTTCACTGGTCCATTGCACGCTGTAGTAACCGTCGCGCGG
Source organism: Acidobacteriota bacterium (assembly GCA_025463165.1). GTDB lineage: Bacteria > Acidobacteriota > Thermoanaerobaculia > Gp7-AA8 > Gp7-AA8 > JAOBAU01. The sequence goes on along the minus strand of JAOBAU010000433.1, from coordinate 2,557 downwards.
CGGCGTGAACGTGAACGTCGCATCGCCCTTCGCATCGGTCGTCGCCTTCGACGTCGCGACCTCTTCATCGCGATAACGCTTCTCATCGCGCAGCCAGGCACGGCGCGTGACTTTCACCGTGCCGGTGGTCTGCACCGGCTGCTCGTTCGCGTCGAGCGCTTTGAATTCGATCGCCACCGGATCGCCGGCGCGGTGGATGTAGTGACGCGGATATGCGTAGACGCTGTAGCGCTGCTTCGTCACCGTGACGCTGCCGTTGCCGGTGACCTCGCGGCGCGACGCGTCGATGACGCGCGCTTCGATTCGGAAGCGCCGCTCGCGTCCGTCGCTGGGCGTGTCGATGCGGACGAGCGCGCGGCCATTCGCATCGGTGCGCAGCGTCTCGCGCTTCACGATCACGTCGCCGCCGTAACCGTATCGCTCGCTCTCGTTCTCGTAGTACCAGGGGTAAGCGCGGTACGGATACCAGCCGCGGAAAAGCGTCTCCTCGTGCACGACGACTTCGACCGATGCATTCGCGACCGCGCCGCCGAAGTAGTACGAGGCGTCGATCGTTGCTTCGACGGTGTCGCCGAGGCGGTAGAGCTTCTTCGCGGGCGTAGTGACCGCGACGCGGAACTCCGGGAGCTTGTACTCCTCGAGCTGGAAGAACTGCGCGGTATCGACCTGCTCCGATTTTTCGCCGACGGTGCGGAACGTGATCGTGTAGGAGCCGAGTGCCATCGCACTCGTCAGCGGCAGCTCCCCCGAGAACGTGCCGTACTCGTTGAGCTGCGCTTCGCCCGATGCCACCTTCTCGCCGCGCGGACCGGTGACGTCGTACGCGAGTTTTTTCTTCGCCGGCGTCAGCCACTGTTCGTCGCGATGCTCGCGGGCGATGATCTTCCATTGCACGGTTTCGCCGGGACGAAACGCGGGACGATCGGTGAACGCATAGACGTGCCAGTACGCGTCGTCGGCGTCGTTCCCGCGATACTCGTAGAGCTCGTGGTACGCCTGTCGTGCACCGGCGGAGGCAGTGATGAGCATTCGACCGTTCGCGCTCCCCGGCGTGTCGAATGACGCCAGTCCGTTCGCATCTGTCTGCGCGAGGCGCGTGACCTCGCGAGAGTTGGCGTGCTCCCACATGAAAACCTGGGCGCCGGCGATCGGTGCGCCGGTCAGGACGTCGGCGAAGTAAACCTCGAGGCGGTGCGGCGTCGAATGCGCGACGATCGCGGCGTCGGTCACGAGCAGCGTCGTCGAGTTACCGTTGCTGCCGGCGCGCGCATGGATGACGTATGCGCCCGGTTCCAGCGGCGGCGAGAGACGCAGCGTTTCGCGCCGCGGCGCGTAGTCGCCGGCGTCGTGCATGTCGATGGTCAACGTACGGACGATCCGCCCGCGATCGGGGCGGATCGAACCGGCGAGCGTGCGATAACTGTTCGAGCTGGCGTCGAGGTCACGCGCGAGGTCAACGGCGCTGATCGTGACGTCGAGCTGCTTCGCGTTGCGCGCCACGAACGTCACTTCCTGTTCGGAACGCGGCAGGAACGTACCGGCGGTCACGATGTCGATGTTGATTCCGGTGATCTTCCGGATGGCCGACTCGGCCTGCGGGAAGTACTTCGTTTCCCCCGGCTTGAGCTCTTCGACGATGCGGCGATAGAGCGATAAGGCTTTCCTGTAGTCGGGCCGGAAGCCGGGACGTCCGTCTTCGAGCACGACCGGCGCGCCGCGCGACTCGAGCTGCTGCGCGGCGAGAAAGAGGGCGTCGTCGTAGTACGACGTCGCGCGGCCGGCGGCGATCACTTCGTCGAGCAGCTTGAATCCCTGATCGGCCGGTCCCGCTCCGTCATTGAGGAGCAGGAGCGAGAGGAGATAACGCGAGCGCGCACGCTCCTCCGGCGTGTCAGCGATGGCAACAGCGTTGTTGAGGATGTCGCGTCCGAGTTGCTGCGGATTGTCCTCGCCGTTCCACTGATTGCGCGCAAGCCGCCAGACGATGTCGAGATAGCGGCGGCGCGCCAGCGCGAGGTCGTCGCTGCCCGCCCACCAGTCGAGCGCCGCTTCGTAATACGGCCGCGCCGTTCCCTGCTGCATCAGCTGCGGATGCGTGCCGAAGTAATCGCCAAGCGATTCTTTCGCCTCCGCCCAGACGCGATCAAGGTCGTCGCCGCTCTTCCGAATCAGCTCGAGCAGTGCATCGCGCGCGGCATCGCGCGCTGTGACGTCGGTCGCCGGATTCGCCGCGTCCGTGCGCCACGCGGTGTCGGCGAGCCGCAGCTCGACCCAGCGCCGTTCGGCCGCCGGCAGCTCGAGCTTCGCTGCAGATTCATAAAGCTCATGCGCACGCGCGAACGACTTCTCCGCGTATCGCGTCTCAGCCTCGGCGCGCAGCGTCGTGTACTTCGCCGGCGGCGCGACATCGAACCAGAAGGTGATGAGTGTGAGAACGAGCGAGACAAAGTGCACGGAGAGCCTCCGAGCGCATTAGACGCGGAGGAGATGGGAAAGGGAACTTTGGCGTTGTGCCTGGCCCCTCACCCGCCTTCGGCACCCTCTCCCGGAGGGAGAG
>JAOBAU010000414.1 GCA_025463165.1 Acidobacteriota bacterium | reverse complement strand
CGCCGCCCCCGCGCCGCCGCCGACGCCCGCGCAGTCCGCGCGCGCCGAAGCGGCGGAAGCAACGCAGATGATGCGCAAAGACGAAGCGTCCGAGCCGACTCCCGGCGCCACCGAGATGATGCTGTGGTTCGGCATGCTCCACTGCACGAGCGGTCCGCTCGAAGGTCAGCGCTTCATCATCGAAGACGACGGCTTCTACATCGGCCGCGATGAGTCGCTTTCGAAAGTTGTCATTCCTGATAGCCGTATTTCCAAACGCCATGTTCGGATCACGCCGCGCAGTGGTAAGGTTTGGGCAATCGACCAGAATTCGACGAACGGCACCTTCCTCGGTAAGGAAGGAACCGAACGGATCACCGAGGTGCAGTTGAAGCGCGGTGATACGTTGATTTTGGCCGACGGCGTGGCCACATTCGTCTACCAGATTTGAGGTGAGCGTGATGGGCAAGAAGGCGATCGTGATGGCGCTGCTGTTGTCGGCGCGCCTTGTTTCCGCGCAGGAAGAGAACGCGACACCGCCGGTGGACGCGGGCGGCTGCGACATCATCTTGCCAGGCCCGCAACTCTGCAGCGACGGCGCCATCGGCGACGTCGGTCCGCAGCCGTTCGCCGCGCTCTCCAGGCCGGAGATCACCGCCATCGTCAATGCCGCGGCGTCCGCGCTGAACGTCAACACCGCCACGATCGCCATCGTCGATCGCTCCGGCCGCGCGCTCGCCGTCTTTCGCCAGCCGGGTGCGAATCCGGCGAACGACGATTTCGCGCTCGGCGTCGCGCGTACCACGGCATTCTTCAGCAACAGTCAGGCGCCGCTTTCGTCGCGCACCGTTCGCTTCATCAGCCAGGTCCACTTCCCGCCGGGCGTCATCAACGCTTCGGTCGGCGCGCTCTACGGAATCGAACAGTCGAACCGCGGCTGCGATCTGAACGTCACCTGGAACACCGGCAAATGCGTGCTGCGCACCCGCTCGATCGAGGCTTCCGCGATCAGCGACAAGCCGTGCAACTCGACCGATTCATCAGGCTGCGGCGCCGGACTGCTCACCGGCAAAGTGCAGCCTGATGACGCGCCGTATCCGCAGACGATCGACGATCGTCCCGTGCGCGCCGGCGGCATTCCGCTCTATCGCATCATCGCTCCCGGACTCGATCGCATCAACGAAGGGATCGTCTCCAACGGCCGGCTCCTCGGCGCAATCGGCGTCTGGGGAATCGACGGCGATCCGCAGCTCGAAGAGTTCGCCGCCGTCACCGGCGCATTCGGCGGCCTCGGCACCGGCATCGTTCCGCTGCCCGCCTACCCGCTGCCGGAACCGCAGAACGTTTTCATCGAAGGCTTCCGCCTCCCGTTCATCGGCTTCGATCAGAAGCTGAAGTTCAACGCTGACGGATTGCCGATCGGACTCGAACAGCCGGAAGGAACTTCGCCCGGGACGACCGCCGGCGCATTCACCTTCGGGCCGTTCGACGGCGGCTGCGCGCCGAACGGTTACCTCGTCGGACCGTTCGCCGGCAGCGGCGGATTGTCGCAGAAAGACGTCGACGACATCGTGCAGCGCGCCATCGTCGCGTCGCGCCGCACGCGCGCGCAGGTTCGTCTCCCGCTCGGCCGCTACACACGCATGGTCATCACCGTCGCCGACACCGACGGCACGCTGCTCGCGCACTATCGAATGGAAGACGCGCTCTTCGACGCGGTCGATGTCGCGCCGGCCAAAGCGCGCAACGTCGTCTACTTCAACAGCAGCGATCCGAACGCGCGCAACGATCTGCCCGGCATTCCGGCCGGGACGTTCGTTACCGGCCGCACGATCGGCTTCGGATCGCAGCCGTTCTATCCGCCGGGCATCGATTCGAAAGTCTTCAAAGTCGCGCCGGGTCCATGGTTCTCGCTCTATCAAAAGAACGTCACGAATCTCTGCAGCCAGGGCTCGCAGGCTCCGAACAAAAACCAGAACGGCATCGTCTTTTTCGGCGGCTCCACGCCGCTCGTGCGCGGCGGCAAACTGATCGGCGGCCTCGGCGTCAGCGGCGACGGCATCGAACAGGACGACTACGTAACCTATCTCGCCGCCGGCGACCTCATTCCTCCGAAAGACAAATGGGCCGATCGCATCAAGATCGACGGCGCCCGACTCCCCATGTTCAAGTTCCCCCGGCAACCGGAAGGTGTAACTGAATGCGGGGGGAAGCCGTGCTCGTAAGACGCACCGCGCTCATCACACTGCTGCTGCTCGCCGCCGTCCCGCTCTTCGCGGCGGAGATTCACGTCAACGACGATCAGCCGATCTTCGTCAACGCCATCCCGTTCACGATCAGCGGCACCAGCACGCTGCCGCCCGGCAGCGAGATCAACGTCGAGATCCCGAACATCATCCGCACCGCGACGCGCACCTCGCCGAGCGGCACGTGGCAGGTGACGATCTATCAGCCGATCACGACCGGCACGTACGACTTCAACGTCACCGCCGGCGACGTCCGCACAACGCAGCTGATTCGCGTGCAGGTCGGCGACAACGTCGCGCGGCAGTCGCCGTTCGGCAACGCCATCATGTTCTATCAGCCGCTGCTCGACGATCCGTCGAACTTCCAGCAGATGACGGACCGCTGGCGCATCGCGCCGCCGCCGTACGAGCTCGATGAAAATCCACGCGCGCGTGCCATCGGCAACCGCGGCGCCACGCTCGATCCGTACAACAAAAATCTCCTCAAAGGCGATCTGCCGATTCACGGACAGGACTGGTTCCTCGTGCTGACCGGCATCTCCGACACGCTCGCCGAATCACGCACGCTGCCGACGCCGTCCAGTCCGAGTGCAGTCCGTCCGACCAGCATCACGTTCTTCGGCGACGACAACCAGAACTTCTTCGCCGAGAACGTCATCCTCTCGGCCGATCTCTTCCAGGGAAACACCGCCTTCCAGCCGATCAAGCAGCGCGTGAAGGCGACGATCATCGGCAACTTCACCGATCTGCGCGTGCAGGAAAACGCGGTCGTGAAACCCGACGTGCGCCGCGGCACCGAACGCCGCGACGGACGCGCGTCGCTGCAGGAACTCTTCTACGAACGGAAGCTGCGCGACCTCACCTCGAACTACGACATCGTCTCGGTCCGCGTCGGCTCGCAGCCGTTCACGAGCGACTTCCGCGGCTTCATCTTCTCCGACACGAACCTCGGCGTTCGCCTCTTCGGCAACTACGCGTCGAACCGTTTTCAGTACAACCTCGCCTACTTCGATCGCCTCGAGAAAGACACCAACAGCGGACTGAATACGTTCGAGCTGCGCGATCAGCAGGTCGCCATCGCCAACGTTTACTGGCAGGACTTCCTGGTGAAGGGCTTCACCGAAGAGTTCAGCGTCCATCACTTTCACGATGACGCGACGCTGAAGTACGACCGCAACGGCATCCTCGTACGTCCCGCTCCGGTCGGCGTCTTCCAGCCGCATGAGATCGACGCGACGTACGTCGGCGCCGCCGGCGTCGGCCACATCGGCCGCTTCAACATCGATCACGCGCTCTACTACGTCTTCGGTCGCGACAGCCTCAATCCGATCGCCGGTCCCGACCCGCGTCTGCGCGACAAAGATGCGGTCACGATTCGCGCCGGACTGGCCGCGCTCGAAGTGTCGTACGACCGCGACTGGTGGCGTCCGCGCATCGGCATCTTCTACGCGAGCGGTGATCGCAATCCGCGCGACCGCCGCGCCACCGGCTTCGACGCCATCTTCGAATCGCAGAACTTTGCCGGCGGCGGCTTCAGCTTCTTCAACCGCCTCGGCATCCGCCTCCCGAACACCGGCGTCTCACTCGTCGAGCGCGGCAGTCTCCTTCCCGATTTGCGGTCGAGCAAAGATGAAGGTCAGCCGAACTTCGTCAATCCCGGCGTGCAGCTTCTGACGGCCGGAGTCGATATCGACGTCACGCCGCGACTCAAAGCAATCCTCACCGGCAACTACATCCGCCTCGACAGCACGAAGACCGTCGAGCAGCTTCTCTTCCAGGGCGACATCGACCCAACGCTCGGCACCGACCTGAGCCTCGGCCTCCGCTATCGCCCGTTTCTCAACCAGAACTTCGTCATCGTCGGCGGCGCTGCCGCCTTCATCCCCGGCCGCGGCTTCAACCAGATTTACGAGAGCCCAGGGACGCTGTACCACGTGTTTACGAATGTGATTCTCACGTTTTAGTCCTGAGTCCTGAGTCCTGAGTCCTAAGTGCTCGACCGAAGACAGAGGAGCTGATGCACAAGCTGATCGGGTTCGCAATGGTTGCCATCGTCGCTGCCGCAATTTCTGCGCAGACGCCGCCGCAATCTCCTCCCTCGTCGTCGAGCACTAAGGACTCAGCACTCAGGACTCAGGACTCATGCATTAACTGCCACAAAGCCATCGAACCGATGCACGTGTCAGCCGCGGTAAGACTCTCGTGCGTCGATTGCCACGGCGGCAACGCCACCGCCACGACCAAAGACGCCGCGCACGTGAAGCCGGTCCATCCCGAAAAGTGGACCTCGTCTGCGAATCCGGAACGCTCTTACACCGCGCTCCTTCAGGAGTCGCCCGAGTTCGTGAAGTTCATCAATCCCGGCGATCTGCGTGTGGCGCCGGAGACGTGCGGCGGTTGTCATGCGAAGCAGGTCGCGGCCGTTCCGCGCAGCACCATGACGACGAGCGCCGTCTTCTGGGCGGCCGTCGGTTACGCCAACGGCATCCTCGGACAGAAGACCGGACTCCTCGGCGAAAGCTACGGCCGCGACGGACTGCCGCGCTCGATCAAACCGGCGTGGCCGCCGACGCCCGAAGAGAAACTCGCCGGCGCGCTCGACATCCTCTATCCGCTCCCGCGCTGGGAGATCATCCAGCCCGGCGAATACTTCCGCGCCTTCGAGCGCGGCGGTATCGCCAACGGCACGCAGCCGCCCGACCTCGGCAATCCCGAGACCGGCTCCGAAGCAGGTCGTCCCGACATCCGCCTCGGCAATCGCGGACGCGGCACCGGCCTGCGGATCTCGCCAGGCCTCATCAACCTCCACAAGACGCGGCTCAACGATCCGCATCTCTCATTCCTCGGCACCAACGATCATCCCGGCGATTTCCGTTCGTCCGGCTGCACCGCCTGTCACGTCATCTACGCCAACGATCGCGATCCGCTCCACTCCGCGTCGTACGCCGCCTTCGGCAACGATGGCAAATCGCAATCCGCCGATCCGACCATTCCGAAAAACGAGAAGGGACATCCGCTCACGCATCAGTTCACGCGCGCGGTGCCGACCAGCCAGTGCATGTCGTGTCACATGCACCAGCCGAACTCGTTCGTGAACACGTATCTCGGTTACATCATGTGGGACGTCGAATCCGACGCCGCGCTGATGTTCCCGCGTCAGCAAAAGCACGTCACTGAAGAAGAGAAGCGCGCCAGTCTCGAACGCAATCCGGAAGGTGCCGCGGTGCGCGGACTCTGGACCGACACCAACTTCCTCGAGAACGTCACGCGCGACGTCAATCCGAAAGCGAAGTCGACGCAGTTCGCCGACTATCACGGTCACGGCTGGAACTTCATGGCCGTCTTCAAGCGCGATCGCAAAGGCTTCCTCCTCGATGCGAACGATCAGAAAGTGTCGTTCGACGATCCCGACAAGTTCCGCAAAGCCGTTCACCTGCGCGACATCCATCTCGAGAAAGGGATGCACTGCGCCGACTGCCACTTCTCGCAGGACGAGCATGGGAACGGCCAGCTCTACGCCGAGTACGGCAACACGATCGAGATCGAGTGTCAGGATTGCCACGGCACCGCGCAGAACTACTCGAACCTCCGCACCTCCGGCCCGGCCGCGCCTCCCGGCGGTACCGATCTCCTCCTCGGCACGACGCCGTTCGGCCAGCGCCGTTTCGTCTGGGTGAACGACAAGCTCTATCAGCGCTCGATGCTGAACAAAGACATGCAGTGGGAAGTGATCCAGACGAAAGACACGATCACGCCAGGCAACGAGCATTACAACGAACGCTCGCGCTACGCGAAGACCGTGCAGCGCGGCGGCGCGAACGCGGCGTGGGGCGACGCCAGCGATCCGACGAAGCTCGCGCACAGCGACGCGAAGATGACCTGCTACTCGTGTCACACGTCGTGGATGACGTCGTGCTCCGGCTGCCATCTGCCGCAGGAACAGAACGTCAAGAGCGCGACGCAGCATTACGAAGGGATCGACACGCGCAACTACGCGTCGTACAACCCGCAGGTCATCCGCACCGACACGTTCATGATCGGCGTGAACGGCACGACGAAGGGACATCGCCTCGCGCCGGTCCGCTCATCGAGCGCGCTCGTTCTCAGCTCGACGAACGCGCTTCGCGATCGCATCTACATCCAGCAACCGCCGATCTCGTCGGCCGGCTACAGCTCGCAGGCGTTCAACGCGCATGTGCCGCACACCGTGCGCTCTCGCGAGACGCAGGGCTGCGGCAGCTGTCACGTCACGAACGACAACAACAACAACGCGTGGCTCGCGCAGGCGCTGCTGCAGGGAACGAACTTCGTCAACTTCATCGGCCGCTACGCGTACGTCGCCGAAGGCAGCAAAGGATTCGAAGCGATCGCGGTTACCGGATGGGACGAGCCTCAGGCGGTCATCGGCTCATCGCTGCAGAAGATCGTCTATCCCGACGACTACGCGGCGCACGAGAAGCGAAAGCTCGAGCTCGAAACGGTGCACGAGCATCACGGCGAGCCGCGCGCGATTCAGATGCGCGGCGAATATCTCTTCACCGCCGGCGAAGAAGGCTTCGTCGTCTACGACGTCGCCAACGTCGACAACAAAGACTTCTCGGAACGGATCACGAGCGCGCCGGTCTCGCCGCTCGGACAACGGACGTACGTGAAGACCAAAGAAGCGGCGGCGTTCGCGCTGCCGACGACGATGCCGATCGCGCCCGGCCGCAAAACCTCGCTCCTCGCCATGAACGAAGAGCAGCCGATGCATCCGCTTTATCGCTACGCATACATCGCCGATCGCGAAGAGGGACTCGTCCTGGTCGACGTCACGACGCTGACCGATGGCAACCCGTCCAACAACTTCCTCGATCGTGCGAAGACGTTCAATCCTGATGACGCGCTGAAAGGCGCGCAGTCGATCGCCATCGCCGGACGCTGGCTCTACATCGGTACCGATCGCGGACTGGTCATCGTCGATGTCGACAAGCCGCTCGAGCCGCGCATCGTTGCCACGCTGCCGGAGATCGAGAAAGCGACCGGCATCGCCGTGCAGTTCCGCTACGCCTTCGTGACGAACGCGCGCGGATTGCACACGATCGACATCACCGATCCGACGCATCCGCGCATCGCCGCGTCGCTGCCGCTCGCCGACGCACGCAACGTCTACGCCGCGCGTACGTACGCGTACGTCGCCGGCGGTAAACAGGGCGTCGTCATCGTAGACATCGAGCGGCCGGAGAAGCCGGTCATCGATCAGACGTTCAACGCGAACGGCGCACTCGATGACGTGAACGACATCAAGATCGGCTCGACGAACGCGAGCACGTTCGCGTATGTCGCCGACGGAAAAAACGGGATGCGCGTCCTGCAGCTGACGTCGCCCGAATGGACGCCGACGTACGCCGGATTCAGCCCGCGTCCATCACCGCGCCTCATTGCCACGCGCCACACGCACGGTCCGGCGCTGGCGATCTCGAAAGGACTCGACCGCGATCGCGCGGCCGACGAAAGCGGCAATCAGGTTTCGATTTTCAACCGCATCGGCGCGCGTCCTATGACGCTCGACGAGATGCAGCGGCTCTATCTGCGCGACGGCCGGCTGTTCACGGTCAGCGAAACGCCCGCGACGAAGCCGGTAACGAGGTGACGACGATGAAGAACCAACTCCTGCTCGGAATCTCGATGATGGCGCTCGCCGCCGGCGCATTCGCGCAAACACCGGCGCCGGCACCGCCCGCCGCCGCACCCGCTCCGCCTCCCGCTCCGGTCTCCGAGCCGGGCAAATACGTCGGCGTCGCATCGTGCGCGAACTCCGGCTGTCACGGCTCGACGCATCCGCTCAAAGCGACGCGCATTCTGCAGAACGAGTACTACACGTGGCTCAGCAAAGGCCGCCACGCGAAGGCGTACAACGTCCTCTTCAGCGAGCGCTCCGCGCGCATCGCGCGCAACATGCACGTAGCCGGCAAAGCGTACGAAGCATCCGTCTGTCTCGATTGTCATTCGACCAACGTCCCGAAGACGCTCGTCTCGGGCCGCGTCGATCGCGAAGATGGCATTCAGTGCGAAGCGTGTCACGGTCCCGCCAGCGGCTGGCGCGACGAGCACACGCAGCCCGGCTGGACGCACGAACAGTCGGTCGCGCGCGGCATGACCGATCTCCGCACGATCACCACGCGCGGCAATCTCTGTCTCTCATGTCACATGGGGAACGAGAAGCGCGAAGTCGATCACGAGCTGATCGCGTCCGGCCATCCGCTGCTGGCGTTCGAGCTCGACAACTATTCCGAGGCCATGCCGGCGCACTGGAACTGGAACGACACGCATGGCGTGCGCGCGTGGGCGGTCGGTCAGGCAGTCGCGTTCCGCGATTCGCTCGACAACCTCTCGCGTCACGCGCGCGGCGACAAATGGCCGGAGTTCTCGGACATGAGCTGCTTCAACTGCCATCACGCGCTGAAGAACAGCACGTGGCGCCAGGAGCGCGGCTGGGAAGGACGCGCCGGTTTGCCGGCGTGGAGTCCGCAGCGCTGGGCCGTGTTGCGGCTCATCGTCGACAAAGCGTCGCCGCAGTCGCGCGCCGCGCTCGAACCGCTCGTCGCGCAGCTCGCCACGCGCGTCGGCCGGATGAATGACGCGGCCGGCATCGCATCGACCGCCGACGAAACGCGCCGCATCGCCGACACGCTCGTCGCGCGCGTCGAAGCAACGTCGTGGAGCGACTCCGACGTGCGCTCGATGATCTCGACGCTCGCCTCCGATCGCGACTTCATCCTTCGCTCCGATGTTGGCGCGGCCGAGCAGACCGCGCTCTCGATTCAGTCGCTCGCCACCGTGCTCACGCGCCGCAACGCGAAGCTCGCCCGCAGCCCGTTCATGAAATCGATCGACGACCTGTTCGTCGAGATCAAAGATCGCGAGGATTACGATCCGAATCGCTTCATCGAAAAGTTGCGCGCCGTGAAGAGCGCGATGTGAGTCGCGGGTTCGCCTGCGCGCTCGGTGGCATCGCGGTCACCGCGTTCTCGTGGATCAGCCCCTGGGCCTGGCCGGCATGGCCGGCCCTCGCGCTGATGCGCTATGTCTTCGAATCGACGTTCGCCGATCTGCCGTACGCCACGCGCGGCGCGATCGTCGTGCTGCTGATCGTCGTCAACGTGGCGGTGTGGGCGGCGATCATCTACGCGATCACGGTGCTGATCAAACCTGTTCGTCGCGCAGCGCCGACATCCGCGCCCGCAGAATATCGGACGGACTGACGAAGCCCGCCACACGCCGGGTGACGCGGCCGTCGATGACGACGCAACGGTCGACGCCGGCGATCTGCATCCGCTCGATGAGGTCGAGCGTCCGTTCCGTCGCCAGCGCCACCAGCTTCGGCTGCTCGATGACGTCGCCGATGGTTCCTTCGCCCGCGAGCGCGTCCGCCGTCACGATTCCGGCGAATGCGCCGCTGTCGTCAACGACCGGATAGATGTGATGCCGCTGCCGCAACGACGCGCGTGCCGCAGCGAGCGTGTCGTTCGTGCGGAACGCGATGACGTTCGCCGACATCACCGAAGAGACGACCAGCGACGCGAGCGGATCGCCCGACTCCGGCGCTTCGATCCAACCCTCATCGATCATCTGCTGCTCGACGATCGACAGCGGCGAGAGACGATGCGAGATCGCCACGCCGATCGTCACCGCCAGCATCAGCGGCACGACCAGCTCGTAGTCACGCGTCAGCTCGATGACGATCAGCACCGCGGCGATCGGACTGCGCAGCAGTCCCGCGAAGAACGAGCCCATGCCGACGATCGCGTACGCGCGCGGATCGATGTGCGCCGCTGGAAAGAGGAGGTTCGCGCCATGACCGAGTGCGGCACCCAGCGCCGCGCCGATGAAGAGCGATGGCGCGAACGTGCCGCCGAGGACGCCGCCGCTGATCGCGGCGACGAAGACGAGCGTCTTCAGGCCGAATGCGATTCCGGCGCTGCTCGCGCTTCCGCCGCCGTGCAGCCAGAGCGAGACCGATTCATAGCCGACGCTCAGCGTCTCCGGCGCCACGAGTCCGATCGCTCCGACGATCGCGCCGGCCATCGCCGCGCGGACGACGAGCGACGGCATCGCTTTCGCCCACAGTTTTTTCAGGCGATGCATCGCGCCGATGGCGAGGCCGGAGACGAGTCCGGCAACGATGCCGATCAGTGCGAAGCCGAAGAGCTCTCGCGGATCGCTCCACGACGACGACGGCGCGGCGAGCAGCGCTTCGCCGCCGAGGAGTGCGCGCTCGGTCACGGCCGCGGCGACGGCGCCGACGAGCACGCCGCCAAGCAGTCCGCGATCGGCGGTGCCGAACACCTCTTCGAGCGCGAAGACGACGCCGGTGATCGGCGTGTTGAAGATCGCGGCGATGCCGGCCGCAACGCCGACCGGAATCATGCCGCGAATCAGTTTGCGCGGCAGCGCGAGCGCGCGGCCGATGAGGATGGCGATGCCGCTCGAAACGACGACGATCGGACCTTCCGGACCAAGCGGCGCGCCGGCGCCGAGTGAGAGTGGCGTGGCGATGAACGTCGCGAGGACCGAGCGCTTTCCGAGTAGTTGCGGATCTTTGTTGTACGCCATACGCACGCGCGCCAGGTTCGCGCCGACCGCGCGCGGCGCGAACCGGCGAATCGCAAACGCGATGAGCGTGAAGACGACCATCGGCGTGGCGACGACGGCGATGCTGCGCACGACACCGTGCTGCTGCAATGCGCCGCCGATCAGCAGCAGCCGCGCTGCTTCAAGGAAGCGATGAAACAACGCCGCGGCGACACCGCAGAGCGCGCCGGTGACGACGAGCGTGGGGAGGAGAAACTGGCGAGCTGCCGAACGAATCCGAGGCACGACCGAATGAATCACGTGCCGTTACTCTCCCTCGAGAATTGCCGCGTGTGCGAAGTTGCCGATCACCGCCGGACGAATGCGCCAGATGTCGCGCGCGTATTCGTTGATCGTCCGATCCGACGAGAACTTGCCCATCCTCGCGATGTTTAGCAGCGACTTGCGAATCCACGTGTCGCGGTTCGCGTACTCGACGTCGACCCGTTCCTGCGTCTCGATGTACGGCATCAGGTCGGCGAGATGCACGTACTCGTCGCGCGAGCTGAGCAGGTTTCCGATGAGCGGCTTGAAGAGATCTTTGTCGCCGCGCGAGAAATGACCGGACGCGATCGAGTCGAGCACGCGCCTCATCGATCGATGCGCGTTCAGATATTCGTCCGGGTGATAACCGCTCGCCAGCAGCGCCGTCACTTCATCGGCGCGCAGTCCGAAGATGAAGATGTTCTCTTCGCCGACCTCGTCGCGAATCTCGATCGTTGCGCCGTCGAGCGTGCCGATCGTCAGCGCGCCATTGAGCGCCAGCTTCATGTTGCCGGTTCCCGACGCTTCTTTGCCCGCGGTCGAGATCTGTTCGCTGAGCTCCGCCGCCGGAATGATCGCTTCCGCCAGCGACACGCGATAGTCCGGCAGATAGACGACGCGAATCAGCTCGCGCGTTTTCGGATCGGCGTTCACGACTTCCGCGACCGAGTGGACGAGCTTGATCAGCTGCTTCGCCGCGAAGTAACCGGGCGCCGACTTGCCGGCGAAAAAAAACGTACGCGGCACGAGCGGCGTTTCGCCATCTTCGACGATCGACCAGTAGCGATGAATGATGTGCAGCACGTTCAGCAGCTGGCGCTTGTATTCGTGGACGCGCTTCACCTGCACGTCGAACATCGATGCCGGATCGACGACGATTTCGGTGAGGTCCTTCGTCAGCCGCGCAAGCGCGATCTTGTTGCGGCGCTTCACGTCAACGAGCGATTCGAGGAGCGATGAGTCATCGGCAAAAAGCTCCAGCTTGCGCAGCTCATCAAGATTACGAATCCAGCCATCGCCGATCGACTTTGTGATCAGTGACGCAAGCGGACGATTCGCGTGCAGCAGCCAGCGTCGCGGTGTCACGCCGTTCGTCTGGTTCGTGAAGCGTTCCGGCCACATGCGATGAAAGTCGGGCGCGAGCGTCGTCTTCACCAGTTCCGAGTGCAGCGCGGCGACTCCGTTCACCTTGTGGCTCCCGGTGATGGCGAGGTTCGCCATCCGCACCTGATCGCCGGAGATGATCGAGACGTGCTCGAGCATCGACGTCTCGCCCGGATATCGCCGCTCCACCTCGGCGAGCAGCCGACGATTGATCTCCTGAATGATCTGCAGATGGCGCGGCAGCACGCGCTCGAGCATTTCGACGGGC
>JAOBAU010000408.1 GCA_025463165.1 Acidobacteriota bacterium | reverse complement strand
CGCTGCTGACCGCGCTCGCCGATCTCATCACGCGCGAGATTCCGTCCGCCTTCCGCCGCGAGCGGCTTTACATCGCCATCGCCGCCGCAGCATTCATCCTCGGCGCGCTCGTCGGCGCCGCCGCCGTCGTCATCAACCCTGCCAATGGCCAGCGCCTCATCCCGGCCGATTTCTTCACCGAAAGTCCGCGCGAGCGCGTCGCGAAAATCGAATCGAATGAAGAGCGGATCGACACCGTCGATAAAGCGATGGCGTTCGGCGCCTCGCTTTACACGCACAACATCCAGGTCTCGTTCCTCGCCTTCAGCCTCGGTGCGCTCACGTTCATCGGCGGCCTCTGGCTCCTCTTCTACAACGGCCTGATCCTCGGCGCCGTCGCCGCGATGTACTACCTCGACGGCGTCACCGTCTTCTTCCTCGCATGGGTCGGACCGCACGGCGCGCTCGAGCTGCCATCGATCATCTTCGGCGCCGCGGCCGGCCTCCTCGCCGGCCGCGCGCTGCTCATGCCCGGCAATCTCACGCGCGCCACGTCGCTGCGTCGCGTACTGCCGTCGATCTGGCGAATCATGATCGGCACCGCGCTCACGCTCGTGCTCGCCGGCATCGTCGAAGGATCGTTCTCGCAGTTCTCCGGCCGGACGTTTCCCTATCCGATGAAGATCGCCGTCGCGGTCATCCTCTTCACCGCGCTGATGACGTATCTCTTCCTGCGGAGGCTCGGCGATGAGTCGTGAAGCGCTGACGATCACGACGCCCGAGCACGTCGAAGTGCGGCTCGAGCCGGCCAGCGCCGGCAGCCGTTTTCTCGCTGTGTTGATCGATGCGATCGTCACCAACGGCGCGGCGCTTTTGATCTTTCGTCTGGCGATGGTGATCCTGCCGATGGGCATCGCGTACGCCGTGTTCGTCACGTCGAGCTTTCTCCTGACGTGGGGCTGGCACGTCTGGTTCGAAACCAGACATCACGGCCGCACGCCCGGCAAACGGGCGCTGTCGCTCCGCGTCGTCGACGCGCGCGGCCTGCCGGTGTCGCTCTATCAATCGCTCGTCCGCAACATCTGCCGCGCCATCGACATGGCACCGGCCTTCTACGGCTTCGCCGCGATCGTCACGCTCGTCGACAGCCGCCGGCGCCGCTTCGGCGATCTCGTCGCCGACACGCTCGTCATCCGCGAAGCGCGGCCGCTCGCCTACAGCGGACAGCTCGCCGCCGAGCGCCGCTACAACAGTCTGCGCACCGCGCGCGTGCTGCGTGCCATCAAACATCGCGTCTCGCTCGAAGAGCGCGAAATGCTGCTCGCGCTCTGCTTTCGCGCCGAGAAGATGGAAGCGGCCGCGCGCTACGACCTGATGGAAGAGGTCGCGACCGCGTATCGCGCGAAGCTCGGCGTCGAAGAGGAATCGATCAGCGGCGAGAACTTCGTGCGCGATCTGACCGCGGTGCTGTTCGCGCCGCGCGCGGGCGTGTAGCATTCACACGCACCCAGTCCAATACGGAGGTCCGAGTCCGATGCTCTGCCGGAATCATGTCGATGTGTCCGAAGGCGTTCGCCGCTGCGCGCGCTGCCAGTCGCCGTTTTGCAGTGACTGCCTCGTCACCATTCAGGGGCGCAGCTACTGCGCCGTCTGCAAGAACGAGCAGGTCATGGATGTTCGCTCGGGCACCGTGATCGGCGAGTTGCCGCTGGCATCGATCGGGCGCCGCTTCGCCGCGCAGTTCATCGACGGCATGATCGTCTGGCTGGGCATCCTGATCCTCGCCGTTCCGATCGTCATCATCGCTTCACGGAATGGCGGCAACGAACAGCTCACCACCTTCGCGGCATTCGGCATGATCGGCGCCGTCGGCATCCTCGTGCTCGGCTACATCGCTTACGAAGCGCTGATGCTCCGCGCGCGCGGCGCGACGCTCGGCAAGATGGCGATGAAAATTCGCGTCGTTCGGCCGGACGGCTCGCCGCTCTCCACCGGTCAGGCCTGGGGCCGCGCCGTCTCGCGCGCGGTGATGGTCCACGTCCTGGCGATCCTCAACTACGGCGCCGCGCTCGTGACGAAAGAGAAGACCTGCCTGCACGACATCCTCGCGAAGACGCGCGTCGTGAACGCCGACTGAGATGACGGACCTCTCCCCGGTCGCGGTCTGCAGCAATCATCCGGACCTCAGCGAAGGCGTGCATCGCTGCGCGCGCTGCACGCGTCCGTTCTGCGCCGACTGCCTCGTGCTCATCGGCGGCGCGAGCTACTGCGCGTCGTGCAAGAACGAACAGCTCCTCGACGTCCGCTCCGGCGTCGACTCGGGGACGCCGCCGTTCGCGTCGCGCGGCCGCCGGTTCGGCGGGTACTTCATCGATTCGCTGCCGTTCGTCATCCTGTCGATGATCGTCGTCTATCGCGCCATGGCACACTCGACGTTTGTGCGGCGATTCGATCCGATGATCATCGTCATCACGATCACCTGGGTCGTCTACGACGCGCTGATGATTCAGCTCCGGTCGCAGACGCTCGGCAAGATGGCCGTACATACGCGAGTCGTCCGCATCGATGGCACGCCGGTCACCGCGGCACAGGCGTGGATCCGCGCGCTGACGCGCTGGGCGCTCGGCTATCTCTATGTCGTCGACTGGATGCCGATCTTCTTCACGCGCGACCATCTTTGCGTGCACGACATGCTGGCGAAGACGCGCGTCGTGAATACGGATTAAAATCCGCCGCCCATGCCCGCCGCCCGCATCTCCACCTACCGCGGTCCCGCTTGTCCGGCCTGTAGTGCCGAGCTCGAGCTCCCGGCGCTGCGCGACGGCGCGCAGACGTGCGCAAAGTGCGGCACTTCATTCGAAGCGCGTGTCTTTCATCCGCCGCAGCGAAGCGCGCGCGTGCTGCAGCTCGCGCAACTCGGCCCGGATGGCGCGACATC
Source organism: Acidobacteriota bacterium (assembly GCA_025463165.1). GTDB lineage: Bacteria > Acidobacteriota > Thermoanaerobaculia > Gp7-AA8 > Gp7-AA8 > JAOBAU01. The sequence goes on along the minus strand of JAOBAU010000408.1, from coordinate 2,139 downwards.
GTGCGCCAATCACGCGCGAAACGCCGCCGTCGCCAACTGCGAGCGCTGCGGTCTCTTCATCTGTTCGCTGTGTGAGATCGCGATCGAGGACGGCACGTTCTGTCCGTCGTGCTTCGATCGGATGTCGAAGGAAGGACGCGTGGCCGGCGCCACGACCCGCTTCCGCGATTACGCCAGCCTCGCCATTACGATGTCCATCTTTTCGCTGATCATGTTTCCGCTGACCGGCATCCCGCTCGGCAGCCTGTCGATCTATTACGTCGTCAAAGGATTCCGCAATCGCGACACCGCGACCGCCGGCAAAATCGGGCTCGTCCTCGCGCTGCTGATGGGACTCGGCGGCATCGTTGCCGGACTCTTCTTCCTCGTGATGATCATCGCCCCGAAAGTTTTCTGATGGCCAAACGCAAACGAATCGGACGCTGGAACGATATCGCCACGCGGCAGGCGGTCTACCAGACCGACGCCGGCCTCGAGGTCGACGAGCTCGATCACTTCGAGATCAATCGCAAGCGCGTTTTCTACGACGACATCCTGCTCGTGACGATGCACCGCTACATCGGCGTCTGGTTCGTCGTGACGATGCTCGTTTTCGGCATCGGCTTCCTCGTCATCGGCGCCCTGACTCGCGATACCACCGCGGTGATTGTCTTCTCGATCATCGCCGCGCCGTTCCTGATCATGGCGCTCGTCCGCGTCATCGCACGCATCGACGTCATCACCGTCTTCGGCAAACGCTCGCGTGCACGAATGCGTTTTATGTTTCGCAAGACGTACGCGCGCCGTATCTACGCGGAGATCTCGGCGAAAGCGCGCGAAGCACAGCGCCGGCTGGCGGCCGATATCGAGGCAGCCGAACCGCCACAGGCACCGCCGCTGGCGACCGACGAAGTGCCGATGCCGCCGGCGGAATAGCGCCGAATCAGAAGCGCTCGCCGACCTGCGGAATCCGCCAGAAATCGCCCGTCAATCCGACCAGCGTGAATGCCGCCTGCGCTTCCCCAGGCGTCCATGTCTTCCAGTCCCGATCGCGATGACGGCCGTACCAGACGCGCGCGAGCTCCCACACCTGGCGCAGCGGAACGACTTCGCCGCGCTCGATGCCATGACGCTCGCACCAGTCGTCAACCTCCGCCGCACGATGAAAGACGAGCACGGTCCCGCAGTAATAGATGACGTTCTCCCACGCGCGCCGGACCGGCCGCGCGAAGTGGACGACGAGATCGCTGTCGATCAGCTTTCGGTCGCGCACCTCGATCGTGATCCGCTCCGTCTCCGCGCCGATCGTCGTCACGATCGACGCGTCGCGGCCGGCGATCGCCGCGATCCCGAGCGAGCACCACGCGCAGTTTCCCCACCAGCTCATCGCGCCAACGGTGACGCGGTACGTCGTCGGCCAGAGCGCGAACGGATGAATCACCCAAACGCGCGTGCTGTCCGGATGCAGCACCAGTCCATGTCCGTCGTGCAGCCGCCGCATCGACGCCTCGATCTCATCGACAGTCGTTCCGACGCGCTGCGCGATCTCTTCGGCCAGCGGCGCGCGACTGATCGCGATAATCGTCTCGATGATGTCGTGATGCACCGCGGAATCGAGCGCGTCAGGCGTCACAGCGTTCGTCCCACCGCCGGCACGATGATTCGCAGCTCGTCCATCAGGCGCGCGAACTGATCGGGATAGAGCGACTGCGGCCCGTCGCACACCGCTTTCTCCGGCTCGTGATGCACTTCGATCAGCACGCCGTCCGCGCCGGCCGCGACGATCGCGCGCGCCAGCGGCATCACCTTGTCGCGCCGGCCGACCGCATGCGACGGATCGGCAATGATCGGCAGATGCGAGAGTTTGTTGATGACCGGGATCGCCGAGATGTCGAGCGTGTTGCGCGTGTACGTTTCAAAGGTACGGATCCCGCGCTCGCAGAGGATCACGTCGTAGTTGCCGCCCGACATGATGTATTCGGACGCGAGCAGCCATTCCTGAATCGTCGCCGACATGCCGCGCTTGAGTAGGATCGGTTTGCGCGTCTGGCCGAGCGCGCTGAGAAGGTTGTAGTTCTGCATGTTGCGCGCGCCGACCTGCAGGATGTCCACATACTGCAGCATCCCTTCGATCTGCGAGATTTCCATCACCTCGGAGAT
>JAOBAU010000321.1 GCA_025463165.1 Acidobacteriota bacterium | reverse complement strand
ACCAGCTCGACGCCGACGGCAATCATAGATTCGTCGACGATCTTCACCTCATCCTTGTCGGTCGTCGCGATCCGCTCCGCTCCCGCCTCGGCGGCCGCGCGTTTGATCCCTTCGACGTCGCGAGGGGTGTATCGGTAATGGTCCACGAACGAACGGGTACCAGCGACGTCGACGCCGAGATCGCGGAGCATGGTGAAGAACTGCTCGTTGTCAGCCAGTCCGGAGAAGGCGAAAACGCGTCGTCCGATGAGCGACTCATACCCGGACGGACGCAAGCGACGCTGCAGAATCACGTCCGCATCGCGCAGCGCGGAACGACCTTCGCGATACCAGCGCGCCCGCGGCGCGTCGATGATGACGTCGAGATCGCGATGCAGCTGGAGGTGCTGGAAGCCGTCGTCGAGCAGATAAACATCACAATTTACGCGTGCACCGTTTTCGTGCCGCTTTGAACCTACGATTACGTTCGCTTTCGGTACAGCTTTATGAATGACAAGCGGCTCATCTCCAAAGCGCGCGGCGTCGAAACGGTCGACGACACCGCCTTCGCCGCTGCGTCCGTAACCGCGCGTCAGCACCGCGACGTCGAGCCCTTCGGCGACCAGCGCGCGGGCGATCGCGATCACCGCCGGCGTCTTTCCGCTGCCGCCGATGGCGATGTTTCCGACGGAGATCACCGGCTTCGGCAGCCGCTTCGCTTTCAGCACGCCGGCGCGATAGAGCGCGCGCCGCGCGCGGTTGATGCCGCGGTAGAGGAGCTCGAACGGTTTGAGCAGAAACGTCACGCCAGCAACTCGACGATCCGGCGCGCGGTTCGTTCCGACGCGCCGCGGTTCTGCAGCACGGTTTCTTTCGCGCGCGCACCGATCGCGGCGCGCGCCTGTTCGTCATCGAACATTCGCCCGGCGAACGCGAAGAGCTCCGCCGGCGATGTCACTTCGACCGCCGCGTCGTTCCGCAGAAAGACCGAGGCGATCTCGCGGAAGTTGTGCATCGACGGTCCGAACGACACCGCGATTCCAGCCGCTGCCGGCTCGATCGGATTGTGACCGCCGACCGTTCCGCCGAGACTGCCGCCGATGAAAGCGGCCGTCGCATAGCGATAGATCTTCGCCAGCTCGCCGAAGGAATCGAGGAGGAGGAGATCGCCACTTGCGCCCATCGCACTCCGCCGCACGAACGCAATCTCCGTCGTCGTCAGCAGCGACGCCACGAACTCGAATCGTTCCGCTTTGCGCGGCGCGACGATCGCGAATCCATTGCGCTCTTTCAGGAACCGCTCGAGCTCCGGCATCAACGCCTCGTCTTCGCCCTCAGTGGTCGAGCCGAGGATGAGGACCTTGCGACCGGCGATGAGCGATTCGAGCTGTGGCGCGATCGCGAGCGGTGTGTCGTCAGGAACGTAATCGAACTTCACGTTCCCGCTCGTCTCGACGATCTCCGCCGGCGCGCCGATCGCGATGAAGCGCGCGCGATCGGTCTCCTCGCGCGCGAGGATGCGCGTGTAGTTGCGGAGGATCGGCGCGAGGATGAAACGAAAGGCGCGGTAGCGCGGGAACGAGCGATCGGAGATCCGTCCGTTCGCGAGCAGGAGTTTCAGTCCGCGCGCACGAGCGAGGCGAGTGACGTTCGGCCAGATCTCCGTCTCCATCGTCGCGAAGACGCGTGCGCGGTGATGGGCGAGAAAGCGTCGGACGGAGAACGCGAAGTCGAAGGGAAAGTACGTGATGGTGGCATCGGGAAAAAGCCGCCGCGCCTGCGCCTGTCCCGTCACCGTCGTCGTCGTGATCACGATCGAAGTGTCCGGCCGCAGCCGCCGAATCTCATCAACCACCGGCTTCGCCGCGATCGTCTCGCCGACGGAGACCGCGTGCAGCCAGAGATCGTGCTCGCCGCCTGCCCCGCGATAGAACCCCATCCTCTCCGCGAAGTTCTCGAGGTACTTGCCGCGCAGCACGCCCAAGAGCAGGAAGAAGGGCAGCGTGAGCACGAACACGAGGTACAGGACGACCTCGTAGACGACAAACATCGGCGGATGATAGCGCGCCGGTGTATGGCCCGGTTCGCTGGCTGGCATAGCCTTCACGGCGTGAGGATCCTCCGTGGTTCCAGTGCCGCGGCACGACTCCTGTATCATTCCGTCCCGACACACACGTGCTCGAAAACGTCATTGCCGTTGGGCTGATCCTCCCCGATCTCGCGCGCTCGATCGCTGAAGAACACCTCGCCGAGCTTGCGAAACTCATCGAAAGCGCCGGCGGCGCTGTGGTCGAGCAGATCTTCGCGAAGCGCCAGGCGCCCGATCCGAAAACGTTCATCGGCTCCGGCAAAGCGGAAGAGCTCAAAGCGCTCGCCGCGTCGAAGAACGTCTCCCTCATCGTCTTCGACGACGACCTCTCTCCCGCCCAGGCGCGCAATCTCGAGAAGATCATCGAGAAGAAGGTCATCGATCGCAGCGGACTGATTCTCGACATCTTCGCCCGACGCGCACGCAGCCGCGAAGCGCGCACGCAGGTCGAGCTCGCGCAGCTCGAATACCTCCTGCCCCGACTGACGCGCGCATGGACGCACCTCGAGCGCCAGGCCGGCGGCATCGGCACGCGCGGCGTCGGCGAGACGCAGCTCGAGCTCGATCGCCGCATCATCCGCACCCGCATCGCCAAACTGAAGGACGACCTGCGGCACATCGAGAAGACGCGCCAGACGCAGCGCAAGAAACGGGGCGCCGCGTACGTCGTCGCACTCGTCGGCTACACGAACGCCGGCAAGTCGACGCTCTTCAATCAGCTCACCAAAGGCGGCGCGACATCGGTCGATAAACTCTTCGCCACTCTCGACGCCAAGGTGCAGAAGATCGCGTACGACGTGCCGCGCGAGACCGTCGTCATCGACACCGTCGGCTTCATTCGCAAACTGCCGCATCATCTCGTCGCCTCGTTCCGCTCGACGATGGAAGAAGCGGTTGCCGCCGATCTCGTGCTGCACGTCATCGACGGAAGCCATCCGCAGCACGGCTCGCAGCGCGAAGTCGGCAACACGGTGCTGCACGATCTCGGCATCGACTCGGATCGCGTCATTGAGGTCTACAACAAGAGCGACCAGTTCGGCGACATCGAGCCGGGACGCCGCGGCGCGATCTACGTTTCGGCGCTGACCGGCGCCGGCGTCGAACGGCTCGTCGAAGCGATCCGTGAGCGCGAGCTGGCCGGCGGCGAAGTGATGCACCTCGAGATTCCGCACGACCAGCCGCGGCTCGCCGCGCTGCTGCACGAAGTCGCGGAAGTGCACGAACAGCGCGTTACGGATGACGCAACGATCGTGACCGCCTGGGTGCCCGCCGACGCGGTCCACAATTTCGCCCAATATGCGGCAGCGACTTTGCTTAAGCCTGCTAAAGTAAGTTGAACGGCGCAAAAGAGATGGTAACGAACCCGACTTTCCGGCCCGGACCCAGCCTCATCCGGCTGCGCAAGCTTCCAAGTCGCAGCCAGAAAGGATGTGCCTAATGAGCTCTGTCCCCGCAAACGAACCGCCTGCCGCAAATCCAATCCTTCCTTCGGCCGCGCCTCCTCCCCGCAAATCGCCTCTCGAAATCTACAAGGCGAATCGCGCGCGCCTCTATCCCAACATCACCGACGAGCAGTGGAACGACTGGAAGTGGCAGCAGAAGAACCGCGTCACCACGCTCGAACAGGTCGTCGAGCTTTTCAGCATCGACGAGTTCACCGCCGCGCGCCTCGGCGACATCGCGGAGCTCTATCGCACCGCCATCACCCCGTACTATCTCTGTCTCATCGACTTCGACAACCCGCTCGATCCGCTGCGCGTGCAGTCGGTTCCTGCCGTCGATGAAATGCTGAATCCCGGTGAGCTCGACTGGGATCCGCTCAACGAAGAAGGCGATTCGCCGGTCACCGGCATCGTCCATCGCTATCCCGATCGTTGTCTTTTCCTCGTCACGTCGTACTGCCCGCTCTACTGCCGCTACTGCACGCGCAAGCGCAAATGGGTCGACGAAGACGGCACCACCGGCGCGCGCCGGATCGAGAAGATGATCGAGTACGTCGCCGCGCATCCGGAGATCCGCGACGTCATCGTCTCCGGCGGCGATCCGCTTTCGCTCTCGCTTAACTACCTCGAGAAAATCCTCGCCGGCCTCCGCGCGATTCCGCACGTCGAGATCATCCGCTTCGGCTCGCGCGTCCCCGTTTTCCTCCCGCAGCGAATCGACAACGAGTTGACCTCTTTGCTCGAGAAGTACCACCCCATCTGGATCAACACGCATTTCAATCACCCGCACGAGATCACGCCGGAATCGGCGGCCGCGTGCGACCGGCTGCTGCGCGCCGGGATTCCGGTCAACAACCAGGCGGTGCTGCTGCGCGGCGTCAACGATTGTCCGTACACGATGCGCGAGCTCGTGCAGGGGCTGATGAAGATTCGCGTCCGTCCGTACTACCTCTATCTCTGCGATTCGGTGATGGGCGCCGAGCATTTCCGGACCTCGGTCGGCGAAGGAATCGAGATCATCGAGTTCCTGCGCGGCCACACGTCGGGGCTCGCCGTTCCGCAGTTCGTCATGGATGCGCCCGGCGGCGGTGGCAAAGTCCCGCTGATGCCGAACTACATCCTCGGCAACTACGGCGACTCGGTCGTCTATCGGAACTTCGAAGGGGTCATCGGCCGGTACGACGACGTGCCGCGCAAGCCGCATCAGTGCGTCGATTGCGAGGATCGCGAATCGGCGAACGAGCGCGGCATCGCCAGGCTGCTCAACCGGACCGCCGATCGTTTCGAGCCGACCGCCGTACGCGATACGCCGACCGCGATCAAAATCAAGCAGCGCGAGTAACGCTTGCGCATAGGACTGACGTACAACCTCAAGCCTGAAGACGCGCCCGACGACGCGTTCGAAGAATTCGATTCACTCGAAACAGTCGAAGGACTCGAGCGCGCAATCCGCGCGGCCGGTCACGAACCGGTGCGACTCGGCTGGGGCGTTTCGCTGCTCGGTTCTCTGCAGAGCGTCGATGGAGTCTTCAACCTCGCCGAAGGAATCGGCGGTCGCGGACGCGAATCGCAGGTGCCGGCGCTCTGCGAAATGCTCGGCATCCCGCACAGCGGCAGCGGACCGCTGGCGATCGGCCTGACGCTCGATAAGGCGCTGGCGAAGCTCGTGGCGAAGGCGCATGGGATTGCGACCGCGCCGTGGTCGCTCGGCGCCGACCCGTCGCTTCGTTTCCCTCTCTTCGCCAAACCCGCGAACGAAGGCTCGTCGATGGGCATCACCGAACGCTCGCTCTGCCACAACGAAGCGGACCTCGCGGAGACCGTCAACACATTGACGAAGTACGGTCCCGTCCTCGTCGAAGAGTTCCTCCCCGGCGACGAATTCACCGTCGGCATCATCGATGGCGAAGTGCTCGCCGTGATGCAGGTCGTGCCGCGCGAAACCACCGAACACTTCATCTACTCGCTCGAAGTGAAGCGCGACTACACGAATCGCGTCGACTACAAGCTCGTCGACGCGCCCGATGTCGCCGAAGTCGCACTCGCGGTCTGGCGGGCGTTCGACCTGCGCGACGTCGCCCGCGTCGACGTCCGCCGCGATCGCGACGGCGTCGCGAGCTTCGTCGAGGTCAACCCGCTGCCGGGTGTCCATCCGATCAACAGCGATCTCGTGATCATGGCCAACGCGGCCGGCTGGACGTACCAGCAACTGATCGCACGCATCGTCGCGAGCGCGGAGAGACGATGGCGCGGATAGCGGTCGCGTACAACGACGACGCCGAGCGCAAGACGCACCTCAACGAGGTGGAGCGTCTCGGCGAGATCGAAGTGATCGAGACCGCGCACGAGATCGCCTCGATCCTCGGCGCGACGCTCGTCGCCGTCAAAGACGTCCGCGCCGCACTTGAAACGCTGCGCGGATTCGACGTCGTCGTCGATCTCTGCGAAGGGGTCGCCGGCAATCCGCGCTTCGAGATGCACTTCGCGCTCGCGCTGGAGATGCTCGGCGTCGCGCACACGTCGTGCGATCCAATCGCCCTCGGCGCCTGCACGGACAAAGCGCTCGTGAAGCGACTGCTGCGCACCGCGGGACTGCCGGTGCCGCGCACGCGCGACGATGGCGGACGATTCCCCTTCATCGTCAAACCATCGCTCGAAGACGCCGGCATCGGCATCGACACCTCCTCGGTCGTACACACAAACGAGCAGCTCGAAGCGCGCGTCCGTCACGTCATCGACACCTACTCGCAACCGGCGCTCGTCGAGGAATTCATCGACGGCCGCGAGCTGAATCAGTCGCTCTTTCTCGGGCGCGCGCTGCCGCCGGGCGAAGTCGTCTTCAGCAGCGACCTCGCACCGCACGAGCGCGTCGTCGGCTGGAAAGCGAAGTGGGCTTCCGGCTCGCGCGAAGACCTCGGCACCGTGAACCGCACGCCCGCCGACATCGACGACGAAACGAAAGCGCGGCTGGCCGATCTCTGCACGCGCGCCGCCACCCTCCTCGGCATCGACATGTACGCGCGCTTCGATTTGCGCCAGGCGTCCGACGGCTCTCTCTACATCGTCGACATCAACTGCAATCCCGACCTCGGCAAAGGTTCCGGATTCCGCAAAGCGCTCGACGCTGCCGGAGTATCGTTTCCTGATTTCCTGAACGCACTTATCATGTCGGCGAGCACGCGCCGCCACGCATGAAAATCCGTCCCGTAGAACAGCGAGATCGCGATCGCATCCACGACATCCTCGTCGCCACGGCCCGCTTCACCGAAGAGGAAGTGCGCTGCGCGATCGAGCTCGTCGACTCCGCACTCGAACATCCGGAGAAAGGCGACTATCACGTGCACGTGCTCGACGCACCCGACAGCGGCCCGAAACGGATGGTGCAGGGCTACGTCTGTTTCGGCGCCACGCCGCTCACCGACGGCGTCTTCGATCTCTACTGGATCGCCGTCGATCCGAATCAGCAGGGGCAGGGCTTCGGCCAGCTGCTGCTGCGCTTTGTCGAGAACGAAGTGCGCCGCCAGCGCGGACGAATGCTGCTGATCGAAACCTCATCGAAAGAGTCGTACGGTCCGACGCTCCGCTTCTATCAGCGCAGCGGCTACGACGAGATTTCGCGCATCAAGGATTTCTACAGAATCGAAGACGATAAGGTCGTGTTCTGCAAGAAGCTGTCGCAGCCATGACCATGACGCCGAACGTCGCGCTCTATCTTGCCCTCTGCTTTTACGCGGCCGGCACGCTGGCCGCCCTGGCCGCGCTCTTCACGCGCCTCGCGCGCACGCAGCAGGTCGCGCTCGGACTGATGATCGCCGGCTTCGTCACGCACACCGTCTGGATCGGCAGCATCTGCGTCCGGACGCATCACCCTCCGATCACGAATTTGCCCGAAGCCGCATCGTTCCTCGCTTGGTGCATCTTCGCGTTCGAGATGGTGATCCTGCTTCGCTATCGCGTGCACGCCGCGTCGTTCTTCGTTTATCCGCTCGTGCTGATTCTGCTCACGGTATCGGCGGTCATTCGCGAACCGTATGCGCTGATGGATCCGGCGCTTCGCTCCGGTCTCTTCACCTCACACGTGTTGATGTCGACCGTCGGCGTCGCCGGACTGCTGATCGGACTCTCGTTCATCATGCTGTCGCAGCTGCAGGACCGCGCGCTGAAACGGAAAACGCGCGGACCGCTCTGGGACTGGATCCCGAGCCTCAACGTCTGCAACGTCATCAGCTATCGCGCGCTGGCGATCGGCTTCAGCATCTACACGCTCGGCCTGCTCGCCGGTGTGCTCTGGTCGTATCGCACGACCGCCGAGCTGATGGACCTGAGCGTGAAACAGATCGGCGCGCTCGTGGCGTGGGTGCTCTTCGCGATGCTGCTGCAGTCGTACATCAGCGGCGGCTATCGCGCACGGCGGACGCTCTTCATTTCCGCCGGCGCGTTCGTGGCGATCCTCGTCGCGATCCTGGGGATTCATCACGCATGAGTCTCCTCCTCGTCGGCATCAATCACCGCACCGCGCCGGTCGACGTGCGCGAACGTCTCAGCATCAGCGATACGCGCCTCCCGGAAATGCTCCGAGAGGTGAAGGGGCTGGCCGGCATCGACGGCGCCGCGATCCTTTCCACATGCAACCGCGTCGAGACGATCATCTCCACCGAGAGCGAAGATGTCATCGAGCCGATCGTCAACTGGTTGACGGTCACAGGTTCATCGACGCGGACGGAACTCGAGAAGCACCTTTACATCCTCCGTCACGGCGACGTCGTGAAGCATCTCTTCCGCGTCGCGTCGGGACTCGATTCGATGATCGTCGGCGAGCCGCAGATCGGCGGCCAGGTGCGCACGTCATTTCAAACCTCGCAGCGACTCGGCACGCTCGATCCGCTGCTCAATCAACTCTTCGAACAGACGATGCGCGTCGCGAAGCGCGTCCGCTCCGAAACGGGAATCGGCGAGCACGCGGTCTCCGTGCCGTTCGCGGCTGTGGAGCTGGCGAAGAAGATCTTCGGCGACCTGCGCGGATTGCGCGTGCTGCTGCTCGGCGCCGGTGAAATGGCGGAGCTGACCGCCGAACATTTTTCGGCGCATGAAGTCGCGCACATGTTCGTCGCGAACCGCGCTATCGAGCGCGCGCAGGAGCTCGCGAAGCGCTTCGGCGGCGTGGCGATGCAGTTCGATTCCTTCACGTCGTACCTCGCCGACTGCGACATCGTCGTCGCGTCGACCGGCGCGCCGCATCACCTCATTCAGGCCGCCGACGTCGAGCGCGCACTGGCCACGCGCAAGCGGCGCAACCTCTTCCTCATCGACCTCTCCGTGCCGCGCAACATCGATCCCGCCGTCGCGCGCGTCGAAGGGGCGTACCTCTACAACATCGACGATCTGCAGAGCGT
>JAOBAU010000354.1 GCA_025463165.1 Acidobacteriota bacterium | reverse complement strand
TCGATCGAGAGCGCCTTCGCCAGCTGCACGAAGTGGCGCTGCATGAACTCGTCCCAGTGATCGCGAATCACGATCTCGACGAGCGGGACGTCGAGCTCGAGGAAGTCGAGCTGGAGGAGCAGACATTCGCGAAGGTCGCGCGCGCCGACGCCGATCGGATCGAGCGACTGCACGGCGGCGATCGCCTTCTCGACCTCTTCGCGTTCGTACGAGCCCGACGAGATGACCTCGTCCTCGGTCGCGCGGAGATAGCCGTCTTCATCGATGTTGCCGACGATGAACGCGGCGATCTCTTTCGTGCGCGGCGAGGCATCGCTCATCGCCAGCTGCCACGTCAGGTGATCGGTGAGATTCGGCGGACGGGTGAGCGTGTTCTCGATGGGGAACTCTTCGTGTTCCTCCCCCATCCCGCGCGGGTTGTAGCCGTACTCGATGTAGTCCTGGAAGTAGGCGTCGTAGTCGATCTCGTCGAAGGAGTCTTTCTCCTGTTCCTTCGGCAGCTCGGCGGCTTTCGCCTCTTCCTCGGTCTGCGTTTTCGTTTCCTGCGCTTCGGCTTCCGCTTCCTCGGCTTTCGTTTCTTCGGCTGTCTCTTCGAGCAGCGGGTTTTCGAGCAACTCCTGGTTGAGGACTTCCTGGAGCTCGAGCTTCGAAAGCTGCAGCAGCTTGATCGCCTGCTGCAGCGACGGGGTCATGATCAGCTTCTGGCTGAGTTTGAGGTGCAGTTTTTGTTCTAGTGCCATTTGTCGATTCGCGGTGTTCGGCTTAGCTCAGGTTGAACGACTCGCCCAGATAAATCCGCCGGACTTCCGCATCCGCGGAGAGGCTTTCCGGAACACCCTGACGGAAGATCTCTCCTTCTTTGATGATATAGGCGCGATCCGTGATCTTCAATGTTTCCCGTACGTTATGGTCAGTAATAAGAATTCCGATACCCCTCTGACGGAGCTGGGAAACTATTCGTTGAATCTCGAAGACGGCGATCGGATCGATTCCTGCAAACGGCTCATCGAGCAAAATGAATGCCGGGTTTATGGCGAGGGCTCGCGCGATCTCCACGCGACGCCGTTCTCCCCCCGACAACGTATACGCCCGATTGCGCGCGATGTGCGTGACGCCGAACTCCTCGAGGAGTTGCTGCGTGCGCCGCTGCCGCTCCGCAAGCGGCAGATTCATCGTCTCGAACACCGACATCAGATTCTCTTCGACGGTGAGCTTGCGGAAGACGGATGCCTCCTGCGGGAGATAGCTGATGCCGCGCTGCGCGCGGATGTACATCGGCAGGTCGGTGATCGTGTCGTCGCCAAGCGTGACCACACCGTCGTCCGGCCGCACCAGCCCGACGATCATGTAGAAGGTCGTCGTCTTGCCGGCGCCGTTCGGCCCGAGGAGCCCGACGATCTCGCCCTGACGAATGTCGACGGAGACGTCGCGTACGACTTTACGGCCGCGGTAAACCTTCACCAGATGTTCGGCCGCCAGTCGGAGTGGCGCGCTCGGCTCTTCGGACATGTCGGGCGGAATGTAATGCAGCGCGCGTTCGCACGCCAGTACGAAACGTCAGAAGGCGATTGCGAAGCGCTACTGCGTCTGCTTGTACGTGCCGAGCGTCGGACTCGTGGAGCCCATCGCTTCCACCTTGTTGCGTGCGAGGTCGACCGAGATCTGCTGGCTTTTCACTTCGCCGTTCGGACCGGTCACCGTCGCCGGCGCGCCGGTCACGTAGATCATCTTCTTGCCGACGAGGTACGTGACCTTGTCGCCCGTCCCCTTCCGCTGCGCCGCCTGATCGATGAGCACCACTTTCCCATCAGCATCGATGCGCTCGATCTTCCGATTCGCATCGAAGAGGAACGTTGCTTTTTCGGAGGTGACATGACGCTGATCGTCGTCGATCTTCACGTTGCCGGCGAGGTCGATCTTCCGATCGTTCTTCCTCGCGTAGAGTTGATCGCTGCGCGACAGGATCGGAGTCTTGCGCACCGGTTCGCCGGGTGACGATGCGTTGTACAGCGTCGCGCGAACGTTGCCGCGCGCGCTGATCTGATCGCCGGCGCCGAGCACCTGGAGTTCCTGCGCGAAGATCGTATTCGTTTCCTGCCACGCGCGGACGTTGCCGGAGAAGATCGCGGTCTTCGTCGACTGGCGCATGTTCACCGTGTCGGAGTTCACAAACACCGGCTTGCTCGCCGGAAAGACGGTCGTGCCGTCGGCGGAGACGCTGTCTTTCTTCGAGATCAGCTGCGCGATCACTTCGCCGGTCGCTTTGGCGGTGCCGGCTTTCGGTGAGAACTCGATCACCTTCGCCTTCAGCGTCTGACCGTCGCTGATGACCGTCGGATCAAAGCCGAGTTGCGCGGTGAGCACGATGCGGTCGTTGACGATGTCGTAGTTCGCGCGCACCGCGGTGGCGCTGTTCTTTGGATCGGTGTAGCGGAAGTTGCCGTCGATCGTCGAGCTCGACGCGCGATGCGTGGCCTGATCGAACGAGACGACCACCTTGTCTCCGTGCACTTCGCGCGGCGTTTCGCCAAGCTCTTTCATCACGACGGCATCGGCCGCCGCGAATTCGGAGACCGCTTTGTTCGCGACGGCGATGCGAAACGCACGCGCGACGAGATCGCGTTTCGGCGGACCGTCGAGCACCGCGTGCGCTGGTCCCTGCTCGCCGATCGCGTTGATCGCGCTGATCTGGCCGGTCGGCGTCACTTCGCTCCAGAAGCGATCACAGAAAATTTCTTTTTTGCCGCCGAGGTCCGAGCCGGCTTTGGCGACCGCGGTGGAATTGCCGGCCATCCGGATGATGACGTGGCCGATCCCTTCCAGCCCGACGATCGATTTGCGATCGGCGGTGAAGCGGCCGACCATCTTGTCGCCTTCGAGCAGATCGGCGTCGCGCGTCATCACGACCTTCTCGGTGAACTCAACCTCGTTGAGGCGGCGGCGAAACATCCCCTGCGCCGCTTTGAGATTCATCGGCGATTCGTCGGGTTGCGACGGCAGCATCGTCGCGTCCATCTTTTCCCACAGCCGAAGCGTTTCATCCTGCACGTCGAGGTCGAGCGCGCCGGCGTGGCCGGTCCAGCGATCGATTTTGAATTGCACCGGAATGTGATTCGTCAGCCGGTTGCCGTCGAAGTGAATCTCGGCGGTGATGATCTCCACGCCGTCGGATGACGTGACGTTCACGCCGCCCTTCGCGTCCGCTTCCTTCGTCTTCGAGTTGAACTGCGCGGTGGGACAAACGAGCTCGTACGTCAGACCGGTCGGACGATAGATCGTCAGGTGCACGTTCTCGAGTGTGTTCCAGCCGGAGGTGTACGCGACAACGCGATCGGCGCGAATGTGCGATGCGATGCGGCCCGCGATGGTCTGCGTGTCTTCGAAGCCTTTTGATTCGACGCCCGCTTTCTCACCGGTGCGCGTGACGACGACCGGCGCTACCGACTGCTCCGGCGTTTTATTCGGACGCCGGAAATTGATCACGATCACCGCAAGAAACGCGAAGAAGGCGATCGGAAGAGCGATGCGCAGAACGCGGATGGTTTTCTGCATGAGCGGCGGCGACGCGATGCTGCCAACTTACTGTATGCGAAGGCTATTCCGCGGGCGCGGCGCCCGGGCGCGCGTCGACGATCGACAGCCGGGCGCCCGACGGCGCATACGAATCGGGCTCCACGTGAAAGAGGAGGTCGACCGTTCCGCCGCCGGAGAAGTCGCCGAGCGCGCGGCGCACCGAAGGCCAGACGACGGCGTTCGCCCGTCCGTTGCGATCGCTGACGACGAGCTCGTAGCAATCGTCTGCGAACTCGCGCGTCGAAACGATCTCCAGATCGCGCGCCACGAAGAGCGGCTGCGGATTGCCGGCGCCGAACGGCTGCAGCATCTCGTGCGCGGCGAGGAACTCGCGATCGATGGCGTCGAGCGTCAGCTCCGCGTCGGCGGCGGCGTGCCGAACGAAGAGCGTGTCGTCGAGCTCCGCGAATTGCGCGGTGAGCCGCGCGCGCAGCTCATCGAGATTGGCGAGCGGCAGCGAAAAGCCGCAGGCGAATTCGTGTCCGCCGAAGTGCGTGAAGAGCTCCGCGACGCGATCGAGCTGCGCGTGCAGATTGATCGTCGGAATGCTTCGCCCGGAACCGACGCAGCGATCGCCATCGATCGTCATCACCAGCGTCGGACGGTAACGCGATTGCGCGATCCGCCCCGCGGTCAGGCCGAGCACTCCTTTGTGCCACTCTTCGCCGGCGAGGATGAGGATCCGCTCGTCGCCGCCGATCTGCTGCTCGGCCGATTCGCGCACGAGGATCTCGATCTGCTGGCGCTCGGCGTTCATCCGATCGAGCTCCGCGCAAAGCGGCCACGCTGTCTCTTCCGTCGCGGCGGCGAAGAGCTCGATGGCGGTGTTCGCCGACGCGAGCCGGCCGGCGGCGTTAATACGCGGCCCGAGCTTGAAGCCGACGTCGCTCGCGCGCAGCGGACGTCCGAGTAATCCGAGGCGCCGGATGAGCGCGCGAAGTCCCGGATTGCGTGGATCGGCCAGTCCGTCGAGGCCGAGTCGCGCGATGGTGCGATTCTCGCCGACCAGCGGCGCGACGTCGGCGATGGTGCCGATCGCCGCGATCTTCAGCAGTGAATCGATAGAGATCTTTTTGTCGCTTCTGCGGATCAGCTCGCAGCAGAGTTTGAAGACGACGCCGACGCCCGCCAGCTCTTTGAACGGATACTCGCAGCCGGGCTGTTTCGGATTGAGCACCGCCGCCGCTTCGGGGAGCGTGCCGGGCGGCAGATGGTGATCGGTGATGATGACGTCGATCCCCTGCTCGATGGCGCGGCGCACCGGCTCGATGCTGGTGATGCCGCA
>JAOBAU010000338.1 GCA_025463165.1 Acidobacteriota bacterium | reverse complement strand
AATTCATTTACGGTCCGGCCAACGGCGCGTACAGCCATCTCTTTCCGCTGCGCGACGTGAAGCGCGGAGACATCATCGTCTTCCGCTATCCGCTGCAGCCGGAGACCGATTACGTGAAGCGCGTCATCGGCATGCCGGGCGACACGATCGAAGTGCGCGACAAGATCGTCTCCGTGAATGGCAAGCCGCTCGTCGAGCCGTACACGATCCACGACGATCCGACGATCTTCCCCGCGCAGCCGACGCTGCCGGAACCGTATCGCTCGCGCGATCAGTTCGGGCCGTACAAGGTCGCCGACGGAACGTACTTCGCGATGGGCGACAACCGCGATCGCTCCAGCGATTCGCGTTACTGGGGCACGGTGCCGCGCTCGATGATCAAGGGCCGCGCGTTCATGGTGTACTGGTCGTTCAAAGCGCCGCCGCCTCCGCAGGATGCGCCGGCGGCGTCGCGCGTGAAAGAGCTCGCGAACGTCGTGCTGCACTTCTTCCCCTGGACGCGATGGGACCGCACGTTCTTCATCGTCGACAGCCGGTATCACTATCATCCGGAGCCGGACCTGCCGCATACGGGCGACGAAATCAGCCCATGAGCGACGAGCAGGAATCTCCGGCGACGACGGTCGTAACGGCCGGCGACGCGTCAGCAGAAGACGGACGCGAAGGACAGGTCGTCGATCGCAGCGATCATCAGATCTCGCGCCGCCGCATTCCCGAAAACGTTCTCAAAGTCCTCTACCGTCTGCATCGCAGCGGCTATCGCGCGTATCTCTGCGGCGGCAGCGTTCGCGATCTGCTGATGAATCGCGAGCCGAAGGATTTCGACATCGCGACTGACGCGCATCCGACGGAGATTCGCCGCCTCTTCCGCAACAGCCGGATCATCGGCCGCCGCTTCCGGCTCGTGCACGTCATCTTTCAGGACGGGTTCGTGGAAGTGTCGACGTTCCGGCGCGAGCCGGAGCGCGCGGAAGATGCCGAGGACTTGCTGGTTACTGATGACAACACGTTCGGCTCGCCACTGCAGGACGCGCGTCGGCGTGACTTCACCATCAACGGTCTCTTCTACAACATCGCCGACTTCTCGGTGCTCGATTACGTCGGCGGTCTCGACGATCTCGGCGGCCAGCGCGTGCGCGTCATCGGCGATCCCGACGTCCGCTTCCGCGAAGATCCCGTCCGGATGATGCGAGCGATCGAGTTCGCCTCGCGACTCGGCTTCGAGATCGAGCACGAGACGTACGACGGCATCCTCCGCCATCGCAACGAGATTCTGAAAGCGTCGGCGCCGCGCGTATCGGAAGAGATTCTCGAACTGCTGCGCCGCGGGTGGTCGCGTGGCGCGGTCCGGCTGATGGTCGATACGGGATTGCTCGAGCCGCTGCTGCCGGAGGTTTACCGCACCATCGCCGGCGATCGGACGCCGTACTTCTGGAAGATGCTGGAAGTGCTCGACCGCACCGTCCAGTCGGGACGAAAGATCTCCGACGCGGTGCTGCTGACGGTGCTCTACCTGCCGTGGGTTTTCGACGAGCTGGAGCGCGAAGAATCGACGCGCGACGGCCGGATGCGCATCGGCGAAGTGATCGTCTTCATCCGCGATCTGATCCAGCCGCTGTGCGCGAGGATGTCGCTCGCCGCCGGCACACGCCATCAAATCGAGCAGGCGCTCGAAACGCTCTGGCGACTCCTCGAGCCGCCGAACGAGCGCAAAGCAATGTTTCGCTTCGTCTACCGCGAGCCATTCGCCGACGCCCTCGCGCTGCTCGAGCTCTACGCACTCTCGTCCGGCAAATACGTCGACATCTTCCGCCAGTGGCAAACGTTCGCCAGCAAAGCGAAACGGGAGGATGCGCCCGCCGCGGCCGCGGACGCTCCGCGGAAACGAAGGCGGCGACGCAAATGAAGTCCTGAGTCCTGAGTCCTGAGTCCTGAGTAACGCTGCGCGTCGGCGATACTCACGGCGCAGTGGGTCGAGCACTCAGGACTAAGGACTCAGGACTCAGGACTTTGTGATCTACCTCGATCATCACGCAACCACCCCCTGCGACTCCCGCGTCGTCTCGGCCATGCTCCCGTATTTCACGGAGCATTTCGGCAATCCGGCGTCGGTGACGCATCCGTTCGGGAAGCGGGCGGCGGCGGCGCTGGAGGATTCGCGGATCGATGTTGCGCGGTTCTTCGGGGTCTCGCCGAGTGAGATCTTCTTTACTGCCGGTGCGACGGAGTCGAACAACATTGCGCTGAATCTCGCTGGTCACATCATCACCAGCGCGATCGAACATCGTTCGGTGATCGCGCCGGCGGAACGTGGCGGGAACGTTACGCTGCTGACGCCCGATCGCCAGGGCTTCGTCAGTCCGGAGCAAATTCGCGATGCGTTGCGCGATGACACGAAGCTCGTGTCGATCGAAGCGGCGAACGGTGAGATCGGGACGCTGCAGCCGATCGGCGAGATCGGCGCGCTCTGCCGCGAGCGCGGCGTCCTTTTTCACAGCGACATGACGCAGGCGGTGGGAAAGGTCCCGCTCGATCTCACGAACGTCGATCTCGCATCGATGTCGGCGCACAAACTTTACGGGCCGAAAGGAATCGGTGCGCTCTTCGTCCGGCGCGGCGTGCACGTCACGCCGCTCGCGGTTGGGGGCGGTCAGGAGAAGGGATTGCGCTCGGGAACGGTGAATGTTCCGGCCGTCGTCGGCTTCGCCGCCGCGCTGAAAATTCGCGCCGAAGAGATGGCGGACGAGGCCGTACGGCTGACCGCGATCCGCAACGAACTGTGGGACCGGCTCGTCGCGGAAGTCGACGGCGCTTCCGTCAACGGACCGCGCGATTTAAGATTGCCGGGTAACCTCAACGTCAGTTTCGACGGGATCGACGCGGAAGCGCTGATTCTGGCGCTGCGGCGGTTCGCGTTGTCGTCGGGATCGGCATGCAGTTCCGGCGAGCGCGGCCCGTCGCGCGTGCTGACGGCGATCGGAGTGGGGGAGGCAGCGGCGATGGGCTCGATTCGCATTGGTCTCGGGAAGTCGAACACGCCCGGCGAAGCGGCGATGCTCGTCGACGATCTCAAACGCTCGGTCGCAAGACTGCGCCGGATTACCGTCGCCTGATGAAACCACCTGGACGCATTCTCCTCGTCGACCACTCGCGTGGCGCGCTCCTCTTTCAGGAGACGATCCTCCGCCGCCGCGACACCATCGTCACCACCGCGCTCGCCGGCACCGAAGCGCTGCAGAAAGCGCGCGGCGAGTTTCCGCAGCTGATCATCTTCGGCTTCGATCTCTTCGACATGACCGCGCCCGAGTTCTGCCGCGAAGTGCGCGCCGATGAGGAGCTGCGCAACGTCTCGCTCCTCCTCGTCTGCGATCGCGATTCGGGCGATCACGCCGATCTCTGCCTCGGCGCCGGCTGCAATGACGTCATCTATCGCCCGCTGCAGCGCCGCGAGCTCGATGCAAAGGTCGAAAAACTCACGATGATTCCGGTGAGGCGGCAGCTGCGGACGATTACGAAGATCGAGTTGTCACTCGAAAAGAATGGCCGGTTCATTCTGGGTCGCAGCATCAATATCTCGGCGACCGGGATGCTCATTGAAGTCGATCGCGTGCTCCCCGGCGAGGGGAGTATCCACCTCCATTTCTACCTGCCCGGAGAT
>JAOBAU010000329.1 GCA_025463165.1 Acidobacteriota bacterium | reverse complement strand
GGTGGGGGGGTGGCGGGTGGGGGGTGGGGGGGGGGGGGGGGGGGGCGCGCTGAACGGCGATCTGTTCAGTGCAGCAGTGTGGCGGCGGGCGCTTCGCCCGCCGAGTCGGTCGAAGCGGCAACGACCTGTCGATCATTCGCGCGCGCGCATCTCCGCGAGCAGATCCTCCGCCGGGATCTTGTTGCCGGCTCGTCCCTGCGCGATCTCCGCGGTGCGTCAGCCGCGCGACGTAAGCGGAAACTCTTTCGGGTTCTCGATCGACCGCACGGAAAGGTCGACGTCGAGGTCCGGCCAGTACAAGTGGTCTTCACCCGGCCATTCGACGTGAAGAATCTTCGCGATCGCTGCATCGGCAAACCACGGGAACTCAGCAAAGGGGACGAACAGTTCGCGATCGCGCAACCACAGCCAGAAACCGTGGCGCGAGATGTTCGTCACCTCAACGTCCGAAGTGGCTCGTCCATGCGTCTCGGATGTCCTGCTCATGTGTCTCGATCAATCTCCGAACGTCACCGACGCTGCGCGCCGGTATGCCGTGATTCTCCGCCATTTCGATCGTCGGCTCCATCCAGAACTTCGCTTCCCCGTCTGCCGAGGTCACGTGGACGTGCATCCGTGGTTCTTCGCGAGAGAAAAAATAGAAGCGGTAGGGGCCGGCCCTGAAGATCGTGGGGCTCACTCTTTGTAAATCTCCACGTGCGGCACGCCATCCGCCCCAATCCATCCGCGATACATCCCTTCGCTGTTGAACGGGGTCGCGAAGTTGCCGTTGTGGTCGAGGACGATTGCGCCGCCTTCGCCGCCGAGCTCCTTCAGCTTCTTCATGATCACTTCGTCGCCGGCCTGTTTCACCGTCATCCCTTTGTATTCGACGAGTGCGGCGATGTCGCGGGCGACGCTGAGCCGAATGAAGTATTCGCCGTCACCCGTACACGAAACGGCGACGGTCGCATTGTCGGCATATGTTCCGGCGCCGATGATCGGGGAGTCGCCGATGCGGCCGTACTGCTTGTTCGTCGTGCCGCCGGTCGACGTGCCGGCGGCGAGGTTGCCCTCTTTGTCGAGCGCCACCGCGCCGACGGTGCCGAACTTCTTCGGTTCCGTCGCCTCTTCCTGCAACAACTCCTGCTGCAGCGCTTTCCAGCGGCGCTCGGTCCAGAAGTACGACGGGTCGACGATCTCCAGTCCCATCTTCGTCGCGAACAGTTCCGCGCCGCGGCCGGCCATCATCACGTGCTTCGATTTGTCCATCACGGCGCGCGCGGCGGAGATCGGATTGCGGATGATCGTCACGCCGGCGACCGCGCCCGCTTTGCGCGTCTTCCCATCCATGATCGATGCGTCGAGCTCGTTCTTTCCTTCGTGCGTGAAGACGGCGCCTTTGCCGGCGTTGAAGAGCGGGGAATCTTCGAGGACGCGGATCGCTGCTTCGACGGCATCGAGCGACGTGCCGCCTTTGGCGAGGATTGCGTTTCCGGTCTTCAGCGCCGTTTCCATCGCATCGCGATACTGCTTCTCCATCTCCGGCGTCATCGTTTTGCGCGTGATCGTGCCGGCTCCGCCGTGCATCACGAACATCGTCGACGGACGCGTTTTCGCTTGCTGCGCGGTGGCGGCGATCGGAAGGAGCAGGAGAGTCGCGGCGATGAGCGTTCGCATGAGGCGGATATCCTAACTCGGGACAAACGTCCGTTATCCTGCGTGGTCAATGTTCGCGATCGTGCGCCGTGCGGCGCTTGCGCTGCTGCTCTTCGCCGCCGTTCCGATGCACGCACAATCACCTGCCGCCGACTGGCTGACGATCTCGACGCCGCACTTCCGCATCCACTATCCGCGTCCGTATGAAGAGTGGGCGCGCACGGCCGCGTCGCGCATCGAATCGGTCCGCGACGCGGTCTCGAAAGAGGTCGGCTACACGCCGCCGCAGATCACCGACATCATCGTCATGAATCCGTGGGCGGAAGCGAACGGACTCACGTATCCGCTCCTCGATTCGCCGCGCATCATCCTTTACGCGGAGGAGCCGGCGCCGGAAGAACAGATCGGCGAATATCGCGACTGGATCGATCTGCTCACCGTCCACGAAGTCGCGCATCTCGTCCATCTCCTCCGCCCGCCGCGCAATCCGAGCGAGCAGCTCCTGAGCCGCGTCGTGCCGCTCAATCCGATCACGCTCGGCGCGCCGCGCTGGCTGCTCGAAGGCTACGCGACCGTCGTCGAAGGTCGCGTCACCGGCTCCGGACGTCCGAGCAGTTCCATCCGCGCGGCAGTGTTGCGCAAGTGGGCCGGCAGCGGACGTCTCCCGACCTACGCGCAGCTGAGCTCCGATCGCCAGTTCCTCGGCATGTCGATGGCGTATCTCGCCGGCTCCGCCTATCTCGAATGGCTCGAAGCGCGCAGCGGTCCCGATTCCTTTCGCCACCTCTGGGCCCGGATGACCGCGCGTCGCCGCCGTTCGTTCGATGAAGCGTTCGAAGGCGTCTTCGGTGACTCGCCGCGGCGGCTCTACGCGAAATTCACCGCGGAGCTGACGTCGCGCGCGATCGGCGTCGAACGCGCCGAGGATTCGTCGGCGCGTGAAGGGGAGCTGTGGCAGGAGACGCGGCGCAACAGCAGAGAGCCGGCCGTTTCGCCTGACGGCAAACAGCTGGCGATGGTGCTGCGCGACGACCAGGGGCGAGCGAAGCTCGTCATCTTTTCGACGGAAGCGCCGGCGGATGAGGAAGCGAAACGCAAGAAAGCGATCGATGAGTTGTTGCGGCGCGATCCCGAAGACATCGGGCCGGTGCGATCGCGATCGCTACCGCGCAAGCCGCTCGAAACGCTCGTGCCGTCGGACGGCGGTGACATCGAATCGCCGCGCTGGACGCCGAACGGACGCTCGCTCATCTACTCGCACCGCCAGCCCGATCGCGACGGTTTCCTGCATCACGATCTCTTTCGCTGGACGCCGCAAACCGGCGAGCTGGAACGCCTGACGCAACTCGCCGACATACACGACGCCGATCCGTTTCCCGATGGACGCCGCGCCATCGCCGTGCGCAGCCGCTTCGGCTACTCGCAGCTCGTAATCGTCAACCTGTCGACCGGTGCGGTCGAGCCGTACACGAAGCCGACTCTCGATCATGTCTATTCGCATCCACGCGTCGCGCGCGATGGGCGGGTGGCGTGGGCGGAGCACGGTGAGGTTGGCTGGCGTGTGATGCTCGATGGGCAGCCGGTCGGGCCGGACGGATCGTTCGCGCCGGAGTTTGGCGCGAAGGGAGAGCTGTTCGCGCTCGTCGCCGCGAAGGGCTTCATCGATGTGCATCGCGTCGATGGCGGCGACGTCGCCATCACCCGCGTCGCCGGCGCCGCCTTCGATCCCGCTCCGTCACCCGACGGTTCGCTCTTCTTCATGTCGCTCGAGCCAGACGGTTTCGTCGTGCGCCGGCTCGCATCGACCGACGGCGCTCCGTTGCCGCCGCCTCCATCCAGTGGCGCATTCGTGCCCGCGCTCCCGCCCGAAGCGAGCGCGCACGCCGAGCTGCCGACGCGCACGCTGCGCGACGCGCTGCCGTACGGCTTCGGTCGTCAGGAGCTCTCGGCGCTCGTTGGCGGCACGAGCTCGGCCGGCTATCAGGCGACGGAGATCGGGTTGCGCGTCGGCGACGTCGTCGGACGTCTCGACACGCTGCTCATCGCGTCGTTCGGCGAAACCCGCGGCGCCGCGATCATCTCCGCGTGGCGCGGCTGGCCGGTCACGGTGATCGGTCATGGCTTTCACGATCGCACCGGCGACGGACTCGAGCTGCGCGGCTCGTGGACGAAGCACGCGCCACAGACGACGCTCGTCGTCGAAGGGGGTGCGCTCGCGGGCGACTCCAGCCGTGTCTTCGTCGACACGCGCTTCGGCATGCGTCAGGTGTTCGGCACGCTGCGGACCGATGCACTGCTGCGCGCGACGCTCGATTCGCGCCAGCACTATCGCGCTTCCGCGCGCGGGGTCGCATCGATCGCCGGCATTCGCGCCGGCGCCACCTTCATCGTCGCGAAGAGCGACATGACGGTCGGCGGCATGGCGTCATCGATCATTCCCGAATCGCTGAACGTCGATCACATTTTCGATCCCGCGCTCTCGCCCGGCGCGCTGAGCGGACGGCGCTACACCGGCGGGCGCTTCGACCTGACGTTTCCCACGATCGCGCCGTTCACGGTGTTCTATCAGTACCACCGCATCGGACCGCGTGCGCGTGTGGCCGGACTCGAAGCGACGCTGCGCGGAACGCCGGCGCCGATTCTGAAACTGGCGGCGTTCGACGTCACCGCCGGTGTGGCGCGCGTCATCGACGACCGCAAGACGAAGTTGTGGCTCAGTCTCCGCTGGCGTCCATAACGTCGGCTATCATCGCGCCGAGATGTTGCACATCCACAACGGCGACGTCGTGGCCGTCCGCGCGCGCCGCGCGCAAATCCCCGGAACGCATCTGGCGTTCCGCGAGTCGCTGATCGGCGGTCCGATCCTCACGCCGGCCACGCGCGATGAATGGATCGAAGCGCGCGCGCACTGGCTCTCCGAAACGCACGGCCAGCATCTCCTCCGCGTTCGCAACGATCTCATCGCGCAGGATGACGCGCTCGCGGCGGCGATGAAGGAAGACGAAGTCGTGCTCTGGTTCGAGCACGATCTCTACTGTCTCATCCATCTGCTCTATCTCTTCGCGCACGTCGGCGCACATCACAACCTCACGCTGATCTGGTCACCGAAACCGCTGTCGGAGCCGACCGAAGACGAGCTGCGCGAGCTGTGGGAATCGCGCGAGACGGTGAAGCCGTCGATGCTCGCACTGGCCGCGGAAGCATGGCGCGCCTACGCGGGGGCCGATCCGCTGGCGCTGAATCGTTTCATCTCCACCGACTGGCCGGAGTTTCCGTTTCTTCGCGAAGGGATGGCGCTGCACGCGTCGCGATTCCCATCGACCTACAACGGCCTCGGCGAGATCGCGAACCGCACGCTCGGCGAGATGGCCTTCGCGCCGGTCGATTTTCTGACGCTCTTCGATCGCTTCAACGAAGCGGTGCCGCGATTCGGATTCGGCGACACCGACGTGATGCGCGAGCTGCGGCAGCTGGCGCGCGGCGACGTCGCTCTGATCACGATCGCCGAGGTTGAGGGTGAGCTGCCGAAAGCGGTGTTCACGCTGACGCCGGCGGGCGAGAACGTGATCGCCGGCGAAGTCGATTACACGAAACTCACCGACCTCGATTGCCGCCTCGGCGGCGCGCATCTCACGCGCGAAAGGATGTGGCGATGGGACGCAAAAGCGCGCCAGCTGATCGCACAGAGCCCCTCGCTCGCCTCGTAAGATTCGAGGCGACCGACCGCGTCAAGCTGGCCGGATTGCTCTACGAGCCGAAGCGAAAAACGACGCGCGCGGTGATCTGGCTGCACGGCACCGGCGGCTCATCGATCTTCGAATCGCGACGCACGAACATCCTCGGCGCCGCACTGACGGCGCGCGGCTTCGCGTTCTTCCCGTTCAACAATCGCGGTGCGTTTCTCGTGAGACTTCTGCGCAGAGGAGAGGACGGCATCAACGGCGGCAGCGTACACGAATTGATTCGCGACTGCGTCCCCGACATCGACGGCGCCATTGGCGAGCTGCGCGCGCGCGGCTATCGCGACTTCACGCTCGTCGGACATTCGACAGGCGCGAACAAGATCGCCGTCTACGATCACTACAAGCAGCGCAATCCGGTGAAGCGTTACGTGCTGCTCGGCGGCGGAGACGACACCGGCCTCTTGTACAAACACCTCGGCGCGCGCCGTTTTCGCGCGGCGCTCGCGAAGTCGCGAACGATGACGCCGCATCGCGGACACGAGATCATTCCGAAGTCGCTGTCGCCGATGATGATGAGCTGGCGCGCGTTCCGCGACATGGCCGATCCCGACGGCGACTACAACGTCTTCCCCTTCATCGAAGTGCTGCGCGGCATTCGCCTCGGCAAACGAAAACCTTTTCGCTACGTCGCGGCGATTCGCAAGCCGACGCTCGTGCTTTATGGCGAGTGCGATGAGTATTGCTACGACGACGTGCCGGCCTGTGTGGCGGCGCTCGCGGAGCGGATGGGTGAGAACGCGGAGCTCGGCATCGTCGCCGGCGCCAACCACGGCTTCGACGACAAGGAAGCCGAGCTCGCGACGTTGATCGCCGACTGGCTCGACTGAGGCCTGGAAGGCGCGCGCGGCCGTCGATGTTCATCGAACCTGCGTGATGATTCTCTCCACATTTCTCCTCAGCGCTCTCGTCGCCGTGCAGCCGCCGGCGCCCGCGCCTTCCGTGATTCCGCCGCCGCCGCCGCTCGAGAGCGCGGCGCGCGCGATGCTGACGAATTTCAACGCCGAGCAGTTCGAAGCGGCGTCGAAAGACTTCACCACCGAAATGCGCAAGACCGTCACGCCGCAGGTTCTTGCCGCGCAGAAGAAACAGATGGAAGCGCAGGTCGGGAAATTCGTCGAGGTCACCGAAGTGCGGCAGCGGCGCGCGGATTCTTTTCGCATGGTCGAGCTGATCGCGAAATACGAAAAGGCTCCCGTCTCGATCCAGGTCGTCTTCGATATGTTCAATCACATCGGCGCGGCGTATTTCGATCCGATCAAAGAGACGCCGATCGATCCGGCGCTCGAAGCGAAGGCGCGCGAGCTCGTCACGAACTTCGCCGCCGGACGTTACGACGCGGCCGCGAAAGACTTCGCGCCGGCGCTGCGTGCGCAGCTGCCGGTGTGGCGTTTAACGACGCTCGGCAAAGACGTCACGAAGAGCTTCGGCCGTTATCGATCCATCGCCAGCGTGCGGCAGCGGCCGGAAAACGGTCTGACCGTGCTCGAGCTCGTCGCGAATTACGATCAGCAGCCGGCGCGCATCTGGCTCGTCTTCGACCTCTCGCATCAGGTCGCCGGCATGCACGTCAGTCCGATACCGCCGCCCGAGTAGCGCTACACTCGGCCCTTCGATGAATTATCGGATCGTTGCCACGCCGCAGCTCGGCCGGATCGTCATTCCTGCGCCGGTTCCGCACGGCTTCGCGCTCTATTACACGACGCTCGATTTCTCCGGGAAGATCGACGCCCCGAACGCTGATGCGATCGTCGAGGTTGCGCGCGAGCACTTCACGGTCGAAGCGACGCTGACGACCTGCTCGCAGGTCCACGGCTTCGCCGCGCGGCGCGGCACGCCGGGCGACGCATGGCGTGAATGCGATACGTGCGACGCGCTCTGGAGCACCGAGCGCAAGACCGCGCTCGGAATCAAGATCGCCGACTGTCTGCCGGTCACTCTCGTCGATCCATCGCATCGCGTCATCGCCAACATTCATTCGGGCTGGCGCGGCGCCGTGCAGAAGATCACCGCGCTCACCATCGACTCGCTCTGGAACGAGACGCGCTTCGATGCCACGACGTCGTACGCGTATCTCGGTCCTTCGATTCGTGTCTGCTGCTTCGAAGTCGGCGAGGAAGTCGTCGAGCAGTTCCAGCTGGCGTTCCCCGATGCCGATCGTTACGTCGATCGCTCGCGCGGCGCGAAGCCGCATCTCGACCTCGCCGCGCTCACCGCGTCGCTGCTGCGCGCGCGCGGAATCGCCGACGATCGTCTCATCGACACGGGACTCTGCACGCGCTGCGACGGCTCGATCTTTCACTCGTTCCGGCGCGATCCGAAGCGGGGTGGACGGAACCTTGCAGTCGTGGCGCAGTAACGCGCGGCGAAAGCGCTCGCGCCGCTGACCAATGGCCGACCTTTCATCCAGACTCCCGAAGCGCCGTACCGTCTTCCGCGTTCTCTCGATCGCCGTCGCCGTGATGTTCATAGCGGGCGCGCTCCTGGCGATCTGGGTCTACCGGCAATCGGTCGGCAAGTTCGAGATTCGCCGGCTCTCGCTGCCGACGCGAATCTTCGCCGACTACACGCCGCTTCGCCCCGGCACCGGTCTCCTCGCCGACGATCTCGCCGACAAGCTCGAACGCCTCGGCTATCGCAACAGTTCCGCGAACGGCGGCGTTGCGCAGCCGGGCGATTTCATCGCCACCAAAACGCAGTTCGACATCTTCACGCGCGCGTTCTCGCATCCGTCAGGCCAGTATCCGGCGCAGCCGGTGCGCGTCACGTACAACGGCGCGGCGATCGAGTCGGTCGTGTCGCTGAGGGAATCGCGTCCGCTCGACAACGCCGCGCTCGAGCCGGAGCTGCTGACGTCGATCCTTTCCGATCAGCTCGAAAATCGGCGGCCGGTCACGCTCGATCAGGTCCCGAAGATTTTGCAGGACGCCGTCATCGCAACCGAGGACGTGCGGTTCTGGCATCACCCGGGAGTCGATCCGCTCGGCATCCTGCGCGCGGGCTTTCGCAACATCCGCCACGGCGGCGTTTCGGAAGGGGCGTCGACGCTCACGCAGCAGCTCGTGAAGAACTATTACCTGACCAGCGAGCGGACGTTCAAACGAAAAATCATCGAAGCGTTCATGGCGGTCATCCTCGACTTCAAGTACACGAAGAAAGAAATTCTCGAGGCGTATCTCAACGACATCTACCTCGGGCGCAATCGCTCCATCTCGATTCTCGGCGTCGGTGAAGCGTCGCGTTACTTCTTCGGTAAGCCGGTCGGAGAGATTGATGTGGCCGAGGCCGCGTTGCTGGCCGGGATCATCAGGAGCCCGAACAACTACTCGCCATTCGTCAACCCGGCGAAAGCACTCGAGCGTCGCAGCACCGTGCTGAAGCTGATGCTGCAGCAGAAGAAGATCGATCAGCCGACGTATGACAAAGCGATAGCTGAGCCGCTGCCGCAGAAACCGTTCCGCGATCGCAGCGGCCTCGGCTCGATTCCTTTCTACGTCGACCGCGTGCTGCAGGAGCTCGCGAAAAACTACGACATCAAAGATGTCAAAGGCCGCGGGCTGCAGATCTACACGGCGATCGACCTCGGCGCGCAGGACACGGCGACGAAGATGCTCGAAGTGGGTCTCGCGAATCTCGAGAAGAGAAACCGCCGCCTGCGCCGCGCGGAGTCGCCGCTCCAGGGCGTGATGATTCATGTCGACGTGCCGACCGGCGAGATTCGCGCGCTCGTCGGTGGACGCAATTACGATCAGAGCCAGTTCAATCGCGCCCTCAACTCGCGGCGTCTGGTCGGCTCGCTCATCAAACCGATCGTCTACCTGACGGCGTTCGAGCCGAGCCTTTCGAACAAGAACATCACGCCGGCAACGCTCGTCAGCGATCAGCGTTTCGTCCTCAAGCGCCGCTTCTCCGAGGATTGGTCGCCGCGCAACTACGAAGATCGTTACCACGGCACCGTGACCGTGCGCGAAGCGCTCGAACAGTCGATGAACTGCGCGTCGGTGCGCATCGGTCTCGCCTGCGGACTCGGCCCGATCATCCGGACCGCGCATACGCTCGGCATCGAAGCAGCGATCGATGAGCAGCCGGCGATGCTGCTCGGCGCGGTCGGCGTGCCGCCGATCGAAATGGCGGACGCCTTTTCGACCATTGCGCGTGTCGGCTCGCGCGTGCCGTTGCGGACCGTTCGTTTCGTGACCGACGATCGCGGACGCGTCGTCGCCGCCGGCGATGAAGTGAAGCCGGTGCAGGTTTTTCCCGCGCGCGATGCTTACGTGCTCCTCAATGTGATGAAAGGCGTCGTCGATCGCGGCACCGCGGCCGGCGCTCGCTCGAGTGGTTTCCGCGCGCCGGCGGCTGGAAAGACCGGCACGACGAACGACAAACGCGACGCGTGGTTCATCGGCTTCACGCCGCAAACGCTCGCGCTGACGTGGATCGGTTTCGACGACAACAAAGAGACCGGACTGTCGGGCGGCGAAGCGGCGGTGCCGATCTGGACGCGTTACATGACCGCGGTGACGGCCGGTCAGGTGAAGAGCGACTTCGCGGTGCCTGCCGGCATCACGTTCACGCAGGTCGATGAGACGAGCGGCGGGCTCGCGACGCCGCAATGTCCCCGGAACACGATCGTGAACGAAGCGTTCAAAGCGGGGATGGAGCCGGGCACGCCGTGTCCGCTGCACAGCGCCGCGGCGCCGATGCTGCCGAGCGGCGTCGATGCGTTCGGCAATCCGATCGCGCTCGATACGACCGGAACAACGGGCGGCGAGCTGCCGCCGAGCGAACAGTCGCCGCCGGTTTCCGAACCGATCACGCTCACCGGCGGGTACGGGCACGACACCGCGCCGCAGCCGGCGCCGCAACAACTTCCGCCGCCGCGGCCGGAACCTGTGCCGCCGACTCCTCCGGAATCGACGAACACGAGCGCGCCGCCGGAGTCGACGAACACGACGGGGACGAACCCGCCGTAGTGCGGGAACACGCCCCGCACCCGGCGCTTCGCGCCACCCTCTCCCGGAGGGAGAGGGAT
>JAOBAU010000326.1 GCA_025463165.1 Acidobacteriota bacterium | reverse complement strand
TGATGTGCTTGCAAGGCTTCTGTTCTGGGCAAGTCCCGGCGTCGGCATCATCGTCTTCTGGGCAATCGTGCATTACATCGCCGGCTTCGCGCCGATCGTGACGGGAGGTCCGCAATGACGAGGAGTCCGTTCGCGCCCACACTCGTCGTCGGCATCGGAGGCAGCGGCGTAGCCATCGTACGCGAAATGAAAAGACGTATTTCAGCGAGAGAAACCGTTTCGCCGCCCGTCGTCTATCTCGCCTTCGACCTTGACGGCACTAACGATTCACCGGCACTGCAAGGGGACGGGCAGGACATAGCCCGGGCCGACGCGGATCTCGGCGAAAATGATCGATCCGGCAGTTACCTCGCCGAGGATGAACTACTCATATTCTCGGCGAAAGCAGTCGCAACGTGCGTCGGCAACCTCGACCGTACGGAGAGTAGTGCCGAAGATAGTGGGACTACTTTCCCATTCTCGATGATCCGCGAGTGGTTCCCGATCGTGGAAGGGCGAGAGTTGCGCCGCGCGCAACTCAAGGCGTCTGGGGCCGGCCAATTCCGCCCGGTCGGCCGGGTCGGCTTTTTTCTCAACGACGCGAAGATCCTCGGTGCGATCAGGAAAGCAAAGACAAAGCTGGAGCAGCTACGAGCGGCGGCTCCGAATGGCGATCAAACGCTGATCTATCTGATCTCATCAGCGGTCGGCGGCACAGGAGCCGGAATGCTGATCGACGTGGCCGCAAACCTCAGCAAGCACCTTCCGGATTATCCGATTCTTGCGACGCTCCTTCTCCCGGAGCTCTACGACAAGCTCGATTCAACAGAAAACATTATTCCCAATGCGTACGCGGCTCTGTGGGAAATCGCGTATCTCAAGAATCAGCACATTTTCTTCCAGGCTCAGTATCCGGTCATTCCCTCCATTGATGCGAACGACGGTGTGTTGCCGTTTCAGCGCGTGTACCTGTTCGGAGGATGGGTGGGCGACCGGGAGCCGTTCGCTCAACCTCGCGACGCCTATCCGTACGTCGCCGATCTTCTGACACTACACATGAGCCGCGCCGTTCGAAATGACCTGATCAGCTATCAGGCCAACATGAGCGGCGATGCCGGAAGGCTGCTCTCTGACCCGGCCTCCACCTACGTCTTCGGTAGCGTGGCAGCCATGGGAATTCGCCTGATGTCATTCGACGATCTCGCGCGGCGTCTGGTCTTTGGATTCGCTGACGAGGTCGCCAAGGCTGACGAGGTGGGCCCCGAACAACCGGACGAGATCATGTCGATCTTTGAGGTCGATTCCGCCGCCGATTCCGGAGCGTGGATTGAGAATCTACAGACGGAGGCGGCAGCGTATGTGACCCAAGCGCGCCTCGAGGCCACGCTACGATCGCTATTCGAGCCTTACGACTCGCGAAATCCGCTGCGGCCGAGTCTGCCCGATACCACATCGCTTGCCGAACAGGTCGACGACCTCCTCGGGACCCCCCGGAACATCGCGGTGCCGGCGATCCTCGCCAGCGTCATTCGGGACACTGCGGCTCGCGCCGCCGCCGAACTCGACGCCGCGGATGCTCACCATCTCTTCCCCGGGAGCCGGATCGAGTACCTCCGATCGTTGCAGCGAGTCCTGCCACCGGCGCAGGAGCGCCCGCAATTTCAGCCGATCCGTGAAGTGGAAGACCTCCGCCATTGGTCGCGGAATGCGCCGTTTGCCTGGATCCTCACGAGGCCGCGAACACCCGAGAAGGTTCGCGACGCCGAGCGTGGCGCGCGCCGACACATTGCCGAGACGGCCGCGCAGTATGCGACGTGGGCTCGAAGCGCCGCCGCGGATGAGATCCGGCGGCTCATCGAGACCAGGATAGCGCGCGACGACGCCCAGTGGCGTGAGCTCACTCGGTTTTGCGAAACCGTGGTGTCGCAATATTCGCTGCAAGTCCGCCCGGAGCCGATTGCTTCCGGAGAAGAGCTCTATCTCGACTCACGCCGCACGCCCGACGCTGTCGACAAGCCGCCCGGATGGAAAGAGGCGGAGGCGCTCAAGGAGAATCTGCGGAGGCTCACGGCAACCGAGCGCACCGCGTTTCGCCAGGAGTTCGGACGCGGCCTGAAAACCGCCGTGGCCGAGTTCGGCGCACTGACCGAGGCCATGCGCAGAAAGAGGGTTGATGACTGGGTGGTTTCGGTTGCGGCAATGCTGAGGACACGCTTCGGGCGAACGAATGCGGATCAGGAACCCTTCAATCTCCTTCATCCGGGAGCATTTTTCTCGGACTCACGGATCATCGAGGCGGTGAAGCGATGCGCCACACCTCTCTTTCAGGATGGACGTGTAGTTCCCTCGATTCAGCGGCAGACCGCGCGCGTACTCGTGCCGCCGCAGTTCGCCGGCCACGAGGAGTTCAAACGCAAGCTCCTGTCCATTTGCAATGGTGCCTTCAAGATCCCGATACAGGAAATCGACCCGGCCGGCGCCCTCGATACTGATCGCATCGTCGTCGTCGTTGAGAATCTTTTTCGCGCGGGCGAGGAGATTCACGGAATCTACGACTATCAGCGCGAATATCTGCGACGGAAGAACCGCGCTCTCTTTCATGCGGACCGCCGCTGGATTCCCTTCCTCGGCTCGTTTGTCACGAAGGCAGGCCATCATACGCGCGTTGCTTGCGGCAACGACGGTTGCACCAAGGATCTGCTCGGTGTCCCCGAGGGCGTTCTGATCTGTCCGGGATGCAAGAACCCCATTCGCAACCGTTGCGGCAATACGGGTTGCACTGCAGTCGATCTGGCGACCCGGCCCGGTCTGAAACAATTTATCGAGCGCAAGCAATGCCCGGATTGTGGAGGGATACTACGGTCCTATTGGTGGACCTGCAAATTGCACGGGGACGTACCGGCCGATAAACCAACGTGCCCGCGGTGCGTCGCGTCGGGTCGACCTCTCGAGCCTTTCAGCTGGCGCACCGATTTTCGAGAGCGCTTCGTCTGTCCGTCGTGCGTCAATGAGAAGCGCGCGGAGCCTTTCGAGACGATCGGGAGCGTCGCGCAGTGGCTTACTCATGGCGTCAACGGCCAGGATGTTCCTCGCGCTCGAAAATTCGTGCGCGAATCACTGACCCCCGAAGGAAATTGTCCGGTGTGCGGCACACCGATGATGACCTATTGCCCTCTCACGGAAGAGACGGCCGGCGGAAAACGCCACTTTGTCCATCGCGACCCGTCCGCCGGCCGGCATGAGCCTTACCGCTGCTATCACCATGTCGATGAGGCGTTCGCAACGTGCGCGGTCTGTTATTTTCCGGCGTTGCCCAACGATGCAGTCTGCCGCCGGTGCCACACGGAATTGCGGACGTGCCGCTTCTGCACGCCTCTCTTTCATCTTCTCGTTCCCGCGAGCTCCGAGCCTGAGGCGCGCTGCCTCAATTGCACGACGTTCCCCGACGACCTCGTCGGTAGCCGACGGCTGGTGGACAAAGAAAACGATTTGTTCTGTTCGAACATCTACGGCTGTCCCGCAGGCGCACGCCTCTACGATGCAACGTTCCCATCAGGGACGAGGATGTGTCCTATCTGCGCCGACACACGACTACCGCTGTTGGAGGTGCAGACTCGATCTGCGCAGGTTGCATTGTGCGCGTTCTGCACGCGCCTCTTTGCGCGCCACATTGTTCCCACCGCCCCACTCTCCGGCGCGGCGACACACCGTTCATGCTGCCTTTGCGGGCAGAGCATCGACGCCGTGGAGTCATTGAAGAAGAACGCCATTGCGTTCGACCAGGGACTTACCTGCGCGCAGGCGTTGCTCACGAGCGGAAGCGAGTCGGAGACGTTTCGAACTCTCTACCAGGCGTTCGCGAGAGCTGGGACATTGGCGGCCGCGAAAATCGTGCAACAGTTCTTCGAACGCATCGTCTCGCCGCCAGTGTCCACCGTGGTCCGACCCCGAATCGAGGCGTTTCTCAACCACTGGCGCGAGCAGTTCGGATGCGGCGGTACGACCGACTTCTCCTCGCCGACGCCTTCAACCGACGAGACTCCGCAAGGCAACGACCCCGTGAACGGTGCGCTCGATCTCGAGTTCGCGCTTTCGCACGAGAACGACATCGGCGGTTGGATTCGTCACCTTAAGAACGGCGGCGTCCCCAAAGAGGCTCTCGACAACCTCGGAGCGTCGTTGAAAGATCAAACCGCGCTCCCGATCATCAAGCGCCGAATCGACAACATGATCCACGCCGCGCGAGAGCTTTGGGATTCGATCTATGAGGGAACGTAAAGCTGAGGATCACCAACAATTGCGGAACTCGACATTTGTCTTCACGCGACATCGAGATCACATTGGGGAAAGCGGAATGATCTCGCACGCCGCCAGCGACCTTTTACAGATCGAGGGCCAGTTTTAGATCGTGTGAAAAGGAGCACAACGAGCTCGCAACTGGCGCACCGACGTGGGAAGGAAAGTGGTGGAGCTGAACGGGATCGAACCGATGACCTCCTGAGTGCGATTCAGGCGCTCTCCCAACTGAGCTACAGCCCCACTTTCCGGTGGAAGGTATCCGCTGCTAACCGCACCTCCGGAACGTTCATTCCGGCGCAGCGGGGGCGGATTATACGGGGTTCGTGCGCGGTGTCAAAGGTCAGACTCGCACGGTCATGAAGTCGGCCGCGGCGTCGGTCGCCGGAAAGATTGCGCGCGCTTCGTCGATGAGCGGCGCGACATCCACGTATCGCGAGCTGAAGTGTGTCAACAGCAGCCGCTCGCACCGCGCTTCTGCGGCGACGCGCGCGGCTTCGACCGTCGTCGCGTGGCCGCGCTCGTGCGCTTCCGTCGCCATGTCGGCGGCGTATGTCGACTCATGAATCAGCAGTTCGGCGTCGCGTGCGAGTGAGATTGCATTCGCGCAGGGACGCGTATCCGTGCAGTACGCGACTCTGCGTCCGCGACGCGTTGCGCCGACGACGTCCGCGCTGCGCACGATGCGGCCATCATCGAGCACGACGTCTTCGCCTCGATGAAGCTGCGCGAATTGCGGTCCCTCCGGCACACCAAGAGCAACCGCGCGATCGACGTCGAACGTGCCGCGGCGATCGTCTTCGATGATGCAGAAGCCGAAGCACTCGATTCGATGGTCGAGCGGCGCGGCAATCACCGTGAAGCCATCGCCGCGCATCACTTCTCCTTCCTCGATCACGGCGACGAAGATCTCGTATGGATTGCCGAGGTACGGGACGGCGTCGAGAAACGGCGCGAGGCCGGGCGGACCGTAGATCGTCAGCGGGGCGCTGCGCGCGTTGAGTCCGAGCGTCGCCAGCAAACCGGGCAGTCCGAAGAGATGATCGCCGTGCAGATGCGTGATGAAGATCGCGTCGATCGAGCCGCTGCGCACGGTCGAACGCAGGAGTTGCTGTTGCGTTCCTTCGCCGCAATCGAAGAGCAGCACGCGGCCGTCGAGCGTGACGGCGAGCGATGCGACGTTGCGCGCCAGTGTCGGCGACGCCGACGAGGTGCCGAGGAATGTGACGCGGATGTCGTCCATCAGACCTTCGCGCCGGCGATCGCCGCGAGCGACTGCGCGACCTCATCGTCGCCGACACGAAGCTGTTCCTGCGGATGCGCGAGGTAGTAGCCCTGAATCAGATCGATTCCAAGCTCGCGGCATGCCTCGTACTCCTCCGCCGTCTCGATCCCCTCGGCGATCGTCTTCGCGCCGATCTTCGTCGCCAGCTCGACCAGCATCTTCACGAGGTCCTGCTTGATCGGCTCGGATGCGACCGTCGACACGAGCCCCTTCGTGATCTTCAGGTAATCGGGCGACAGCGCCGCGATCGCTTCGAGTGATGCGTAGCCGGAGCCGGCGTCATCGATCGCGACTTCGATTCCCTTCTCGCGGAACTCATCGAGCAGCCGGCGGAACACCGCGTAATCCTCGATCGCGGCGCGCTCGGTCAGCTCGAACACGAAGTTGCCGCGATGCTCGGCGAAGAATGACGTCACCTCATGCACGCGCAGTTCCGTCGACTCGAACATCTCCGCCTCGAGGTTGAGCAGGAACTTGCGATCGCCGAGATCGACGTCGCGCAGGCGGCGCAGCGCCGCTTCGAGCGCGATCGCTTCCAGCGCCCACGCCAGCTTCGCTTCGCGCGCGAACGAGAAGAGCATGTCGGAGTTGCGGAACGACGAGTTCGCCGGACCGCGCGTCAGGATCTCGTAGCCGAAAACGGTCTCTTCGCGCGCGCGCACGATCGGCTGGAACAGCACCGTGACGCGTTTGCGGCGGATGATGTCGCGCAGCTCGCGCGTCAGCTGTTTCTTGCGTTGCTGCTCGGCATCGCGAACGGCATCGGCGGCCGACTGCATGCCGGAGTAGACCTGTCGCTCGAGCCGGATTTGCGGACGGTAGTCGACGCGCGCCGCGCCGACGAAGAATCCGATCTGTCCCTGCTGCATGGCGGGAAAACGCTCGCGCATGCAGTCGATCAGGCGCAGACGCATGTTGTTGGCGAGCGCCTCGAACGCCGTCTCCTGCGTCGCATCCTGGCCGCGTGTGTCGAAGAAGATGTAGAAGCTCGAGCCGCCGACGAGATTCGATGCGACGACCGCGCGCGGGAAACGTTCGCGCGCTTCGGCCGTGAGGATCTCGCCGACGCGGCGCAGGAACTCATCGAAGAACGCCCAGCCGTACTCCGCTTCGATCGATTCGAACTGTTCGATGTCGACGAAGACGACGCCCATCTCGCTCTTCTCGATGAGCAGCTCTTTCAGACGGTCGAGCAGCATCGGCACGGTTGGTAATCCGGTCGCGCGATTGAAGAGGAGCTCTTCGATGGCGCCGCGCGCGCCGGCGGGAATGACTTCGTCGGTGTCGCGGCGGCGGCTTTCGATCAGCGCGGTGATGCGCTTGAGAACTTCATCGCGATTGAACGGCTTGACGAGATAGTCGTCGGCGCCGACCTGCAATCCGGTCAGGCGATCTTTGACTTCGCCGCGGCCGGTGACGAGCACGACGCGGATACGCGAAGTGCGCTGCACGGCCTTGAGGGCCTGGCAGACTTCCCACCCGCTGCGCTTCGGCATCATGACGTCGAGCAGCACGACGTCGGGAAGGCGCGACTGCGCGACGGTCAGCGCTTCTTCGCCGTCCTTCGCGATCAGAAATTCGCAGTCGAGCGGCTTGAGATAAACCCGCAGGAGCTCAACTACATCTTCGTTGTCGTCTGCGATCAGCAGGACCGGACGGTCTGACATGGTCTGACACGGATTATTGCCGAAAACAGGCCAGCCGGCGGCGCGGCATCGGCTGCCATACTCGTTTCATGAAGAATCAGTCGATGGTATGGATTGCTTCGCGCTCTCGCGGAGGCGTCGGGCCTGCGGCTCGGCGTCTGCTGGATGATGACGGCGGACGATGGAGACCCCGACAGGAGGTTCCGCGAGTGTCTGGTGCAGCCATCGAAGTGGCGTGCATGCGATCCGCCGCTGTATGACGGTTTGAAGAAGATCAGCGG
>JAOBAU010000313.1 GCA_025463165.1 Acidobacteriota bacterium | reverse complement strand
CGATCCCGTCGTCGAACGTGGTCTGCTCGAGCAGCTCGCCGATGACGCCGCGACAGTCAATCTCTTCCCAGGGTGACCGGAGCTCGAGCGCGCGCAGACCGTCTTCGCGCCGGCGAGAGTGCTCCCCCATCAGGCGCGGTTTGCGTCCGACGAACTTGAAGACTTCGTAAACCGCATCGCCGAACTGGAAGCCGCGATCTTCAACGCCGATGACCCGTTCGTCGGTCGTGGTGAAGCGTCCGTTGATGAAGAGGACGTCGGCCATCGTCAGACGGGAATGGCTTTGACGATGACGACCGTGCGGTCATCCTGCGTGCCGCTGCCCCATCGCGCGACTTTCGCCAGCACCGTTTCGCCGATCTCGCGCGCGGTTTTCTGGCGGTTGTTGCGCACGAGTCGCTGCAGCCGCTCGAGGCCGAACTCCTCGCCGTCGTTGTTGTGCGCTTCGACGATCCCGTCGGTGTACATGCACAGCAGATCGCCGGGATCGAGCTTCGCGAAGCCGCGCGTGTAGGTGGCGTCGGGAGTCGGACCGAGCACCGGGCCGCCATTCATCAGCAGCTCGACTTTGTTGCCCTTCAGCTGGAACGGATAGTTGTGACCGGCGTTGCAATAGATGAGGATTCCGCCCGTTTCGAGCTCGCCGTAAAAGAGCGATACGAACTTCGTCGTCATCCGGCTGCGATGAATGATGTGGTTCAGTTTCTCGAGCGTGCGGATGATCTTGAAGTCGCGATCGGTCGCCATGCGCAAGCCCATGTAGATGTCGCGCACGACGAGCGCCGCCGGCAGGCCGTGACCCGAGCCGTCAGCGATGGCGAGCCCGAGGACGTTGTCGGAGACCGGGATGAAATCGTAGAAATCGCCGGAGACGATTTCCGCCGGAACCGTGCGTCCCCATATGTCGAAGCCGGCGTATTGCGGCACGCGCTGCGGCAGGATCGACGCCTGAATGCGTTGCGCTTCGACGATGAGTGATTCGTAGCGCATCGCGCGCAGGCGCTGGTTGATGGCGTAACGAATGAGGTTCAGCGAGAAGAGGATGTCTTCGCGCGAAAGGTTCGGATCGACATCGAAGGCGACGACATAGTCTTCGTCGCCTGCCGCGATCGCCGCGAAGCGATGCGCGCCGAGCTTTCCTTCGAGCACCGGATCGACGCCGGGATCGGTCGGATCCATGACGACGATGCCGTTCTCACGCACGAGCTCGATCGGCTTGTAATCACGCGGCACGACGATCCCGAGCGGCGCGTCGTGCGAAAGCCCGAAGCGCCCGGCGAGTTCGTAGCAGTTGTCGTCGTTCAGCTCATAGATGCGGCCGCCCGTGATCCCGAGCTGCTCACGAAAATTCGTGGCGATGGTCTCCGCGATCTGCTCGATCGTGGAACGGGTAGCGTCCGAGCTCTCGATCTGTTCGAGAGTGCGCTCGACCTGGGTCAGGAGGCGTTTGTAGTCCATTTAGTTGCTGTGCTTCTCTGCGCGGATGCGCGCGATACGGGCGTCGATGTGGCTTTCTTTGAATGCGTTCATTTCGTCGATCGTATGGAACTTGTGGACGCCGGCCGAAATGTCGAGCGGGGGCGCGAAGTGCTCGCAACGCTTCCAGTGCGCTTCGATTCGCTCGAACAATCGCGGATCATCCTCGCGCAGACGTTGTCGGTAGAACTCATTCATTTCCTCGATGGAGCGGAACTTTCGAAGCGGCATCGATCACTCCGGGAAATCGAAGCGTTCGCGAAGATGAATCGCGTCAATCCCGTCCTGATGTCGCAACGTCCTTCGCTTCATGTCGTACAGCGCCCGAGGCGTGACGATCGATACCGGCACGCCCCTCACGTCGAGCGTCGTCGTGTCATTCCGTGTCGCCGCGGCGCGCGCCATGAGCGTGATTGAAAACGATACGTTCGGCGGCCGGTAAGTCAGAAACGGATAATCGGTGCACATGTCGTCGTCGTGAAGCTCGTCGAGATTCGGATCATCCCATATCGACTGCAGTGCGCGTTTGATCGCAGCCAGGTTTTCAGGCGAAGGATCGACGAGAAAATCAGCGTCCTCGGTGGCGCGGGGCGCGCCGTGAAGATTGACCGCAACACCACCGCAGACTTCGTAGCGCACGTCCTCGCGTCTGAACGCCTCCGCGATGGCGAGCAACGCATCGAACTCCATCACTTCAACTCCACCCCGTCCAAAGCATACGGCGCTTTCACTCCCAGCAATCCGAGCACCGTCGGATACACATCCGCGATGTACGGCGGACGATCCGTGGCGAGCTTCCGGTTATAGAAGAAAATCCCCTTCACGATCTCGGGGTCGACGCTGCAGTGGTCGCCGCTCCACACCTGCTTGTTCGGATCGAGGAGAGCCTTCGGGATGCCGCCGAGCGACGTCTGCCACGAGACGCGGTAGCCGTCGTTGTTCGTGATGAAAAGATCGGGAATCATGTTCGGGTCGAACTGGCGATAGACCTCTTCACGCGCGAGCACGCGGCGGACGGGATGCTCGCCGTTTTCAACATCGGTCATCGTCACGAGACGCGACTGCAGCTCTTTCTTCAGCGCGTCGTACTCGGCGCCGGGTTGCACGATGCCGTGCGCTTCTCGTCCCTGCAGATTGATGTACAGCTCGCCGAGTCCCATCGCGTAGGCGCGCGTCTTCGACCAGTCGACGTTCTCCCAGAACTGCCCCTGATCGAACAGCATCTCGACGTTGCGATCCTTCACCTGCACGCCGGTCTTGAGCGTCATGTAGCCGTTCATGACCAGCCACGTGTTGTAGTTCACCGACTTGCGAAAGCTGGCGAATCCGTGGTCCGAAAGGACGATCAGCGACGCGTGATTTTTCTCCGCCGACTTCATCGCATCGCCGACGATCGCATCCATCAACTGATACGAACGGAGCAGCGCGTCGCCCCACTTCGCCGCGAGCACCGGGTCGTACGCCGGATGCTGCGGATCCATGAAGCGCCAGAAGACGTGGCCGACGCGATCGGGAAATTCGAAACACTGCACGAGAAGATCGCTGTCGCCGGCGAGGAACGAATTGAACATCTTCCGGTTCTGCGCGACCGTGAAATTCATGTCGTCCCAGAACATCTGCTCGTCCGCAAATCCCTCGGAGATCGCCCACGTATCGATCTGCCATCCGAGCGTTTTGTACAAGCCCTGATTCCTCGCCAGCTCCGGCGCCCATTTCGCCGGCGTCGAGATGCGGAAACCGGGCGGCAGATTGCGCGGATCGAAGTTGATAGGCGACAGGTAGAGCTTCACTTCCGGCTGCACGGAGATCAGGTGAAAGCGGCTGATCCCTTTCAGCGTGATCACCGGGTTGAATGGGAAGACGAACTCCGTCCAGTCGCTCCACTCGCCCGCTTTCATCGTCACTTTTTGGCCGCTCTCCTCGATCGTGATCGAGTTGCGATCCGCGGCGACGCTGATCTTCATCGGGATCGAGATGTACAGCGGATCGTTGAACAGCTTGTTCGGCGGACCCTGAATCTTCGTCTCGATGACGCCCTTGTTGTCCTCGAGCTGCACGACTTCGATCGAGAATTCGTTGGCACCGCTGCGATGGAAATCGAGCTCGGACGTGAAGTAGAACGGCTTGCCGACGCGGCCGGACATGTCGGGGACGCCGAGGCCGGAGAGGAGATGGCCGTCGTGAAAATCGGTGGCCGGGAAAGTGACGGGAACGTGGACGACGGTCGTCTTTTTCCCGGCGCTGGCCGCCGCTTCCCAGAACGGCGTTCCCTGACGGCGATTGATGACGCCGGGACGCGTGGCCGGGATGTACTTCTTCGTTGCCGCGAACGCGCCCGCCGCGCCGCCGGCGGCGATGAGAATCACGATCGCGCCGATGACGCGGCGACGCCGCAGGATCAGCGCGCCGATCAGGCCGAGCGGAATGAGGATGATCGCAGCGGCCGCGAGCGGATTGCGATCGCCGAGGAGGAACGGTTCTTTCGTTTCATCGAAGGCGGCGAAGACCGGCAGATACGTCTTCGGATCGCGGCGAAGAAAATCGAAGATGCCGGTGCGGCCCGGGTCGATTCCGGTCGAGAACGTCGACCACGAGACCGGCGTCTGCGCCGGCACGGTCGGGCGGAGCGGACGGAACGTGCCGGCCTCGCGAAGGCGGGCCATGTTCGGCAACTTTCCTTCGTTCATCCAGCGTTCGGTGTAGCGCGCGTCGACGCCGTCGAAGCCGAGAACGATGACCTTCTCTGCGAGGGCCGGAAGTGCAAGGATGACGAGGAACGACGCGATGAAAAGGGGTTTGCGCATCGCGGCGCATGATAGCAGGCACTTCTCTTGTAACTGCCTGCGCAGTCAAACGAATGGAGCGTCGTATGAACCTGACGAAACGTATCGTGGTCCTGATCTCGATCGCACTGCTGGCAGCCTGCGGCGGCGGTGAAAAAAAGAAGAACGGCGGCGGCAGCGGCGGCGCGAACGGACTGGTCATCGCATTCGATGGCAGTCCGACGAATCTCGATCCGCGCGTCGGCACCGATTCCTACGCGGGACGCGTCTGGGACATCGCCGCGAGCGGCCTCGTTCGCATCACGCCGAGCGGTGAGTTCGCGGGCG
The DNA here is from genome assembly GCA_025463165.1 of Acidobacteriota bacterium. GTDB lineage: Bacteria > Acidobacteriota > Thermoanaerobaculia > Gp7-AA8 > Gp7-AA8 > JAOBAU01. The sequence goes on along the minus strand of JAOBAU010000313.1, from coordinate 12,260 downwards.
ACGTCGCGGAAAAATGGGAGACGCCCGACGACCGGACGATCATCTTCCACCTGAAACCAAACGCGAAGTTTCAGGACGGCCATCCCGTCACCGCGAAGGATTTCAAGTTCACGTTCGACTCGATGATGGCCGAGGGATTCGCGAGCGCGAAGAAATCGGGCTACGCGTCGGTGTCGTCGTTCGAAGCGCCGGACGATCACACGTTCATCGTCCGGCTCAAAGAACCGAACGCCGGCATCTTCGACAACTTCCCGTACATGCTCGTGCCGCAGGGCGCCGATCCGAACGTCTTCGCGAAGACGCCGATCCTCGCCGGCGCGTATCGCGTGACGGCGTTCAAGTCCGACGATCGTGTCGACTTCCAGGCGTTCGACGGCTGGGTGAACGGCGCACCGAAAACGAAGGACGTCGCCATCCGCATCATCCCCGACGCGACGACGCGCATCCTCGAGCTGCGGCGCGGCACAGTCAACTTCACGATGAACAGCATCCCGTACGATTCGGTGGAGCAGTTCAAGAAGGATCCGAACTTCACCGTCGTCGCGTCGCACGGCGCCGCATATCAGTACATCGCGTTCAATCTCAGAGATCCAATCCTGAAGAACAAGGAGGTCCGTCAGGCGCTCGCGCATGCCATCGATCGCGATCGCATCGTGCGCGATCTGCTGCACGGCTACGGACTCGTCACCGATTCGATGTTCGCGCAGGGACACTGGGCGCGCGCCGAGAATCTGCCGGCGTACGATTTCAATCCGCAGAAAGCGATGCAGATGCTCGACGCGGCCGGGTACAAAGATCCCGACGGCGCCGGACCGAAGCCGCGCTTCAAGATCGTTTACCGCACGTCGACCGACGCGGAATCGAATCAGCAGGCGGAGATGATCCAGCAGATGCTCAAGCAGGTCGGCGTCGACCTGGAGATTCGTTCGAGCGAATTCACGACGTTCATGGATGACCTGAAGAACGGCCGCTTCCAGCTCTATTCACTGCGACGCAACGGCATCTCCGATCCTGATTTTTACTACACGATCTTCCACTCGAAATCGCTCGCGCCGAACGGACAGAATCGCGGCTACTACATCAATCCGCGTGTCGATCAGCTCATCGAACAGGGACGTGCGACGTTCGACAAGACAAAGCGGAAAGCCGCCTACGATGAAGTACAGAAGATTCTCGCCGACGAGCTGCCGTACATCTCGCTCTATCACCGCGACAACATTGCGGTGATGCGGAAGAATGTGCACGGGCTGGTGATGTATCCGTCCGGTTTCCTGCTGTCCGTCCCGGAGATGACGGTGGACAAATAGCGCGAGCTACTCGAACAGCGTATCGACGTAGTCGTTCGGCTCGAACGGAATGAGATCGTCGGCGCTTTCGCCGACGCCGACGAATTTCACCGGGATGTCGAACTGCCGCATGATCGAGAGAATCACGCCGCCTTTCGCGGTGCCGTCGAGTTTCGTCACGATCATTCCGGTCACCTTCGCCGCTTCGAGAAACGCCGCGGCCTGACTGAGTCCGTTCTGTCCCGTCGTGCCGTCGATGACGAGCAGCGTCTCGTGCGGCGCGCCGGGCAGTTCTTTCTCGACGACGCGACGAATCTTCGACAGCTCCTGCATGAGATGACTCTTGTTGTGCAGCCGTCCGGCGGTGTCGATGAGTACGACATCCGCGCCGCGCGACTTCGCCGCCGTCACCGTATCGTGCGCGACGGCGCCGGGATCGGAGCCTGCCTTGTGCTTCACCATCTCGACGCCGATGCGATCGGCCCAGAGCTGGAGCTGTTCGATGGCCGCGGCGCGGAAGGTATCGCCGGCGCCGAGTAGCACCGTCTTTCCTTCGGCTTTGAAACGCGACGCGAGTTTGGCGATGGTCGTCGTCTTGCCGGTGCCGTTGACGCCGACGACGAGGATCACGAACGGTTTCGCTTTCGACGTGTCGATGAGCTGCGACGTGCGGCGTGGAATCAGCGCGCGCGTTTCTTCGCGCAAGACTTCGGTCAGCCGTGCGACGTCTTTGATTTTTTCCTCGCGCACGCGGCGCTCCATCCGCTCGACGAGTGACGTGGTCAGTTCCGCGCCGATGTCGGCGCTGAGCAGTCCTTCCTCGAGTCCGTCGATGGCAGCCTGATCGATCGGAAGATCAGGAGTCACCGCCTCCTTCATCTTCTCGATGATCTCTGTATGAGTCATGAGAAGCCCGCGTTTCAGTTTGTCGAAGAGGTTCTTCTTTGGTTGGTCGGCCATCGCGGCGCGGGATTGTACGTCAGCGCTTGCCGGCCGTGCCCTGCTCGCGCCCGCTGATCGCCCGCTTCACCATCTCTTCGTCCACCGTCACCACCGTCTGCCCCTCGGCGGGATCGAATTCGAGATTGCGAATCACGCGGCGATACGTATCACGCAACGCGCGCGCACCGAGACGTTTCTGACGCGCGGCGTCCCACGCGATCGCGACCAGCGCGCCGCGCGTGATCTGCAGATCGATGCCGAAGCGCTGGAAGTATTCGCGTGACGCGCGGAAGATCGATTTCTCCGGCTCGACGAAGATGCGCGCCAGCTCCCCTTCTCCGAGATCGTTGAGCACGACGATCGATTCGAAGCGCGACACGAACTGCGGAGTCATCCCGTACTTGAACAGATCTTCGTAGCGCAGGTAATCGCGCAGATGAAACGGCAGCTCTTCACGCACTTCGCCTGACGAAGAGACGACGACGATCGGCCGCATCGGCGCGACGTCCTGTCCGATCGTGGCGCGTCGCAGCACGCTGTCGTAGAGCTCTTCGAATGCGCCGCCGGCGACGAAGAGAACGTGCGAAGAGTTGATCGCGTGGTTGCGGCCGTCGACGTCGAACTCGACGTTCTCGTTCTCCATCAGCGTCAGCAGCGCTTCCTGCGCGACGATGCCGCGGACGTTCGGCTCGCCGGAAACGTGCGCGCGGATCTTGTCGACTTCATCGATGAAGACGATGCCGTGCTCGACGGAGTGGATGAGTTGTTCGGCGCTCGCGGATGCGCCGAGGATTTGCTTCGCGTTCGCGAAGAGGCGGCCAAGAACCGCTTTGCCGTAACCCTGGCGCTCTTCGGCGAGCACGTTCGCGTTGATGCGGATGACGTTCGCGTACGCGGTCGTGTCGTAGCGGCTGCTGAGAAATCCTTCCAGCGAGCGCATCAGCGTCGTCTTGCCCGAGCCGGAGTTGCCGATCATCAGAATGTTGCCGGCGGAATGACCGACGAGATGTTTGACGACCGCCACCGACAGCTCGCGAATGGCGTCGTCCTGTCCGACGACGGTCTTCTTCAGCTCGTCATGAATGTCGCGCGGCCGAAACGGAAAGGACTCCATGGCGGCGCATTGTACGGGGTCTATTGGCAGGGTGGAACGGCGAGCGGCGGAGTCGGGACGCCGCCGACCAGCTCGTTGTTCGAGAGGTCGGCGCAGGCGCGAGCTGAGTCGGTGAGCGTGACCGCGACGAGCGGCCGGTTGCTGCCGGGCGCGGTGACGCGCGTGTTGCTCAGCCGGACGCGCGCGTTCGCGGTCTGGTGCACGGCGACGTCGAGGAATGATGCGCCGAGGCTTTGCGCGGATGACTGATCGATGGCGATGCTGACGCTGCTCGTATCTTTCGCGTCGACGTCGATCGCGGAGCCGACGTTCTCGCGAAAGTTGCCGCTGTCGATGCGAACGTTCGCCGCGCCGGCGCCGGCAACGTGAATGCTGAGGAGCGCCGCGGACGCCGTGGGACGTTGCGGCGCGCTGACCGTGCAGCGATCGAGCACGAAGTTGACGGTGTTGAAGCGCTGCTCGATCGCGAACTGGCCGCCGCTGCCGTCGGCGATGTTGCAGCGCGTGAGCGTGATCGTACCGGCCGACTCCTGCATCAGCACCGCGGCATCGGTCGCGGTTGCGCCGGTGTTGCGGATGTCGATGTTGTCGAACGAGACGTTGCGGATGTTGTTCGCGTTCAGACCGACCGCGCCACCGGTAATCCGAACGTTCGACAACTTCGATTCGCTAACGTGACGGAGATTCATCCCGGCCGCGCAGCGGACGTTCGTCTGCGCGACGATGTCGGCGGGACATTTCGTCGCGGCGTGGCCGCTGTCGATGATGTCGACGTTCGCGACGCGCATGCCGTCCGACTGCACAATGCGAAGACCGTACGCCTGCGCGTTGCGAATCGTGCCGCCCGACGCCGGCTCGTTCTTCTCGTTGCCGGTGATGGCCAGCTTTCCGCGCGACTTGTCGATGATGATTCCTTCGCGCAGCGTGCCGGGCGCAACGCCGGCGGCGGAGATGTGATCGAACGTCGCGTCGAGCGCGGCGTCGTGCAGTTCGAGTGCGGTGGCGTTGATCGCATCGATGCGCGAGACGCCCGTGATTGTGACGCGACTCGATTTCGTCACGACCAGTCCGCGTCCGCCGCGCGTGGCGATCTGCATCGGACTGTCGAACGTGACGGGCACGCTGTTGTCCGCGATCGTGACCGCGTCGCGCACCGCGTCGTAGATCTTCACCGGCGCGGCGCTGCCGAAGAAGACCCGTCCGGTCGTGCGGCCGCGCACGACGAGCGCGCTCGCGAAGTTGCCGTTGATCGGAAAGTGATCGATGGTGATGTCGCCGCGTCCGCCGTCGATGAAGAGTCCGTTGCCGCCATCGGCGGTGATTCCTCCACCATCGATGGTGATCGGCACCTCGCAGAGTTGAATCGAGATCGCGGTCGCGCGCGCCGTCGGTCGAAAGAAGACTTTGCGAACGTCGATCTTTCCCTGAGGCGAGAAGATTCCGATGCCGACGCCGACGTCGGGCGCGATCGTGCAGCCGGCGATCACGTTGTCGCCCGCCGTAAAGATGCCGCCGTGAATGAGCGGTCCCGGTCCCTGCGAGGCCGGTTGCGACCGTTCCGAGAATGCCGCGTTGAACTCGACACGCGCGGCGTTGAGGCCATACGCATCGCCGATCAGCATCTGGCCGCGCTTGAGCGTCAGCGATTCTTCGTACGCGCCGATCCCTTCGGCGACATGAATGATGTCCGACGGGGCGCTGCGGAGCTGCGCATCGGAGAAGGTCCTGAATGGACGCTCGTACGAGCCATCGCCGCCCGTCGCGGCGCGGTTGTCGACGAACACCACGCGCGCGGCGGCGTCTCGTACGACGCAGACGAGCAGCAGTGCGGGCAACAGCAGACGGAGCACGGGCATCGATGGTTGGACGAACGCGAAGGCCGCGCGTTACCGCGCGGCGTCGCGCCGCTAACCTGCGAAGTCTACGTCGACGATGACGTAATCGAACGCCGGAGCCGTTTCACCGAGCACGTTGCGGACCGAAAGCGGACCGGAGACGTTCTGGGGTGTGTAGCGAACGGTGCTCCAGTCAGGCGTTGCCGCGCCGGCCGGCAACATCGCCAGCACGTATTTTCCGGCACGCAGCTTCGACTCGCCGCGATCGATTCCGAGCGAGAGCGATGCGACGTTGTGCAACTCCGCGATCGCCTCACGCGTGCGCGGACGGCTGTCGTCATCATTCAACGCGATACGGCTGGAGACGCGGCCGCGAATCTTTTCGACGATCGCGGAGCGCGGCGCCGTCGTCTCGACCTCGAGGCGCAGACCGGCGCTGTCGATCGGGATGCGGAAGCTCGTCGGACGCTGGGCATCCGTCGCGCTGCGGCTGAGATGACTCCAGACGAAACACGGCACGTCACCGCCGGAATAGAGAGCGGTCGGGTAATACGCTTTGAGCGCAACTCCGACAGTCTGCTGCCGGTTCTCGGCGCGCCACATGCCGAGCACGGTCACTTTCGCGCTGCGGCTGAGGAAGCTCGGATCGCCGGCCATCATGGCACTGGCTCCGAGGACCCCGATGCCGCCGATCGCGGCCGCACGACTCTCGAGTCGGTCGATGAATGCAACGGCGAGCGACGATGGCAACTCAGCCGAAGCGGGTGTCGGAGCAACGGCCGCGCTAACACCGCGCGCGGCAAAGGCCACCGCCGCGGCAGAGCCGAGGACGAGGAAACGGCGGCGTTCCATGACGAAAGGCTGTTCGGGAGAAGAGACAGACGACGTCGAAATCGGCACGGTAGAACTCTCCTGATTCAATTGTTGCGCGGGACCGGACGGCGCACATGTTACACCGGCAGATGGTCGGCGGCGAGAGTCAACATTTTTTCATCGCAGCCGGATCGTCGCGGGCAGCCTGCGTTCGCGAATCAATTGCGCGGTTCGATCGGCATCGAGGAACGTCTCGAGCGGCAGCTCCCGTCCGAAGAGGCGCCGCGCGTAATCACGCAGCACGACCGGTTCGCCGAGCAGCGGATCGTACGCGCGATCTCCGGCGCAGGCGACGTAGTGCGTCGTCCAGGTGCGCGCGTGGCGACCGGAGAGCGTCGCCGGAATGAGCGGTCCGTGGAAGACACCATTCTCCACCGCCTGGATATCGCGCAGCCGTCCGATCCACGGTTCCGCTTTCTCGGCCAGCAGCAGTTCCGCAAGCCGGCATGCGTGGACGACGCAGTCATCCGGATAGCCATCGGCGAGTCCCATGAAGACTTTACGGAGATATTCCGTGGATGGCCGTGCCATCAATCCACCTGAGCCGGACGAACGTCTGTAAGAAATGTCATGCCTTCGGGACCAAAGGAGAGGTGGCGAGTTTCCGTAGACACTTGTATGATCCCTTCGGTCTCGGTTCCCACTAATTCCCAACATTCACTGCCGGAGCTGTCCAGATCCGCACGGATCTTCCGGAGCTGCAGCGTTCAGGAGAGGGTACACACATGAGGCATTCGGTGCAGTCGCGGCTTTTCCTTTTCGCCATTCTCGCCATCGCGTTTTTTGCGCTCCCCGCGTTTGCGGACAACGTGACGATCAGCGGCACCGTCACGTTTGCTTCGCTCGACGGCTCGGCGCTCGATCACGATCACAGCGCGAACGGCGTCTTCACCGTGGATGACGGCAACCTGACCATTCAGGGCTCCGTCAACTGCAACGATACGGGCTCCGGCAACAACAGCGCCTGTTCGATGGCGTTCGCGACGAGCGGCAACTTCACCATGAACGCCGGCAGCTCGCTCTTCGCGGAGAATCGCGTCGGCGGCGGCAACGGTGGAAACATCACCATCACCGCGGGCGGCGCGGTGACGTTGCAGGGAGCGTCCGGAATCACCGCGGGAGCGCTGATCTCATCCAGCCGCTTCGTGGCCGGTGGACCGAACAACCATGCCGGCAATATCACGATCACGGCGGGCGGCGTTACGTCGCTGCAGGCCGGATCGATCGTTGCTGCGGGCGCGGGCGACGGCACGGCGGGTACCGTAACGATTACCGGACAGGGCGTGATGACGATCGCCGGTCAGGTGTCGGCCGGTCCGACGAGCACCGTGAGCTCCGCGACCAAATACAACGGTGAAGTCTTCAGCGGCGGTGTCTCCGGCATGGTCGGAGGAACGATCCGCATCTCCTCTGCTTCTCACGATCAGCCGGCCGTTACCGTGACCGGCGATGGCGTCGTTGCGACGCAGGGCGCCAACAACGGCACCGGCACCGTAACAATCGAAGGCTGCGACGTTCGTATCAATGGTCTCGTCGCCTCGGTGTCGCGAGACGGCATCGGCGCGCGCGTCGACATCCGTTCCGGTACGAGTATCAATATTGATGGCCGCGACGTGAATCGCAGCGGTCCGACGCTGGGACGTTTCGGCGTCGTCCGCGCCGCCTCCACCGCCAACGGCACGACCGGCGCGATGAAAGCCGACGTCTTCGCGCAGAACGACATCACGATCAACGGTCCCGATCCCGCGCTCTCGCCTGTTTCGTCGGTGAGCGCGAACGGCGGCAGTTCGTCCAAAGACGTCTCCGGCTCGATCCGCGTGATCTCGACCGCGGGCACGGTGACGGCGAACGGCAACGCGTTCTCTGCCTCCGGCACACTCGGCGGCGATCAGGGCGGCTCGATCAGCATCTCGAGCAAAGGCAATACGACGCTCGATAACGCGAACGTCAGAGCAAACGGCGACTCGAGTTCTTCCGATCCGGCGCGCGCCGGCGGCTCAATCAACGTCCGCTCCTACTCCGGCGCCATCAGCTGGCAATCCGGTCTCGGAGACGTTCGTCCCGTCGGCACTTCGTCCGGCGTTCCGGTGAGCCAGCAGGGCACGATCACACTCACCTACTGCACGACCGTGGCGACCTCCGGCACTTCGTTTCCGACGAACGGTCCGGCGGCCGGCACGTTCCCGACTCTCGTCAATAGCTGTTCACCCGCCGCGCCTTCGCTGCCGGCCGGTGAGCCCGCGCTGCCGACGTGCAATCGTCCGCCGGTTGCCGGCAACGACACGTACGCGGTTGCCGAAGGTGGAACGCTCAGCGTTCCGGCGCCGGGCGTCCTGACGAACGACAGCGATCCGGATGCTGATCCGATCACCGCGGTGCTCGTCAGCGGACCCGCGCACGCGTCGAGCTTCGTGCTCAACGCGAACGGCTCCTTCAACTATGTGCACGACGGCAGCGAGACGACGTCCGACAGCTTCACGTACGTCGCGTCGGATGGCGCGTCGTCCTCGAACGTCGCCACCGTGAACATCATCGTCACGCCGGTGAACGACGTGCCGGTCGCGAACAACGACATCGCCACCGTCGCCGAGGGCGGCACGATCAACATGGCCGCACCGGGCGTGCTGGCGAACGATACCGATCCCGATGGTCCGGTCGCGCTCACCGCGATTCTCGTCAGCGGACCGCTGCACGCGTCATCGTTCGTGCTGAATCCGAACGGCTCGTATGTCTACGTGCATGACGGCAGCGAGACGACGTCCGACAGCTTTACGTACAAGGCCAGCGACAGTCTGTCGACCTCGAACACGGCCACTGTCTCGATCACCGTCACGCCGGTCAACGATGCGCCGGTTGCGGTCAATGACAACTACACGGTGGCCGAGGGCGGAACGCTCACTCAGGCGGCGCCGGGTGTGCTCGTCAACGATACCGATGTCGATTCGCCGACGCTCACGGCGGGCCTGGTTTCCGGTCCGGCGCACGCGTCGTCGTTCTCACTGAATGCGGACGGTTCCTTTAATTACGTTCACGACGGCAGCGAGACGCTGACTGACAGCTTCACGTATAGCGCGAACGACGGCTCGCTCAACTCGAACGTCGCGACGGTGAACATCACCATCACGCCGGTGAACGATGCCCCGGTCGCGGTCAACGACGGTCCGTACGTCGTGGCCGAAGGCGGCACGCTGAACGTCGCGACGCCGGGCGTGCTCGGCAACGACGTCGATCCCGACTCCCCCACTCTGACAGCCGTGCTGGTCTCCGGACCCGCGCATGCGTCGTCCTTCGCGCTGAATCCGGATGGCTCGTTCAATTACGTGCATGACGGCAGCGAGACGCTCACCGACAGCTTCACGTATCGCGCGAACGACGGCTCGCTGAACTCGAACATCGCAACCGTCGCGATCACGATCACGCCAGTCAACGACGCGCCGGTCGCGGTCAACGACGCCTACGGCACGACGGAAGGTGGCACGCTGAACGTCGCGACACCGGGCGTGCTCGGCAATGACACCGATGCGGATTCGGTCGTGCTGACCGCGGCGCTGGTCAGCGGCCCGTCGCACGCGGCGTCGTTCACGCTGAATCCCGACGGCTCGTTCAACTACGTACACGACGGCAGCGAGACGATCGTCGATTCGTTCACTTACAAGGCGAACGATGGTCTGGCCACCTCGAACACGGCCACCGTCACGATCAACATCACACCGGTCAACGATCCGCCGGTCGCGAACAACGACGGCTACTCCGTGAATGAGGGCGGCACGCTCGCCCCCACGGCGCCAGGCGTACTCGGCAACGACACGGACGTCGACTCGCCGACACTCACGGCGGTACTGGTGAGCGGCCCGCTGCACGCCGCTTCATTCGCGCTCAACGCCGACGGCTCGTTCACGTACGTGCACGACGGCAGCGAGACGACCACCGACAGCTTCACCTACAAGGCCAGCGACGGCTCGGCGTTCTCGAACATCGCCACCGTCAACATCACCATCGCGCTCGTGAACGATGCGCCGGTCGTGACTGCCGGCGGCACGCTGACATTCACGGAAGGCGATCCGGCCACGGTCATCGACAACTCCGTCACGATCAGTGACTCCGACTCGGCAAACCTCGTCGGCGCGACGGTGACGATCAGCGGCAACTACGCCAACGGCCAGGACGTGCTCTCGTTCGCGAATACGGCGAACATCACCGGCTCGTTCAATGCCATCACCGGAACGCTGACGCTCACCGGCTCGGACACGGTCGCCAACTACGAGGCCGCGCTCCGCACCGTGATGTACTTCAATGCTTCGGAGAATCCGTCGACGCCGGCCCGCACGATTACGTGGGTCGTCGATGACGGCAGCGGCATCAACAACCTCAGCGCGCCGGTGACGTCGACGATCAACGTCGTCTCGGTCAACGACGCGCCGCAGCTCGCGAATGGCTCGACCATCACCTACACCGAGAACGATGCGGCAACGGTGATCAACTCGGTCATCACCATCACCGACGCCGACTCGGCGAACCTGAGCGGCGCAACGGTGCAGATCACCAGCGGCTACAACAGCGCGCAGGACGTGCTCTCCTTCTCGCCGGCATTCGGCATCACCGGCAGCTTCAACTCCGGTACCGGAACGCTGACGCTCAGCGGAACGTCTTCGGTGGCCAACTACCAGTCGGCGCTGCGCAGCGTGAAGTACACGAACACGTCGGACGATCCGACGACCGCATCACGCACGATCGTCTTCCAGGTCGATGACGGCGGCGCGACGAACAATCTGAGCAACAGCATCAACAGCACGGTCAACGTCACTGCCGTCAACGACGCGCCGACCGCGCTGGCCTTCGCCGGCCTGCCGGCGCAGGCCAGCATCCCGATCACCTATCCCGCCGGCAAGCTCGGCGGCTCGGACGTCGAAGCGGGAACGACGATCACGATCGACACCACGCCGGTCGCCGTCGTCAACGGTTCCGTCACTCTCAACGCGAATGGCAGCTTCACCTTCACGCCGAATCCGCAGGCAGCAGGCGGCTCGGCGTCGTTCCAGTACCGCGTTTCCGACAACGGCAACCCGGCTCCGGGACTGAACAGCAGCTATGTCACGGTGTCGTTCAACGTGGCCGGTCCGGCGCTCTACTTCGTCAAAGCGGCCGGCGCCGGTAATTGCACGCTGGGCAACGAGTGCACGCTCGGCACGGCGCTGGCGGCGATCGGCGCATCCACGAACGCGAGCATCTTCATCAGCGACGCCAATACGCATTCGGTCGGAGCAATCTCGCTGAATCCGGGCGGCTCCATCATCGGCCAGGGTGTGACGGCGGTGAGCTTCGATGCGCTCTTCGGCATCGGCACTCCGTCGCAGGGAACGCTGGCGCCGCGTCCGGCCGTCAACCAGGCTCGGCCGACGCTCAGCAATTCACCGGTGACGCTCAACAGCGGCTCGTCGGCGCGCGGCTTCAACATGAGCAACAACGCGGGCAGCACGCTCATCGCCTCGCTGAAGAGCGGCCTCACGGTCACCGATCTCGACATCACGACCACCGCGAACAGCTCGTCGCAGTTTGCCGTGACCTTCACGAGCTCGAGCGGTAACTTCTCATTCGGCTCGATCACTGTCGCAGCCAGCAACGCCTCGAACGGCGTGAATTTCAGCGGCACCACGAGCGGCTCGACGGTGAGCTTCGGCAACGTTTCCACCTCCACCGGCGATGCGGTGACGATCGCGACCAGCGGCGCGACCAACTTCTTGTTCGGCAACGTCATCTCGACGACCGGGAAAGCGGTCAGCGTCAACACCGCCACGGGCGCATTCACCTTCAGGAAGATCAGCTCGAACGGCGCGCCGAAGGGAATCACGGTCAACGCGCTCACCGGCGCCGGCAGCTTCACGGTGAGCGGCACGGGCGGTCTGTGCGACTCGACGCACATCGGTGCGGCCGACTGCACCGGCGGCACGATCCAGGGCGGCACGCAGCGCGGCGCCGAGTTCACGAACGCCGCAAACATCACGCTGAACAACATGTACTTCAAGGGCAACGCGACGTCGAACGCCGGCGCCTCGTGCGTCGCCGACGTCACGTCCGGCTCGAACGTTTCCTGCAACGCGGCGGTCTATCTGTTCGGCACCAGTGCCACGACGCTCACTCGTCTCTACCTCGACGGCACCGATTCCGCCGACATGGGCCTCAACGGCAACACCGTGAACGGTCTGACGATGA
>JAOBAU010000265.1 GCA_025463165.1 Acidobacteriota bacterium | reverse complement strand
GCTCTTCGGCATCGACATCGCGGAGCGGCAGCTCGCGAAAGACAACAGCACCGCGAATCTCGTCGAGCGCTTCGCGGCGCCGGCAACACGTCCGTCGCGCGGCGTTCGTCTCGAAGCGGAAGCGGCGCCGTCGCCTGCCGACGCGACGAAGCAGCTCGTCCGCGTGTCGATCGATCTGCCGCCGGCGGAGTTGCAGGATCACGCCGCCATTCCACCGATCGCATCGGACGCGACGCTGACGGTCGACTTCGATGAGACGAACGTCCGCGCGCATCGTGCGATCGTCGGCGAGACGTCGGCGAGCGAGCGCGTTCTCGTGGCGAACACGTCAGCGACGGCGCTGTATGAAGTGGAGATCGAGCCGAGCGCCGGACGGCGCGCCGTCATCGCGACGGTTAGTCTGCGCTACACGTCGGTGAAGGATGGGAAGACGCAGACGATCACGCGGACGATCCGTCGCGGCGACGTCGCGAAGTCGTGGGAACGCGCATCGAAGCGGATGAAAGCGACGTCGCTCGGCGCAACGGCAGGCGCGATGTCCGCGGAAGAGTTCGCCGCGAAAGCAAAAGAGGCGGGGCTGGCGGGACACGACGCGCGACGCGTGCAGACTGCACCGGCCGCAGCGCCGCCGCCGCAACCGTAAGCTACCGCTTGCGTCCGCCGCCGAACTTGCGCACCGATGCGAAGTGCACATTGAAGTAATTCGCCGCGGCGCGCAGCGCGCTGCCGACCGTCCACGCATCCTTCCCCGGAATCTTCTCCAGCGCCGCGCGCATGTTCGGCGGCAACTTGGCCCGGCAACTGCGGCAGAGAGCGTTGCCGATCGTCTTGTTCAAATCGCAGCGCGGACAATTCCGCCGGTTGGCGAGTCCTTTGACCTCGTCTTTCGTGATCATCGCGCCCCTCTCTCGAGCATCCTGGATACTACTCCCTCATACGTACGAACGAGCAGCCTGAAACGTTTGGTCGCGTTAGAATCCGCACATGGGCGAACGCGTCGAATTTCCATCCAACGGTCACACCTGTCAGGGCTATCTCGCCACTCCGAAATCGGGCGGCAAAGGACCGGCCGTCGTCGTCATTCAGGAATGGTGGGGACTCGTCCGGCACATCGAAGACATCTGCGATCGCTTTGCCGCGGAAGGCTTCCTCGCCATCGCGCCCGATCTCTTTCATGGCAAGACGACGAAGTCTCCCGACGAAGCCGGCAAGCTGCTGATGGAGATGGACGTCGAGCGCGCGGGCAAAGAGATCACCGGCGCCGGCGAATATCTGCTGTCGCGTCCTGAATGCTCATCATCGACGTACGGCATCATCGGCTTCTGCATGGGCGGCGCGCTCGCGCAGTACGGCGGCACGATCGGCGAGCATGTCGGCGCCGTCGCGAGTTTTTACGGCGGCTTCAAGAAAGTTCCTCTCGAGTGGGACAAGCTCTCCGCGCCGCTGCTGCTGATCTACGGCGAGAACGACCTCAGCGTTCCTGCGCACACCGGCACCGAGCTCGCCGTCAAACTGAAAGAGCTCGGGAAGGATGTGAAACTCGTGACCTATCCGAGCGCCGATCACGCGTTCTTCAACGACACGCGCCCCGAGGTTTACAACGAAGAAGCGGCGGCTGACGCGTGGCGCCGGACGATTGAGCTCTTTCGGATGCACGTTCGCTGATGCACGCGTTGCGCGTCGCGCTCTTCGCGGCGCTGGTACTGTTCTGCGTGACGCCGTGGGCGTCGCCGCCGCTCGCGCTCGCACTCGGTCTCGTCTTCGCGCTGACGCTCGGACATCCGTATCCGCAGCACAACTCGAAAGCGACGAAACTTCTCCTGCAACTCTCCGTCATCCTCCTTGGCTTCGGGATGAATCTCGCGAAGGTCGTCGAAGCGGGCCGCACCGGATTCCTCTTCACCATCGCCACGATCGCTGGCACGCTGACGCTCGGCTGGCTGGCCGGCCGCGCCATGGGCATCGATCACTCCACCGCGCATCTCATCTCGTCCGGCACCGCGATCTGCGGCGGCAGCGCCATCGCGGCGGTCGGTCCGGTGATCAACGCAACTGATGAAGAGATGTCAGTCTCGCTCGGCACCGTCTTCATCCTCAACTCGATCGCGCTCTTCGTCTTCCCGCTCATCGGTCATCGCCTCGGCATGACGCAGAGCGAGTTCGGCGTCTGGGCCGCGATCGCGATTCACGACACGAGCTCGGTCGTCGGCGCGGCGTCGAAGTACGGCGCCGAGGCGCTGGCGATCGCGACGACGGTGAAGCTGACGCGCGCGCTCTGGATCGTTCCTCTCACGCTCGCGACCGCGTTCTTCTTCAAGAAGAGCGCGAAGATCACGATCCCCTGGTTCATCCTCTGGTTCGTCGTTGCGACGATCATCCGGACCTATTCGCCGATGACGTTGCCTTGGGATGCGATCGTGAAAGCCGCGCGCATCGGCCTGACGATCACGCTGTTCCTGATCGGCGCCGGACTCTCGCGAAAGAGCCTCGCGCGCGTCGGCGCACGGCCGCTGCTCCTCGGCATCCTGCTCTGGATCTCGATCTCCGCGGTGTCGTTGTTCGCGGTGATGAAGACGCTCTAATCGCGCTCCATCACGATGTCGCCCGAATAGAAACTTCGCCCGCGCGCTTCGCGTCCCGACAGCAGCACGATCGCGAGCACGCCGATCGTCATGATCTCGAAGCCGGCCAGCGCCCACGAGTAACCGACGCGATCGCGCAGCGCGTGCTGGATCGAATTCACCGGCGACGCGATCAGGATCCCGAGCTGATACGCGAGTCCGGGCATCAGTCCGCGGACGGAGTCCGGCACCATCTCATTCAGATGGACAGGGATGATTCCCCACGCGCCCTGCACGCCGACCTGCATCAGAAATGCTCCGGACGCGAGGATGCCGAGGGAGCCGCCGAACGCCCACATCGGAATGACGACGAGCGAGATCGTCATCGCGCCGAGCATGCTGTAGCGGCGTCCGATCTTCTGCGAGAGATGTCCGAAGACGATCGCGCCGAGCACCGCGCCGACGTTGTAGAGAATCGCGACCAGCGGCACGGTCGTCGAACTGATGCCGCGCGTTTTCAGAAAATCGGGATAGAGGTCCTGCGTGCCGTGCGAGAGAAACATCATGAACGTCATCAGCAGCACGAGATACGCGAAACCTTTCGCGTGTCCGCCGACGGAGCGAAACATGCCGGCGACCGAGCCGGCGCGCTTCTCGCGCCATGCTTCCGACTCCGGAACCTTCGAGCGGATGTAAAGCGCGAGCAGCGCCGGCAGCGCGCCGAGCCAGAACAGCGGACGCCAGCCCCACTGCGGCTGCACGACGCGGAACGCGACCGCCGCGAGCAGGTAACCGATCGAGTAACCGCTTTGCAGAATGCCCGACAGCACGCCGCGCCATTTCACCGGAACGTTTTCCATCGCCAGCGAGGCGCCGACGCCCCACTCGCCGCCCATGCCGATCCCGAACAGCGCGCGCAGGATGAGGAACTGCGTATACGTCTGCGAGAAGCCGGAGAGCAGTTCGATGAGCGAGAAGTAGATGACGTTCGCCATCAGCGGGCCGCGGCGGCCGAAGCGATCGGCGAGCGTTCCGAAGATCAGCGCGCCGATCGGACGGAAGGCCAGCGTGAGGCCGACCGTGGCGATGATCAACTTCTTGTCGACATGAAATGCGCGCGCGAGATCGTCGTAAAGGAAGACCACGACGAAGAAATCGAAGGCATCGAGAGTCCAGCCGAGAAACCCGGCGGCGACGGCGTGGCGCGATGTGCTTTTCATCGGTGCGCGATTCTAACGGCATGGCGCGTTAGAATTCGCCGCACATCCGCATGACCGCCTCACTACAGGGAAGCCTGCACTCGTTCAAGCTGCCCGACGTTCTGTCGTTTCTGGCGACGACGCGGAAGAGCGGCACGCTCACGCTGACGCGCGGCACGCACACGTCGTACGTTTTCTTCGACGCGGGCGCCGTCGTCTACGCGGGATCGAATCAGGAAGACCTCCGCCTCAGCGCGATTCTCCTTCGCAAGAAACGGATCAGCCGCTCGCAGTTCGAAGCGATCGATGCGCTGATGGCGAAGGAAGGCGGCCGCTTCGGCCAGCTCGCCATTCAGCAACGCATCCTCTCCGAAGACCAGCTGCGCGATTACCTCAAGGTGCAGGTCTCCGAGATCATCTACGACTGTTTCGTCTGGCCCGACGGCGCCTTCACGTTCGTCGATGAGCTGGCGCTGCCGCCGTACGCGGTGACGATCGCCGTCGATCTCTCGAACCTGATCATGGAAGGGGCGCGGCGCATCGAGGAGTGGGAACAGTGTCTTCAGCTGCTTCCCGACAGCAGCATCGTCTTCCGCGTGGTCAGCAATCCCGACAAGGACGAGAAGATCACGCTGTCGCGCGACGAGTGGAAGATCCTCTTCCTGATCAACGGCCAGCGAACGCTGGAAGAGCTTTGTCATACCGCCGAGGATGAGCCGTTCCAGGTGTATCGCGTCGTGTACGGATTGCTCGCGAACAAGCTGATCGAAGAGACGCCGCACGACATCTCGATCTCTTCCGACGACATCATGACGTCGATCGTCAAGCCGCCATCGCGCGAGGACGCGGCCGATGATTCGCCGTTCGAGAGCACGCCGCCGCCGGCCGATGAAACGATCCGCCAGGGAACGCCGACGTTCGGCGCCGACTCGACCATGCGCGAGCAGGCCGACGACACGCAGCTCCTCGTGTCGAAGGAAGCGAAGCTCACCTATCGCGATCTCGTGAAGCCGACCGTCGCGCAGCTTACGTTCGCAAACGGCGAGCTGCGCGGCACGGTTGTGCCGCTGATCGAATCCGAGTATCTCGTCGGCCGCCGTTCTGAGAACAACATCGCCATCAACGACCTCGGCGTCTCCGGTTTCCACGCGCGCATCTTCCGCGGCCCGGACGGTTACGTCGTCGAGGATCTGAAGTCGCGCAACGGGACGTGGGTGAACGGCGGCGTCGTTTATCACGCGCTGCTGAAAGACGGCGACGCTCTCCGCTTCGGCGCGACGGAGTTCAAGTACGAGCTGCTCGCGACCGGCAGCTGACGCGCGCTACGCGGTGATCCGCTCGAGCCCCCGCATGTACGGCCGCAGCGCTTCCGGAATCACGACCGAGCCGTCCGCCTGCTGGTAGTTCTCCAGAATGGCGACGAGCGTTCGTCCGAGCGGCAGTCCCGAGCCATTGATCGTGTGGACGTAGCCGCTCTTCTTGTCCGCGGTGCGATAGCGAATGTCCGCGCGGCGCGCCTGGTAATCGAGGAAGTTCGTGCACGATGAAATCTCGCGATAGGTGTTCTGTCCCGGCAGCCACACTTCGATGTCGTACGTTTTCGCGGAGCTGCTGCCCATATCGCCGGTCGACAACGTCATGACGCGATATGGCAACTGCAGCGCCTGCAAGATCGCCTCGGCGTCATTCGTCAGTCGGTCGAGCTCTTCCCACGACTGATCGGGCATCGTGAATTTCACCAGCTCGACTTTTTCGAACTGATGCTGCCGAATCAGACCGCGCGTGTCCTTCCCGTACGATCCCGCTTCGCTGCGAAAGCATGGCGTGTACGCAGTGTATGAGCGCGTCAGCGTCGCCGCATCAAGCGTTTCCTCGCGATGCAGGTTCGTCACCGGCACCTCGGCGGTCGGCACGAGATACAGCGGCTTCTCGGTCGTCAGCTTGAAGAGATCCTCTTCGAACTTCGGCAGCTGGCCGGTGCCGCGCAGCGACTCGGCGTTGACGATGAACGGCGGCAGCACCTCGACGTAACCCTGCGTCTCGTGCAGGTCGAGCATGAACGACATCAGCGCGCGATTGAGTTTCGCGCCCGCGCCGGAAAGCACGGCGAAGCGCGCGCCGGTGATCTTCGTACCGCGCTCGAAGTCGAGGATGCCGAGCGCTTCGCCGATATCGAAGTGCTGCTTCGGCTCGAAGTCGAACGTACGCTTCTCGCCCCACGTCCGCTCGATGCGATTCGCGGTTTCGTCTTTCCCGATCGGAACCGATTCGTGTGGCACGTTCGGGAAGTAGAGCTCGACGTTCTGCAGTTCGCTCTCGACCTGCGCGAGTCGCTCGTCGAGCGATTTGATCTCGTCGCCGACGCCCTTCATGGCGTCGATCAGCGCGGTCGCATCCTGCTTCGATTTCTTCAGCGTCCCGATCTCGATCGATCCGGTGTTGCGCTGCGCTTTGAGCGCTTCGACGGTGGCGATGATCTTCCGCCGCTCCGCTTCGAGCTCGAGAAAGCGATCGAGGTCGACATTTGCGCCGCGGTTCTTCAGCGCGTTTCGATAGTCATCCGCGTGTTCGCGAAGGTATTCACGTGAAAGCATGGCCGGCGCATTCTAAACGTGTTGGTGCGTCAGTGCCGCGCGACACGATTGCGCGTCGGCGCCGGCGTGACGTCGCCGGTGACGACGAGCGCGTAACCCTGGCGCGCGCCGAAGCCGAGCTTTGCGGCGGAGATCGTGATCGTGTAGGTCCCTTCGACCGGCGTCGCGATCGATACGACTTCCACGTTGTTCAATCGATCGGGCTGACCGCGATGCAGCACTTCGTTGCCGAACGAGGCGCTGCCGTTCGGCGCGACGACGCGCAGATCGAGATCGTTGACGAGCTCCGGCGTCGAATCGGACGCGGCACGCGGCGTACCGGCGGGATCGGTCCAGACGAGCGTCACTTTCAGCGGCGCGCCGGCGTGCACGTTGAAGCGAAGCGTTGATGATGCACCGGCGGCGAGTCCGTCGTCGGACGCGACGTCGAGAACTCGCAGCTTCGCGCGGTCGCCCGGGAAATAGAGCGCATCGTCGAGCACCGGAAAGCCGAAGCCCTGATCGTACGAAGGAACAGGCGCCGTATCGACAGATCCCGCTTCGGTCCAGCGATACGGAACGCGTCGCGCCGCGGCGATCATCGTCGCCTTCAACAGCGCGGCGCTCGGCGTGAAGCGATCGGATGGCGTCGGAATGCCGCTCGGGTAGTAGCCGTCGACGTAGTACTGACGCGCGAGCGCCGCCGCGCCGGCGACGGACGGCGACGCCCACGACGTGCCGCCCTGAAAACTGAAGTTGCAGTTGTTGGTCTTGTTGTCGTTGTCGGTGTCGCCCGCGAGGACGAACGCCGGCGCGACGAGATCGGGCTTGATGCGGCCATCGCGCGACGGACCGTTCAGCGAATAGTTGGTGATCGTGTTGTCGTCGAGCGTCTCGGTGCGCGTGCCGCCAACCTGCAGCGTGTTCTTCGCACAGCCCGGCGCGGACAACGTGCTCGGCGGCGGCGTGGCGTTCGTGCCGAAGTTGCCGACGTTGAAGACGACGAGCATGTCGGGATGCGCGTAGACGAACGCGTCGACGTCGCGCGCCGACGTCGAGTAGTTCGCCGTCGGCGGATTGAACTGCGGCGGCGTTCCCTGACGATCGCCCCACGAATTCGAGTGAATGCGCGCGCCCTGTTTGTAAGCCTGATCGAGAATCGGCGTGAGGTTCGTCGGACAGCCCATGCCGGGACGCTGCGAGCAGTTGTCGCCACCCGAATAACCGGCGTCCTGCACGATCAGCTTCGCGCCGAGCGCGATGGCGTCGCCGAAGTCGTGCGCGAGCGGCGTCCCCTTGTCGCCGAGGATCGTCGCGGCGGCGTGGGTGCCATGACCCTGATTGTCGTACGCGGCGGGTTTCGTCGGATCGTCGCAGCCGGAGACGCCGGGGAACTGCGCGCATGAATAGAGGAAGTCGTACGCGATGACCTTGCGGCGATTCGTATCGATGTTCGTCCAGCCGTAGCCGCCGGCCGGCGTCCCGGTGTTGATCGGCGGCGCGGAGCGATCGGCTTCAGCAAAGTAGCAGCTGTCGTAATCGACGCCGGTATCGAGCACCGCGACGATCTGTCCCTCGCCATGAATGCCATGGTCGTAAATCGGCGTGCCGCCGTTGGATGAGCCCGACTGCAGCGAGCGATAGGAGATCTCGTTCGCGGACGCGGTGGCCGCGATCAGGAGGAGGGCAAATAACTTGCGCACGGGCGAGAGAACGCGGCGCTAGTGTACGAATTTCCGCCGATTGCGAATGTAGTCCGCGAGGATGTATTCGCCGAGCCGGTCGGGCGACGAGTAAAACGCCCGGCCGCGATTGATCTTCGAGAGCTGCTCGACGAAGTTCACGAGCATCGGATCGGTCGCCAGCATGAACGTCGTGATGGCGATGTTCGCGCGGCGGCAGCGATCCGCTTCCTCGAGTGTGCGATTGACGATGCGCATGTCGAGGCCGAACGAGTTCGTGTAGAGCCGCCCGTTCTCCGTCAGCGCGGACGGCTTGCCATCCGTGATCATGAAGATCTGTTTGTTGTTGTGCTTGCGGCGCCGCAGGATTCGCTGCGCGAGCTCGAGTCCCGCTTTCGTGTTCGTGTGAAACGGTCCGACTTTCACGTACGGAATCTCGGAGATCGGCACTTCGACCGCTTCGTCGCCGAACAGCAGCACGTCGATCGAGTCCTTCGGATACTTCGTCAGGATCAGTTCCGTCAGCGCCAGCGCGACCTTCTTCGCCGGCGTGATTCGATCTTCGCCGTAGAGAATCATCGAGTGCGAGATGTCGATCATCACGACGGTCGCGCAGTTCGAGTTGTGCTCGGTCTCGAACACTTCGAGATCATCTTCCGTGATGCCGATTTCGCCCGACGGATCGTTGTGCTTCATCGCGTTCTGCAGCGAGCGCACGGAATCGATCGACATCGGATCGTCGCCGAAGCGGTACTGGCGCGTTTCCGTCAGCCGCTCGCTTCCCTGCCCCGCGTTCGCCACGGAGTGATATCCGGCCGCTGATTTTTCGAGCCCGCCGAAGATCTCGTCGAGCGCATCGCGGCGAATCTGCCGCTCCCCTCCCGCCGCCAGCGAGAGATTTCCGTTCGCGTCCTGGCCGATGATGTTCTCTTCCGTCAGTCGCGCGAAGAACGCTTCGAGATCGACGTTCTCGTCGATGTAGCCGCGCTCCTGCAGCGCGCGCATCCACTCCATCGCTTCTTCGACGTCGCCGCCGCTCTGCAGCAGCAGTTGATTGAAGAGCCGGCGAAGGCCCATCTCCGCGAGGAGTTTTCGGATCAGGTCGGGATCGAGGTACGAGTATCGATGTCTCACCGGGGCTTGCGAAGTTTTTCGATCCAGCGGGCGATGGAGGGATTGTTGGGGAGGTGCTCGCGCGCTTCTTCGAGCGATGCGAGCGCGTCGTCGCCGCGGCCGAGGACGAGCAGCACCTGAACGCGGAGCTCGACCAGCATCTGGTAGAGCGAAAAATCGGTGAGCTTCTGATTCGACATCAGCGACAGCGCGCGATCGACGAACTTCAGCGCCGTCTCCGGCTTCGAATCGTTCAGCGCGTCAGCGGCGAAGCGATGCAGCATGCGCGGCGAATCGCCGAGGAATGATTTGGCGTCGATGAACTGCGAGAGCGCTTCGCGCACGACCGCTTCCTGATCGGGGAACCAGCCGTCCCGAATGATCCGGTCCATTTGCCGCTGGAGCTCTCCCGGAACCTCGGCTGTCACCTTCACCATGGCGCCGATTGTATCCGTTCCTACCGTACCGTTCGGAGCACGTTGAACTTCATCAGCTCCTGGAACGTGATCGTCGAATCCAGGTCTTCGCGCGTCAGGCGCAGCGACTGGTGCAGCCCTTCGAGAATCATCTCCATCCAGAACGCGAGCTCTTCATCGCGCGACGGCTGCACGTATTTCGTCGCCGTCTCGGCGAGCTTCGGCACGCGGCTCAGCTCGCGCATGTATTCGCCGAACGGCTGCTCGTCGGACAGCGTGATTTTGTTGCCGTCGGTGAACCAGCCGAGGATCGCGTCATACGCGGGATCGGACTTCGAGGCCGGTTTTGCTTCCTCGCGCTGCGGCTCCTTCTTCCGATTGCGGCCGCCGCGTCCCGCGAACGCGTCATCGAGATCGTCGGGATCGAGCTCGCCGTAACCGCGGCTCCGCTCGCGTTCCATTCGTCCCGCGCCGCCGGCGCGCTCGACCGGCGGAAACTTCGATTCGAACAGCTTCGCGACCGCGAGGCCGATCAGCTTGCGCGCGACGACTTCCGGTCCCTGCTGCTCCCCTTCGTAAACCATCTCGACCTTGCCGGTGATCGCCGGCAGCAGCATCGCGAGATCGGAGAGTCGCGGAAAGACGATGC
>JAOBAU010000237.1 GCA_025463165.1 Acidobacteriota bacterium | reverse complement strand
TATCCCGACGCGAAGTTCGTCCTCGTCGGCAAAGGGACGTCGGACGGCGCCGCGTACGAGCAGCAACTCCGCGATGCGGTGCGCGACGCCGGTCTCGCGCACGCGATCCTCTTCGCCGGCGAGCGCGACGACATCCCCGACACACTGGCCGCCTGCGACGTCACACTCCAATGCTCGCTTTGCGAAAACCTGGGCGGCAGCATCGAAGCGCTGCTGATGCAACGCCCGCTCATCGCCACGCGCGTCGGCGGTCTCATCGATTCCGTCATCGACGAACAGACCGGCTTGCTCGTCGAGCCGTCGAACAGCGAACAGTTGGCGGATGCGATCATCCGACTTCTCGATGACCGAGCGCTCGCCGCCCGACTCGGCGCCGCCGGACGCGCGTTCATGCTCGAACGCTTCACGCTCGCTCGCACCGTTGACGATCTCGACCTCGTGTACGAAGAGTGCGCGCGTCGCGACGGTTATCGCATCGTCGTCAGCATCGTTCGTACGCTCGCGCTGCCGTTCCGGCTCGCGCGACTCCTGCCCGCCATCGTGAGAGCGATCGTCCGTCGCGGAGCGTGACACTTCCCGATGGACAGAGACGGTGACGAGCGCGTATACGACGGCGTGCGCACCCGCTTCGCAGTCATCGTCGTAACGCTCATCTCGACTCTGGCTTCGTCCGCGATCGCGATCGCCGCCGCTGCTGCTGACGATCCTCGCGCGACCGTCACCAGTTACTACGAGTGGTTCGCCGCTGGCGACGTGCAGGCCGCGCAGCGATTGTGGTCGACGCCACTTTCGCTCGCCGACCGGCGGACCATCAAAGGCAATGGCTGGAATCGTTGCTCGACACTCCTCCGGCTCGATATCGGCGAAATGCAGCCGGCCGCGGACGGCGCGATGGACGTCGCTGTCTACTCGGTGCTCGAGAAGCAATTACGCGACGGCTCCGAACAACACATCGAGGAACGCCACGACAAATTGCACATGGTTCGCGCGGACGGCAAATGGAAAATCGCCAGCCGTATCTCGCGCGAGCAGGAGCTCGCGACCGCGATCGCGAATGCTGCAACCGAGGGGGAAGCGTGGGCTCTCTTCAGGCGGTCTGACGAGCTCGTGAACTCGACGATGCTCCGCTCGCTGCTGACACGCATCACCAGGCAGATGAACGAGAACAAGCTCGAACGAGCGCGGTCCACGAACGCGATTCTGGCCGCGCTCGCCGATGAATTGCGCGATATCGGAGCCAGCGCGCAGGCTGCCGAAGGTGAGGCGGCTCTCCTGCGCGTCGGCGATCCGTCGCTGCGCAAAGCAGCCATGACTCGTGCGCTCGAGGCCGTGGAGCTGGCACGCCGCGCGAGAGATTCCGGCGTTCTTGCCCGCGTGCTGCTAACTGCCGCGCGCATTCATCTCGAACTCGAGGAAAGAGCGCAGGCCAGGGCGATCTTCGAAGAGATCGTCGCGATGAACGATCGCCTCGAGCAACCGAGATTCACGTTCGAGGCGCTGAACTACCTGAGCGGCATGGCCACCGAGAACGACGATCTTCGCGGCGCGCTCGGATACGCGAAGACCGCCGAATCCGTGCTCGACACGAGGGAGGATCCGCTCGCTGATTACAGTCTCGCGATGACGCTCGCGGATATCTACGAGTACATCGGCGACTATCAAAGCTCCGCGCCCCAGTACCGCCGCGCTGCCGACGACGCCATCGCCTCCGGCTACACGGCCGGTCTCTCGTATGCGCTGGGCGGACTGGCGGACGCGTCGCTGCAGTTGAAAGACACCGCCCGCTACGAAGAGACCGCTCAGGAAGCTTTGTGCCTTGCGCGTGAAACAAATCAGAACATCTCCATCGCGAACAACCTGATCGGTCTCGCCGTTCCGGCCATGACGAAGCGTGAGTTTCGCAAGGCGGAGAAGCTGCTCAACGAGGCGTTGTACTTCGCGCAAACCAGCGGAAACCCCGGCTTGGTCGCTGCCGGTTTGAATCGGCTGGCGCGCCTCCGGAGGCTGGAGAAAAATTACGAGTCGTCGCGACAGCTCTCTGACGAATCGCTGCACCTTCTCCAGGACACGCGCACGACCGAGGTCTTCGATGCACTGGTCGTCAGCGCGCGTACCGCGCGCGCGCAGGGCAGGCTCGCGGATTCCGAGAGCCGGCTGCGCCGTGCCGTCACGCTCGCGGAGGAATGGCGGGCGTTGGCCGGCGAGGACGCGCGTGAACTGGCGATCTCGTTCGAGGACAGAGCGATCGCGTACCACGAGCTCGTCGAGTTGCTGACGGACGAGGGCCGCATCACCGAGGCATTCTCGTGGGCCGAACAGGCAAAAGCGCGCGCACTGCTCGACCTGCTGCGACGGCGCGGATCGGGCTCGCCCGAGATCACGGTCGCGGAACGCAACGAAGAGCAGCGTCTCGAAGCAGCCGTGACGGAGGCGAACAAAGATCTCGCTCGGGCGCGCGCGGCGCACGACAAAGCACGCGAGACGGCCACCGAAGCAGCGCTGGCGCGAAAACGCGTCGCACTCGATTCGTTTCGCGGCGGCCTCTCTTTCCGCTATCCCGGCCGGACGGTGCCGCTGCCGTCGCCGTCCGACGATCTCATTTCGCAGCTGCCATCCGGCGCGGCGCTCATCGAGTATGTGGTGACCGAGGAGCGGCTGACCGCGTTCGTCATCGCGAACGGGGCGGACGGACACCGGCGTTTGACGGTCCATACGACTCGCATCACCGAAGATGCGCTCAATCGACGCGTCAGCAAATTCGCGGAAAGAGTCTCACAGCGTGCACTCGATTACGAAGGCGACGCGCGCTCGCTCCACGCGCTGCTCATCCAGCCGCTCCTCGCCGATCTGCGCGGCGCGAAGGCTTTGTGCATCGTCCCGCACGGGTCGCTGTCCGAACTGCCGTTCGAAGCGCTCGTCGCGAAAGACGGTCGATTCCTCGCGGAGCGCTACGCCGTCTTCTATTCGCCGTCCGCCGCGGTGTGGATCGAGATGTCGCGCCCGCACTCCGACCTTCCCGCAAAGCGCTCCTTCCTCGGCGTCGGTAATCCATCCATCGATCGCACGACGGCGAGCAACGCGAAAGTCGTCACGCGCGGCATCGATCTCTCTCCCCTTCCGGAGGCCGAGCGCGAGATGCACGACATCGCCGGATTGTTCGGACGCGAGGCGAGCGTCGTGCGCACCGGCCGCGCGGCGCTGGAGTCGGCGGTGAAGCGCGATTCGGGCGACTACGGCGTGCTGCATTTCGCGACGCATGGCGTACTCGACGATCACAATCCGATGTACTCATACCTCGTGCTCGCACGGACGCCGGATGACAAAGAGGATGGCCTGCTTGAAGCGCGCGAGCTGATGGGTTTGCACATTCGCGCGCAGCTCGCCGTGCTGTCGGCGTGCGACACGGCGCGCGGCACGGTCCGTGCGGGCGAAGGACTGATCGGCATGACCTGGGCGCTGTTCATCGCCGGCTGTCCGTCGACTATCGCGGCGCAATGGAAGGTCGCGTCGAATACGACGTCGGTGCTGATGGTCGCGTTCTATCGCCACCTGCTGCACGACGGCGCGGGTCCGATCGCAAAAGCGGCGGCGCTGCAAAAAGCACGACTGGCGACGATGCGCGATGGCCGTCATCGTCATCCGTATTACTGGGCGCCTTTCGTCCTGGTCGGTTCCGCACGTTAAATCAGCCGTGACCATCGCGAACGAAACCCGCAAAGCCTGGCTGCAGATTCATTTCTGCGTCGTCCTCTGGGGATTCACCGCGATTTTCGGCAGGCTGATCTCGCTGCCCGCGCTGCCGCTGGTCTGGTGGCGCATGACGCTCGTCGCGGCAATCCTCGTCTCGGTACCGCGCGTCTGGCGAGGATTGCGAACGATGTCGCCACGACTGATCGCGGCATACAGCGGTGTCGGCTGCCTCATCGCTCTTCACTGGCTGACGTTCTACGGCTCGATCAAGTTGTCGAATGCGTCGGTCGGCGCGACCTGCATGGCGCTCGCGCCGGTCTTTCTCTCGATCGTCGAACCGCTGATCGTTCGCCGGCCGTTCAACATCCGCGAGCTCCTCCTCGGCGTGATCATGGTTCCCGGCGTCGTGATGGTCATCGGCGGCGTTCCGCCGGGCATGCGCAGCGGCATCGCCCTCGGCGTCCTGTCGGCGGTGTTCGTCGCCATCTTCGGAACGCTGAACAAGCGACTGGTGCATCGCGCCGACGCGCTCGCGGTCACCGCGCTCGAGCTGGCGGCCGGCGCGGTGCTGCTGACTGTCTTCGGTCCGTTGCTCGGGCCGGCGACCTTTCAGCTGCCGTCGCCGCACGACGCGATTCTGCTGTTGATCCTCGCGGTCGGCTGCACGATTCTCCCCTTCACCCTCGCGCTCATCGCGCTGCGGCATCTCAGCGCCTTCGCGACGCAGCTCGCCGTAAACCTCGAACCGGTCTACGCGATCATTCTCGGGAGCGTGCTGCTCCACGAGCACCGTGAGCTCGGTCCGCTGTTTTATGGAGGGGTGGCGATCATTCTCGGCGCGGTGCTCACGTATCCGCTGCTGGTGCGCGAACAACCGGCGCCGCCGCTGCCGTAGCGCGGCGGACGCTGGAGACGAATGACTTATCCTCTCCGCGTGAAACGAATCGTGCGTGTCAGCCTCCTCATCCTCCTCGCTCTCTTCGTGATGATTCAATTCGTGCCGGTTGCGAAAACGAATCCGCCGGTGACGGGCGAGATCGTGGCGCCCGCGGACGTCAAAGCAGTCTTTCGCAAGAGCTGCTACGACTGCCATTCCAATGAAACGGTCTACCCCTGGTACAACCGAGTCGCGCCGGTTTCATGGCTGCTGGCCAGGGACGTCACAAGCGGCCGCAAGCAGCTGAACTTCAGCGCATGGCAGCAGATGCCTCAGGATCGGCAGAACAGGAAGCGGAAGAAGATCTGGAAGGAAGTCGGATCGGGCGACATGCCGCTGTGGTTTTACGTGCCGCTGCATCCGGCCGCAAAGATGTCGGATTCCGACAAGGCAATCGTGAAGGCGTGGAGCGACGCGGGTCCGGCAGGAAAATGAGTGTGGTGGCGGGCGAAGCGCCCGCCACCACACAGCTCGTTATCTGCGGATCGAAAGAGCGACGACCGCGAGCATCCCGCCGAGCAGCGCGAGCATCCAGCCGCTCATCGCCGGAATGATCGCCAGCGCAGCGACGGTGATCTGGCCGTTGACGAGCAGCAGGTTGCCATTCAGCGTGCTTTCCTTCGTCGCGCCGTTGCCGCCTTCGTCCGTCAGCTGCGTCAGCGTCGGATCGACCGTCAGCGTGATCACCGTTCCGGGGATTGCCGACGGCGCGAGCGTCACCGTCAGATGTCCGATCTGATTTCCGGGCGCGGCAGCGTTCGACGTGAACGGAATCATCTGCGTCGCTTCCGGGAAGGTGTCGAGCAGCGAGATGGAGCCCGCCGATGACGGCGACACTTCGAACGTCGGCGTCAGCGGCGCGGTGATGCCGGCGCGCGTGAAGGTGATCGACTGCACGGCGGACGCCGGCGCGTAGTTCACCTTGATGCTGTACGACTGGATCCGCGAACCGGCCGGCTGATCGACGCCGAGCGAAGTGCCGGACGTGTCGCGGATGTAGACGGGAACGTCGATGACCGGTCCGCCGGCGGTGACCGTGGCAACGGTGACGACGTCCGCCGGAGCGACCACCGCGTGAGCGGCGGGCGCCAGGCTGAAGACTGCAAGAAGTAGAAGGACGATGCGCTTCATTCGCGATCTCTCACTTTCATCGAATTGTTGGGAATCCTGGTGCCGCGAAGCGAGAGCGTGCCGTTACCAACGGTCGCCGATCTCGTTCCGTTCGCGTTGCTCAGCATCGTCAGAGCGGGATCGATCGTGATCGCGCCAGCCGCGATGCCATTCGGGATTTCAATCTGCGCGACGACTGCTCCATCGCGTCCGAGCTTCAGTCCCGAAAGGACGACAAGGTACGACAACTCGTTCGCCGTTTGACGAGAGACTTCGAACACCGGCTGCAATCCGGCCGCCGCACCGGCGCGATGAACCGTCGCGTCGGATGCGTCATCCATGCGAAGCCGCAGCGATAACGCCTCAGGCATCGCAGAACCTTCGGCCGTCTTCACGATGACCGGCACGATCCAGCGATCGCCCTGAAGTTCCGGACGGCCGAGCGAGATCGAGCCGGCGAACGGAGTCGTCACCGACTGCGCGCTGACTCTGCCGGGAAGCGCCGCCGGCGCCGGACCGGAGGTGAAGAGATAGTTCACGAGATAGAAGATGTCGGACGGATCGACGATGCCGTCGTCGTTCGCGTCGCCGGACAGCATGCCTGCCGCTCCGCGAGGCGCCGGACCGCCCGTGAAGAGATAGTTGATGAGATAGAAGATGTCGGCCGGGTCGATCACGTTATCGCCGTTGGCGTCGAACTGCTGCGCGAGGAACGTGTAGCCGCCGGCGAGAGTCGCCGTCGACGTGTCGGTGTTCGTGACCGTGACGTTGACGCTGCCCGCGACGTGCGCCGGAGTCTTCGCCGTGATCGTGGTGGCGTTGACCACGACGACGTTCGTCGCCGCGGTGCCGCCGAACGTAACGGCTGCGCCGCTCTGGAAGCCACTGCCGGTGATCGTTACCGGCAGACCGCCGAGATGCGTACCGACCGCCGGAGTCACGAGAGTGACGCTGACGGTCGGAGCAGCGGCGGTCACGTTGACGTTCGCCGACTTCGTATCCGAGCAGCCGCCGACCGTGACCGTCACGCCGAGGTTGAGCGTGCCGGGTGCACCGGCAGTGAAGGTGATGCCGGGTGTGCCTGCGCCGCCGGTGATCGTGCCGCCGGTGATGCTCCACGCGTAGGTCGCTCCGACGCCCGCGTTGGCGACCGATGCGCCGGCGCTCGAGGCCGAAGCCATCGACGCGCCGACAGTGATCGTCGCGTTCGGAATCGGATTGACGGTGACGGTCGTCGCCGACGATGCGCTGCTGCTGCAGCCGCTCGTCGTGACGATGACGCCGTAATCACCAGCGACCGCGGCGACGTAGGTCTGATTCGTCGCGCCACCGATCGGATTGCCGTTGAGGTACCACTGATTGCCCGAGCCGCTGCTCGACGTCAGCGTCACGCTGCCGCCGGCGCAGAACGTCGTCGGTCCGCCGGGTGTAATCGTCGGTGTTGCCGGTACAGGATTCACGGTCACAACCGCCGCCGATGATGCCGCGCTGCTGCAGCCGCTCGTCGTGACGACGACGGTGTAGCTGCCGGAAGCCGTCGCGACGTACTGCTGATTGGTCGCGCCGCCGATCGGATTGCCGTTGAAAGACCACTGATTGCCGGTCGCGCTGCTCGACGTCAGCGTCACGTTGCCGCCGGCGCAGAACGTCAGCGGTCCGCCCGTGCCGATCACCGGAGTCGCCGGGATCGGATTGACGGTGACGACCGTCGCGGCCGATGCCGCGCTCGAGCAGC
>JAOBAU010000308.1 GCA_025463165.1 Acidobacteriota bacterium | reverse complement strand
CCTTTCCGATATTGCGGCGGAAAGCCGATCGTGAAGGACCGCACCGGCGTCGACGCCGATTGCGCCATCGCCGCGACGATCGAGCTGGAGTCGAGTCCGGCGCTGAGAAATGCGCCGAGCGGCACGTCGCTGAGCATCTGCTTTCGCACCGTCGCGCAGAAGCGTTCGCGCAACTCGTGCTGCAACTCTTCTTCGCTCGCCGGGTAGCGCGCGCCGGCCGGCGGATACGCGAGATCCCAGTACTGCTCGATCTTCAGCGAGTCGCCGCGCAGCGTCGCGAAATGTCCGGCCGGCAGTTTGAAAATGCCGCGGGACATCGTGCGCGGATCGGGCACCCAGAGAAACGTAAGGTACTGCTTCAGCGCGAACGGATCGACTTCGCGCGGAACGCCCGGCAGCTCGAGAATCGCTTTGATCTCCGACGCGAAGGCGAAGCGTTTTCCCTGTTGGGTGTAGTAGAGCGGCTTGATGCCGAAGTGGTCGCGCGCGATGACGAGGGTGTCGCTGCGCTTGTCCCAAATGGCCAGCGCGAACATGCCGTTGAGCCGGCGGAAGCAGTCGGTGCCGTAGCGCTCGTAGAGATAGAGAATCGCTTCGGTATCGCAGTGCGAGCGGAAGCGAACGCCGTCCGCTTCGAGCTCCGCGCGGAGCTCCGGGAAGTTGTAGATCTCGCCGTTGTAAACGATGGTGATCGCGCCGTCCGGCGTCGACATCGGCATGTGACCGGCCGGCGAAAGATCGAGGATCGCCAGGCGCCGCGAGCCGAGTCCGATCCAGTCGCCGGATGATGTCGTCGCCGACCACGTCCCGCCATCGTCCGGCCCGCGATGATGCTGAACTTCGGTCATCCTGGTGAGGAGCGCGTCATCGCCCCAGTTCACCGCTCCCGCAATGCCGCACATCTACGCCGCCACTCCCTTTCGCGCCACGATCGCGGCGAGAAAATCGAACGTCTCGCGCGCGCAGCGTTCCCACGAATACTGCGCGGCGCGTGCGAAGGCTCGCTCCGCCAGCGTCGTCCGCAAAGCAGGATCGGCGATGAGCGTGCGAATGGCGCGGGCGATGTCGTCGGGCTGATTCGGGTCGAAGTAAATCCCGGCGTCGCCGAGAAATTGCGGCATCGGCGGATGGCCGGAGGAAGCGATCGGCAGGCCGGCCGCCATTGCTTCCATCAGGATGTTCGGCATGTTCTCGCAGGTGGAAGCAAATACGAACAGATCGGCGGCCTGATACAGCTCCGGAAGCGCGGCGTGCCGTATTTCACCGGCCAGCTCGACGACGTTGCGCGTGTCGTGTGCGAGCACTTCCCGCAGCCGCTTCATCGACGGCGGATAGTTGCCGCCGGCCAGCCGCAGCACGACCGGCAACCCTTCTTCGCGCAGTTTCATCACCGCCGCGGCGACGTTCCACTGATGTTTGTAAACGTCGATGATAGACGTGTAGAGGATCGTGAACGGATGCTCTTCGTCGTAGTCGCCGATCGGACGCTGCGGACGCGGCGGAAAGCGAAACCGATCGCTCACACCATGCGGCACGACGGTGGTCGTCTCCGGCGCGCGACCGCGATCGACGAGACCGCGCACGTAGTCATTGAGGTAGATCATGCCGTCGGCGTTGCGAAATGCGCGGCGCTGCGCCCAGCGCAGCAGCAACAGGCGAACGAACATCCACGACGCGCCGTAACGCGCCGCTTCGCGCAGATCGAACGGCAGCATGTTGCGGCACATCGTCACGTACGGATGAAATCCACCGCCATACGCGCCGCCCGGCACGAAGAGAACGTCACACGCCGCGCGCGCAAGCACGGTCAGCGGCCCGCGCTGCCAGGCAAGGCGCGCGCGCAATCCGCCTTCGAGCTCCTGCTGTTCGACGAGCGCGAGCCATTCACGATCGTGCGGCAGCAGCGCCAGCGTCGCCGCACTCCCCCACACCGTGACCCGCTCGATGCCGCTCACGCGCGGATCGGCGTGGCGCAACAGCTCGACGAGATGCGTGAGCCCGCCGCCGCCGCGCAAATTCGCGGTGTCGATGCCGACTCTCACCGCGGCTTCACCGCGCGTCCGGTCAGATGGCTCTCGTGCATCACTTCGATCTCTTGCAGCTTCGCCTCTTCGAGCCAGCGGCGAAGCGTTGACGGCGTTTGCGGCTGGTCGTAACGCGGGCCGAGCCAGTCGAAGGTGTCGAGCACCGCCCACTGCTGCAGTTGCGTTTCGCTGAGCGGATGAACGCCTTCATAGTTCGCGACCGGGACGAGCCGCCGCAGGAAGCGTCCGATGAGCGGGATGCGCGCGAGAGCGCGGCTGAGTCGCAGCAGTGAAGGCGCGGAGCGTTCGACGAGCGAGAAAAGCCGCTCCTGCTGCATGCGCGTCGTGAACGGCCGCAGCCAGTACTTCGGCTCGGCGATGTTCGTCCAGCGCCGCAGGTAGAGATCGACCGTCAGCCGGCCGCCCGGCTTCACCATCGGCACGAGCGAATCGACCGCTTTCCGCACGTCGGGCGTGTGCTGCAGGACACCGAGCGAGTAGACGAAGTCGAACGTGCCGCTGCCGAACGGCAGCCGATAGATGTCGGCCTGCACGAGGTGCAGATTCGGATGCGGCTGCAGATTCGCGTACGCCGCGTCGACCGCCGACGAGAAATCGATGGCGATCAGCGTGGCGCCGAGCGAAAGCGCGACTTCGGCGAAACGTCCGGCGCCGCAGCCGGCGTCGAGCACGAGCCGCCCTTCGAGCGTCTGCTGGTCCCAGCCGGTCTGCCGCAGAAAACGGCGGCGCGAGATCGGCACGCCGGTATGGCTGTCGAGCTGCGTCTCGCGAAAACGGTTCCACTGAAAGCCGAAGTTGTTCGCGTAGTTGTCGGCTTCGACGAAGCGCGGAATGCCACGGACGATCGGATAGTCGATGCCGCAGCAATCGCACGTGAGCGTTCCGTCGACGATTTCCGGCGACGCCGCTCCGCTCGTGAGCGAAACACGTCCACCGGCGGCGGGACAGCGAAGCAGTTCGAGCAGCGCCGGCTTCATCCGATCGACACCCCGTACTCGCGCCGCCACAATTCGAACATCGTCAGCGCGAACAGGCGCCGCGCGTTCCGCCGTCCTTTGCGCTGTCCGCGAATCAGCGACTGGATCGTGCCGCGGTCGAAGATCGAGGAGTCGGCGCCGGCGAGAATCGTCTCGAAGGCGTCGCCGGTCGTGCCGCGGAACCAGTCGTCGAGCGGAAT
>JAOBAU010000229.1 GCA_025463165.1 Acidobacteriota bacterium | reverse complement strand
ACATCGTTACGCCGCGGGCGAGGAAGCCGAATATTAATGAAACGCTCGTTACGTTGCGGATACGAGTTTGAACGGTTATGAGGCATGGGGAATGAGGTATGAGTCGCTCCGCGTGCACGAAGATTTCGGAGGACGCGAAGCGACTCATCCCTCATCCCTCATCCCCCATGCCTCGTACATGGTCTCGCGTTTGCTCCTCCCGCCCCCGGAGGTTCCGAATGAGAAACGAGATGATTGGGGCGGTGGTTCGGCGGGCGATCGAGCATCCGGAGTTTCGGCGCCGGCTGATCGACGATCCGCAGGATGCGCTGCAGTCGCACGGGTTTGCGCTCGAAGAGGCTGAGATGGCCGAGTTGACCAAAATCCGGGAGACGATCGGCGGCGATGACGCGGAGCAGCAACTCGTCAGCATCGCCGAGCAGTACGGCGTGCACCCTCGCGCCGAGAAGTAGGCGAACGGCTCTTTCCTCTGACGCGCCGGACGAATTGCGTCCGGCGCGTTTCTTTTTTGTGCGTCGCGCGTCTCAGAGGAACCGGGGAAATTTGTCTCCTGACGGATGGCGTTCGAACGGGAGCTGTTTTCGCCGGAAACCGGCAGTCCAAATCTCGCAGCGCACGAGGCACTTCTCCTGATGAGCGTTCTGACGCGAAATCGAATCTTCGTATTAACGGCCGCGATGTCGCTGATGGCGGCCTCGTCCCTCTTCGCCTCCTGGCCCACCGCCCGAACCCAGGCGCGGATGGTTTACGACCGCACCTCCACGAACGTGATTCTTTTCGGCGGTGAATCGCCGAACGACTCCGGCACCAAGACCGCCTACGCGCTCGACGAGACGTGGCTCTGGAACGGCGCGCGGTGGCTGCGCATCTTCCCGTCGCACAGCCCGGGCGGCCGCTCGGCCTTCCCGTTCGTCTACGACACGAATCGCAATCGCGCGCTCCTTTTCGGCGGCGCCGCGGTCAAGACCGAGCTCAACGACACGTGGGCATTCAAAAACGGCGACTGGACGAAGATCGACACGCCGAATTCGCCTCCCGCACGCGTTTACGCCGGCGGCGCGTTCGATCCGGTGCGCGACCGCTTCGTGATCTTCGGCGGCTCGCACACCACCACCAACACGACGACCAACCTCAGCACCGTGACGGCATACGCCGATACGTGGGAGTTCGACGGCACCACCTGGGTGCAGCGCGGCGGTACCGGTCCCGCGGTCAACAAGCCGGTGCTCGTGTATGACGAAGCGCGCGCCGAAGTGCTGATGCTCGGCATCGACAACGCCGGCGCCACGCTGATGTATCGCTACAAAGCGGACACCGCGACGTGGGAAGCGATCACGCCGGCGACGAAGCCGGCCTGCGTCAACGAAGCGGGCTTCATCTACAACCCGATCAAAAAAGTGGCGTTCGTCACCGGCGGCGTCTGCACGAGCAGCGACGCGCTCATCGAAGACGACCTCGAGTGGGATGGCACCAACTGGACGAAGCTCGCACCGACTGCAATCTCCGGCGCCGGATTCGGACAGGCGATGGCGTTCGATGAGCTGCACGGCGTGATCGTGCAGTTCGGCGGCACCGAGGCATTCGGCCTTCCGCAGAATCGGACGTACGTCTTCCGCGACAACGCGTGGGTCGTCTTCTCCGACAACTACACTCCCGGCCCGCGCTCGCTTTTCGCGCTGCGCGGCGACGAGAAGAACAACACGATGTGGCTGTTCGGCGGCTTCAATGAGTCCGACACGTTCACCGATTTCTGGAAGTATCAGAATGGCGCCTGGACGAAACAGACCACCACCGGCGGACCAGCCACGACCTGCATCACTCCGAACTCCGCGTACGACTCCGATCGCGGCAAGCTCGTCGTCATCTGCTCCGACTCGTCGACGTTCGAGTGGGACGGCGCCACGTGGACGGCGTTCCCGGTCGACGCGAAGAAGTTCCCGATCGGCCGCCGCTTCAGCAGCATGGTGTACGACCGGAACCTGAAGAAGACGGTGCTCTTCGGCGGCTTCCACGATCCCGATTACCTCGACATCACCTGGACGTGGGACGGAACCAACTGGTCGCAGGTGAAGAAGAACCTGCCGACCGCGCGTTCGCTGCAGATGATGTGGTTCGATCCGATCATGAACCGCACCGTCATCTACGGCGGCCTCGGCCGCCAACGTACGGAAGACCGCATCTCGCGCTACTCCGACATGTGGTCGTTCGACGGCTCCGGCTGGACGCTGATGAAGGAAGTCACCGCAACGCCCGGCGTTCGCTACGGCGCGCAGGTGGCGGTCGATCCGGTCACGAAGAAGGCGATCCTCTTCGGCGGACTGCGCACCGACATCACCGGCACGCTGCAAACGCAGACCTACGTCAATGACACGTGGGAGTGGGACGGCAACGCAAAGACGTGGACGAAGCTGACCACGGCCACTACTCCTCCGGCTCGCGAGAACGGCTTCTTCGATTACGACCCCTCGCGCGGCGCACTAACGCTATTCGGCGGCTTCTCCGGCTTCTACCACTCCGACGTCTGGTCGTTCAAAGACGGGAACTGGGTGTTTGTTGCGGAGCCGGCGATTCCGCGGCGCCGTTCCGCAGGCAAATAGGGTTCCACACCGGGTGCTGAGTGCAGAGTGCTGAGTGCTGAGATTGGTTTGACTCAGCACTCTGAACTCAGCACTCAGCACTTTCTGTTTCTGTTAACGTATCGCCCGCCATGACCGAACAACTCGTCACGCATGGTTCCACGCTCCCGCCCGTGGCGTTTCGCCGCAGCCTTGCTGATGCGCTGGAGATGATGCACGGCGTCGATGCCGTCTCTCTCGAAGAGCGGGCCGCTTCTCTCGCCAAACGCTCGCTGAAAAAAGAGGCGAAGGTTCAGGGTCTGAACCTTGCCATCAGCATGATCGACCTCACCACGCTCGAGGGGAAAGACACTCGCGGCAAGGTCTGGGCGCTCTGTCAGAAAGCGATGCGTCCCGATCCGTCCGATCGCGATGTGCCGCATGTCGCCGCCGTCTGCGTCTATCCGACGATGATCGGTTTCGTGAAAGAAGCGCTGATCGGCAGCGACGTGAAGATCGCCGCCGTCGCCACCGGCTTTCCGAGCGGCCAGACGTTCACGGAGATCAAAGTCGCCGAGACGCGGCAGACCGTCGCCGCCGGCGCCGACGAGATCGACATGGTCATCGACCGCGGCGCGTTTCTCAGCGGCGATTACCAGAAAGTCTTCGACGAGATTGGCGACGTGAAAGAGGCGTGCGGTCCCGCGCACCTCAAAGTGATTCTCGAGACCGGCGAGCTCGCCAACTACGATCAGGTGCGGCGCGCGTCGCTCATCGCGATGTTCGCCGGCGCCGACTTCATCAAAACTTCGACCGGCAAGGTCGGCACGAACGCAACGCTGCCGGTCACGCTGGTGATGCTCGAAGCGATTCGCGACTTTCATCACGCCACCGGAAAGAAGATCGGCATGAAGCCGGCGGGCGGCATCTCCAACGCCAAGCTCGCACTCGCGTATCTCGTTTTGTTGTACGAGACGATGGGCTCCGAGTGGATGAACCCGGACATGTTCCGGTTCGGCGCTTCAACGCTGCTCAACGACATCCTGATGCAGCTCCGCAAGGAGAAGACCGGGGCGTATCAGAGCGGCGACTACTTTACGATGGACTGACATGACGACCACGACGATCGAGACACGCGAACGACTCACTCCCGGCGCCGCGTCGTCCGCCCTCACCTGGGATTACGCGCCGTCGCTCGAAGCAACCGATCACTTCAAACTCGCGTCGCGCTACAACCTTTTCATCGGCGGCAAGTTCGTCGAGCCGCATTCGAAGAAATGGTTCGCGACCATCAATCCGGCAACGGAAGGAACACTCGCCGAGATCGCCGAAGGCGATGCGCACGACGTCGATCGCGCGGTCACCGAAGCGCGGCGCGCGTACGACAAAGTGTGGCGCAAGATCGCGCCGAGTGAGCGCGCGAAGTACATCTTCCGCATCGCACGATTGATTCAGGAGAAGTCGCGCGCGCTGGCGGTCGTCGAGACGATGAACGGCGGCAAGCCGATCAAAGAATCGCGC
>JAOBAU010000220.1 GCA_025463165.1 Acidobacteriota bacterium | reverse complement strand
AAGTCGGCGACGTCGCGCACATCGAAGACAGCGTCGCCGAAGCGGAATCGGTCGCGACCGTCGACGGCAAGCCGGCCGTCGTGATGTCGATCCGCAAACAGTCCGGCACGAACACCATCGAAGTCATCGAGCGGCTCAAGGATCAGGCGCGCGAGATTCAGAAAGACCTGCCGAAAGGCTGGAAGATGGACATCGTCCGCGATCAGTCGGACTTCATCATCGCCGCCGTCGACGCCGTGAAAGAGCATCTCATCCTCGGCTCGATCTTCGCCGCGCTGATCGTGCTGCTCTTCCTCCGCAACTGGCGCTCGACGATCATCGCCGCGATCGCAATTCCGGCCTCGATCATCGCCACGTTCGCGGCGATGAAGTACGAGAACTTCACGCTGAACGTCATCACGCTGCTGGCGCTGACACTCGCTGTCGGTATCGTCATCGACGACGCCGTCGTCGTGCTCGAGAACATCTTCCGCTTCATGGAAGAGAAGAAGCGGACGCCGCGCGAAGCGGCGGTCGAGGGGACGAAAGAGGTCGGTCTCGCCGTCCTCGCGACGTCGCTCTCGCTCATCGCCGTCTTCCTGCCGGTCGCGTTCATGGGCGGCATCGTCGGACGTTTCATGAACTCGTTCGGCGTAACGATGGCGTTCGCGATCGCGGTCTCGCTCATCGTCTCGTTCGTTCTCACGCCGATGATGTCGTCGCGCTGGCTGAAACCGAATCACGAAAAGACCGCCGAGGAAGCGAAGGCGGAACGCGAGCGCGGATTCTATGGCGCCATCGAGCGCGTCTACATGGCGATGCTCGACTGGTCGATGTCGCATCGCTGGGTCATCGTCATCGTCATGATCCTGACGTTCCTGTCGACTGTTCCGCTCATCAAAGTCGTCAACAAGAATTTCCTGCCGCAGGATGATGAATCGCAGTTCCAGGTGCAGGTCCGCACGCCGGAAGGCTCGAGCCTCGAGACGACCCAGACGATCATGGAGTCGATCGCGGTGCGCGTCCGCAAACTGCCGGGCGTTCGCACGACCGTCATGACGATCGGCGACGATCCGCAGGTCACGCAAAACCTCGGCACGATCTATGTCGGCCTCGTGCCGGTCGACAAGCGCGACCTCGATCAGTTCGCGCTGATGAAGAAAGCGCGCGAAGAGATCCTTCCGCAGTACAGCCGTCTCAATCTCCGCACGAACGTCTCGCAGGTCAACGCGTTCGGCGGCGGCGTCAACGCCGAGATCATGTTCTGGATGGGCGGTCCCGATCTCGATCAGTTGCAGAAGTATTCGGAAGTCGTGCTCGCCAAACTGAAGGCGATGCCGGGCGTCGTCGATCCCGACACGAACCTGATCGTCGGCAAACCGGAGCTCGGCGTTCGGATCGATCGCGAAAAAGCCGCGGACCTCGGCGTGCGCGTGCAGGACATCGCGTCGACGATGAACGTGCTCGTCGGCGGATTGAAGGTCACCGATTTCTACGAGCACGGCGAGCAGTACGAAGTGCACGTCCGCGCGCAGCAGCAGTACCGCAGAGATCCGCAGGGGATCGTGCAGGCGCAGGTTCCGTCGTCGAAGAACGGCACCGTCCAGTTGCGCGACGTCGTCGATCTGCAGAACGGATCGGGTCCGTCGTCGATCAACCGCATCGCGCGTCGCCGTCAGGTGATGCTCACCGCAAACATGGCGCCCGGCTCGTCATCGCAGACCGTTATCGACGGCCTGACGAAAGCGGCCGCCGATCTGAAGATGCCGGCCAGCTATTCGTCCGGCTTCACCGGCCGTTCGCGCGAGCAGGGGAAAGCATTCAAGAATTTCGGCATCGCGTTTCTGCTGTCGATCGTCTTCATGTATCTGATTCTCGCGGCGCAGTTCGAGAGCTGGGTCCATCCGATCACGATCCTGCTGGCACTGCCGCTGACGGTGCCGTTCGCGCTCTTCTCGATCTTCATCCTCAATCAATCGCTGAACATCTTCTCGATGCTCGGCATCCTCGTGCTGTTCGGCATCGTCAAAAAGAACGGCATTCTGCAGATCGATCACATGAACGGACTGCGCGCGCACGGACTGCCGCGCGCGGAAGCAATCCGCGAAGCGAACCGCGATCGTCTGCGGCCGATTCTGATGACGACGCTGGCATTCGTGGCCGGCATGATCCCGCTCGTCGCATCGAGCGGAACCGGCGCCGGCACCAACCGGACGATCGGCTCCGTCATCATGGGCGGCCAGTTGCTCGCATTGCTGCTGACGCTTCTCGCGACGCCGGTGGCGTATTCGCTCTTCGACGATGTGCAGGAGTGGTTTCGTGCGCGGCGCGGAGTTTCCGACGAGGACATCGACGCGGAGCCGGCGACCGCGCATTGATCGATTAGTCGGTGGAGGGACAGGCGTCCTCGTCTGTCCCTCCTGCGATCAGCGAAAGCGCGATTCTCTCGAGCAGCCGGAATGCGGCCTCGCGTGCGAACGCGAGGGACACCGTGATCGCGAGTGCGCAGGCAACAGCGGTCGCGGTCCAGCCGCGCATTGCGAGCATCGCGACGATCGAGATGACAACGAAGACGGCGAGCCAGAGAACGGGTGACGCCTCGATCTTCAGATAGATGTTCGATCCTGCCACGCTCGCAGAAATGCGACCGGCCACGAACAGCAATCGCGATCGTTGCAGCGGGATGAGGAATCGCGCGGGATCGATGGCCGTCTGCGATTTCGCGATCGCCGCTTCGACGATTCGCGCTGCTTCCAACGGTGCAGGAGACGCCGCGATAACAGCGGCCGGCAGAGGCGCATAGCGGTTGATGACGGTGGTTTGGCGGAGCCTCGCCTGGATCGTACGCCGTGTCGCGTCGACCGCGGATCGGCTCGCGTCCGCGTCGCTGTAGATCGACTCGAACATACGGCAAGGTTAGCACCATGTTCGTCCGCGCCCCGATCTTGACTCCATCCGTCGACATGGTGTACTAACGCCTTAGTACACCATGTTCGACATCAACCCATCCGACCCTGCGCCGATCTGGAAGCAGATCGAAGAAGGGCTGCGGCGGCTGATCACACTCGGCACTTTGCAGCCAGGCGAGTCGGTCCCTTCCGTGCGCGATCTTGCCCGCGATTTGCGCGTGAATCCGAACACCGTCGCGCGCGCGTATCAGCGGCTCAGTGACGCCGGCGTGCTCGCTGTGCGGCGCGGCGAAGGGACGTACGTCGCCGATGAGCCGACGCGGCCGAATCGCGCGCATCGCACGGAAGTATTGCGCGATGCGGCGAACCGTTACGCCAGCGCGGCGCTGTCGGTCGGTGTGCAGCTCGACGAAGCGGTCGCGGTGCTCGAAGCGAGCTTCGACAAGCTCGTCGCCGTCCACAGGAGAAAAGGATGACGCACGTGATCGAGGTTGAAGCGCTCACCGTGCGCTACGGCAAACGGACGGCAGTCGAGCGCGCGTCGCTGGCGATTCCGGCCGGTTCCGTTTACGCGCTCCTCGGGCGCAACGGCGCCGGAAAGTCATCGCTCGTCCGCTGCATGCTGGGCCAGCAGAAACCATCCGAAGGACACGTCACGCTGTTCGGCCGCGATGTCTGGCGCGATCGCGAAGAGCTGATGCAACGCGTCGGCATCGTCAGCGAAGAAGCGGATGCGCCGCCCGACATGCGCGTTTCCGCGATCGCGAAATTCTGCGCGCGCGTTTACCGCGCGTGGCAGCAACAGGCGTTCGACTCGCGGCTCGAACGGTTCGGGATCACGCCCTCGGCGCGATTCGGCAATCTGTCGAAAGGGCAGAAGAAGCAGGTCTCGCTCGCGCTCGCGCTGGCGATGACGCCGGAGCTGATCGTGCTCGACGATCCGACGCTCGGACTCGACGTCGTCGCGCGAAAATCGCTGTTCGAAGAAGTGATCGGCGAGCTGGCGGAACGCGGCATCACGGTGTTCCTGACCACGCACGATCTCGCCGGCATCGAGACGCTCGCCGATCGCATCGCCATCATGAAGAACGGACGAGTCGTGCTCGAAGAGGAACTGGAAACGCTGAAGTCGCGCTTTCGTCGCATCCGCACGACGAGCGCGGCGGACGCGGAAGGCGTCGTCACTTCGCGAAAGTGGGGAAGCGGCGCGGAGGCGATCGTCTCGAACTACGACGACGCGAACGCGGAACGCTATGCGTCCGCCGAGGTTGCGGCGTTATCGCTCGAAGAAATCTTCATCGCGGTTGATGGCGATGGAGGTGTTGCGTGAACGGCGCGATCGCCGTCGCGCGACGTGAGATCGGCGAGAAAGCATTCGTGCTGATCGCTGCATGCGTGCTCGCGCTCGTGCCGTTCCTCGTCGTGCTCATTCCCGGTGTACGGCAGTTTGATTCACATCAGGTGATCGCGACGACCGCCGCGTTTCTCTCCGTCGGTTTCGCGTGGGGACTGGCGGTCATCCTCGGCGCCACCGTCGTCGGACGCGATCTCACCGAACGCCGGCTCTCGTTCTACTTCGCGCGGCCGATCTCCGCCGCCGCGATCTGGTTCGGGAAAATGGCGGCATCGCTCCTGCTGGTGCTCGCCAGCTTCACGATTCTGTTCGGTCCTGCCATCGCCGTCGCGATGCGTGCGTGGCGCAAAAGCTGGGACATCGAGCTCCGCTTCTTCCTCGGCGGCGTCATCGGCATCTCGATCGTGCTGCTCCTGCTCGCGCATGCGCTGTCGACGATGGTTCGTTCGCGCTCGCCATTCGTGCTGTTCGACTTCGCGATGCTGATCGTGATCGTGCTCGGCACGCTCGGCGTCATCCTTCCGCTGATCTCCGCGTTCGCGCACAACCTCTCGATCGTCGTGGCGTCGGCGGTCGGCGCCGCGTTTATCCTCGCGATGATCGGCGCCGGCTGGTATCAGCTCGCCGCGGGCCGCGTCGAACGGCGGCAGAGTCATCGCGCGATGTCGCTCGCGCTCTGGTCGTCGATGGCAGGCGTCCTCGTGCTGGCCGGAATCTTTGTTGCCTGGGTTCTGTCGGCGAAGCCGTCCGACTTTGTTTCGCTGCATGACGTCGAGCAGCCGGCGAATGGACCGTGGATCGTCGTCGGCGGCGAAGCAAAGCATCGCCTCGATTTTCGTCCGACGTTCCTCATCAACACTGACGACGGTTCTTCGCGACGCATCGGCGGAACGTATCAACTCGGCATGGATGCGTTCTTCAGCGGCGACGGAAAGACGGCAGGATGGGTGACGCCGACGTCGCTGCGAGCAGACCGGTTCGAGCTCGTGCTGCAGCGACTGACGCCGGGTGCGAAATCGATCGAGACCGGCATTCCGGTGCGCCCGTTTTCCGAGCTCTCAATCACAGACGACGGCTCGCGCGTGGCGACGTTCGACGAGACGACCGCGATTTGGGACGTCGCGCAGCGGAAGCTGCTCGGCAGTTTTCGACTGCCGCGAGAACGCGTGCGCCGGTGGCTCAGCTTCTTTTCCGACGCCAGGCATCTCCGTCTGATCGCGGTGCTCGCTGATGAAGATCGAGCATCGCGCGATCACACGATCCGTATCCTCGACTACGACATCGCACGGCGAGCGCTCACCGTGCTCGGCGAAACACACATCATGGCGCGGAACGTCGGCATCAGCGCGAATGCCGACGGGTCGTTGCTCATTCTGCGCGCGTATGAAACGGCGCCGGGCCATCCATTCATCCGAGTGATTGATGGGCATACGGCTGCCGCTGTTGCCGACATTGCGGAACCGGGACCTGTACCGGGTGGCTTGTATCGCATTCTTTCCAACCGGATGCTCGCCGTCGCCAAAAACGGCGACCGCGATTCCGTCATTCGCTTCTACACGCTCGACGGTACATTGCAGCGTGAGCTGCCGCT
This sequence comes from Acidobacteriota bacterium, assembly GCA_025463165.1. GTDB lineage: Bacteria > Acidobacteriota > Thermoanaerobaculia > Gp7-AA8 > Gp7-AA8 > JAOBAU01. The sequence goes on along the minus strand of JAOBAU010000220.1, from coordinate 2,443 downwards.
GCCGGGCGTCAACCGGATGTCGGTGATCGGCGAAGTCGCTCCGGGAAAGCTGCTCGTCGATGCGTATCGCGGCCCTGACGTCATGCGGCGCGATCAGATGAAATTCTGGTCCGCGATGGTGATCGACAGTTCGACAGGAAGCATCGTCACGCGGACGAACGGTCTCTGGCCGGTGAGCGGCGACTGGTACAGCGGCTTTTCACGCGATCCGCGACGTCATCTCGTCACGGCGCCGCCGATATTCATCGATGAAAATCGCGCGCTCGTCAGCTGGAATCCGCGCACCAACGCGCGAAAGATCATCCTGCCGGCGGGCAGCGCGCGGCCGCAGTAATCAAAACTGCGACAGCACGCGCAGATCGTTCTCGAACAGCGTCCTGATGTTCGGCACGTCGTACTTCAGCATCGCGATGCGATCGAGTCCCGTCCCGAACGCGAAGCCGCTCCACTCCTCGGGATCGATGCCGACGTTGCGCAGCACCTGAGGATGAATCATCCCGCAGCCGAGGATTTCCATCCAGCCGGTTTGGGAACAGGTGCCGCAGCCGGCGCCCTTGCAGAAGACGCACGACATATCGACTTCCGCCGACGGCTCGGTGAACGGGAAGAAGCTCGGACGCATGCGCATCTTCGCGTCGTCGCCGAACAGGCGGCGGATGAAATGCTCGAGCGTCGCGCGCAGATGGCCGATGTGGATTCCGCGATCGACGAGAAAGCCTTCGGCCTGATGAAACATCGGCGAGCGGCGCATCGTGATCTCGTCGCGGCGGAAGACGCGTCCGGCTGAGAACACCTTCACCGGCGGCTTGAAGCGTTCCATCGAACGGATCTGCACGTTCGATGTGTGCGTACGCAGCAGATGGCGCTCCGCGTTGTCGAGGAAGAACGTGTCCTGCGTGTCGCGCGCCGGATGATCGGGCGTGAAGTTCAGCGCTTCGAAGTTGTACCAGTCGGTCTCGAGCTCCGGACCGGGATCGATCGAGTAGCCCATGTCGCGGAAGATTTCTTCCATCTGCCGGCGCACGAGCGTGATCGGATGAAGATGGCCGAGGCGCGGGAGACGGGAGGGGAGGGTGACGTCGATCGTTTCGCGCGCTTCGCGGCGGCGATCTTCATCGGCGGAAACGCGGTCGAGCTTTTCCTTCAGCTGCGCCTGCGCGGCTTCCGTGAACGGATTGATCGCGGCGCCGAGCGCTTTCTTTTCTTCGGACGGCAGCGACTTCAGTTCGCGGAAGACATCCTTCATCACGCCCTTCGAGCCGAAGTAGCGCGTGTGGAGATCGGAGAGCGCCTGTTTCGTCTCGGCGGCGGCGAGCTCGCGGTCGAATGCTGCTTTAATTTCGTCGATGGTCATGAGCAAAAAAAACGCGGGCATTGTAGCCCGCGTTCCAGTACTGCGAGTCGTTTGTCGTTACTGGGAGGCGAGCTGTTTGGCGTCGCGGCGCGACTTGGCGCTCTTCGGATCGGCGACGGCGGCTTCCTTCGCGGCAACCGGCTTCGCTTCCTTCTTCACCTTCTCGAGTCCCGTGCGCGCGCTGGCGACGAGCGCCGAAAACGCGGCGGCGTCACGAACGGCGAGATCGGCCATCACCTTGCGATCGACCAGCGAACCGGCGGCGTTGAGGCCGGCGATCAGCTGCGAGTAGGAGATTCCGTTCTGGCGGGCGGCGGCGTTGATGCGGGTGATCCACAAGCGGCGGAAATCACCTTTGCGATCTTTGCGGCCGGCGAACGCGGAGTTCAGGCCTTTCTCGACCTGCTGCTTCGCGATCCGGTGACCGCGCGACTTCATCCCGTAATAGCCCTTGGCGAGCTTCAGGATTTTGACGCGGCGGTTCTTTCTTTTTGGACCTCTTTTTACTCTCGGCATTGCTTCTCCTCGTTTGTTGAATCGTTTCGAGCGGACGGGTCAGGAGTGAGTTGAACCCGAGCGCGCTCCGTGTGAATGAAGACCGATCAGAGGTACGGAATCATCCGTGCCACGGTCTTTGCGTTCGCCTTCGACACTTCCACCTCGCCGGCGAGCTGCGCTTTGCGGCCCGGCGACTTCTTGGTGAGGATGTGCGAGTGGAACGCGTGATTGCGCTGCAGCTTTCCGGTTCCCGTCTTCTTGAACCGCTTGGCTGCACCGCGATGCGTTTTCATCTTGGGCATAGCTCTCCCCTTGTAAGCCTGGCTCGTAACGATGAACGGTCCCGGCTGATTCCCTTTAATCTTTGGCCGGACCGATCACCATCGTCATCCGGTTGCCCTGAACGTCAGGATGCGCGTTCTCGGCCGCGCCGAACTCTTTGATCTCCGTCAGGAGACGATCGAGCACCGCGCGTCCCAGCTCCATGTGTGTCATCTCGCGGCCGCGGAAGCGGATCGAGACCTTCACTTTGTCGCCGTGTTCCAGGAACCGGATGATGTTGTTCTTCTTGAAATCGAAGTCATGCTCGTC
>JAOBAU010000155.1 GCA_025463165.1 Acidobacteriota bacterium | reverse complement strand
ACAAGGCGACACTCCGCAAGCTGAACCAGGAGGAGTCGACGCTCTCGACGCAGTTCCGCGAGAAGCTGCTCGCCGACACCGCCGCGTCCGCGGTCGTCGTCGACGATCGCGCGCAGCTCGAAGGGCTGAGCGATGCCGACGTCGCCGCGGCCGCCGAGGCTGCGAAAGAGAAGAAGCTCGCCGGGAAGTACGTGCTGACGCTGCAGAACACGACCCGTCAGCCGGTGCTCGTCAATCTGAAGAATCGTGCGCTGCGCCAGCGCGTCTTCAACGCCTCTGCGTCGCGCGGCAATCATGGTGGTCCGAACGACACCAAAGCGATCATCAGCCGGCTCGCCCAGCTCCGCGCGCAGCGGGCAAAACTGCTCGGATATCCGACGTACGCCGCGTACTCGCTCGACGATCAGATGGCGAAGACGCCGGCGAACGCGCTCAAGCTGCTGAACGATCTCGTGCCGGCCTCGACGTCGCACGCTCGCGATGAAGCGGCGAAGATCCAGAAGCTGATCGACGCGCAGAACGGCGGCTTCGCCGTCACCGCCGCCGATTGGGAGTACTACGCCGATCAGGTTCGCAAGGCGGAGTACGACCTCGACGAATCGCAGGTCAAGCCGTACTTCGAGCTCGACCGCGTGCTGCACGACGGCGTCTTTTACGCCGCCAATCAGCTCTACGGAATCACGTTCAAAGAGCGGAAAGACATTCCGGTGTACCAGCCGGACGTCCGCGTCTTCGAAGTCTTCGACGCCGACGGCACGTCGATGGCGCTCTATTACGGCGATTACTTTTCTCGCGCGAACAAGAGCGGCGGCGCGTGGATGGATGCGTTCGTCGATCAGTCGCAGCTCTTCGGCACGAAGCCGGTCGTCTTCAACGTGACGAACTTCACGAAGCCTGCACCCGGCCAGCCGGCGCTGCTGACGTTCAGCGACGTGACGACGATCTTTCACGAGTTCGGTCACGCGCTGCACGGTATGTTCTCGAACGCGCGATACCCGACCGTGGCCGGCACGAACGTGCCGCGTGACTTCGTCGAGTTCCCGTCGCAGTTCAACGAGCACTGGGCGATGGAGCCGCGCGTCTTCGCGAACTACGCGAAGCACTACCAGACCGGCGAAGTGATGCCGCAGCCGCTCGTCGACAAGATCCGCAAGTCGCGCACGTTCAATCAGGGCTACGACACGACCGAGTATCTGGCGGCGGCGCTGCTCGACATGGCGTGGCACGACCTCAGCGCCGACACGCCGCTCCAGGATCCGAATGCATTCGAGCCGGCGGCACTGCAGCGCTTCAACATCGACCTGCCACAGGTTCCGCCGCGTTACCACACGACGTACTTCTCGCACATCTGGGGCGGCGGCTATTCGGCCGGCTACTACGCCTACCTCTGGAGCGAGTTGATCGATGACGACGCGTATTACTGGTTCAAGGAAAACGGCGGAATGACGCGGGCGAACGGCCAGCGCTTCCGCGACATGATCCTGTCACGCGGTGGCACGCAGGACGCGGCAACGCTGTATCGCGCGTTCCGCGGACGCGATCCGATCGTTGAGCCGCTGCTCATCGAGCGCGGATTGAAACCGGCACCGGCCGAGAAGTAGCTGATGTGAGGGCGGCCATTTCGGCCGCCCTTTTTATTGCAACACCGCGTTCGCGATGCCGTCCACGACGCGCGCCATTCGCGAGTAGTCGAGCGTCGCCGCCGTGTCGCGCGCGGTGTGATAGTTCGGATTGCGCAGGTACGCGGTGTCGGTGACCATCACCGCGGTCCGGCCGCGCGCCCAGTAGTTGCGCTGGTCGGAGGCGTCGAGCATCGAGCGCGGGCCGGTGAAGCTGACGACGCCGATGCCGCCCGCGCCGGCGATGGCGCGCTTGACGTGACGCGCGAGCGTGCGATCCGACCAGCCGCCGGTGACGGCGATGAAGTCGCCATGGCTGGGATAGATGGCGCCGAGAACCGGTGTGGTCCAGTTTTGGTGCGCGGTGTAGTAGCCGATCATCTCGAGGCAGATCATTCCTGCGATCGGTTGTCCTTCGATGCTTGCGGCGTGGATGGCGCTCCCCATCTCTTCCGATGCGAAGAACGGCGGCTCTTCGTTCGCGAACGCGACGATGAGCACGGGCGTGGCGGGCGGTGTGCGGCCGAGAATGCGTGCGAGCTCGAGCAGGCCAGCGGTGCCGCTGGCGTTGTCGTCGGCGCCGGGATAGTTGCCGGCATCGCCGAAGGCGTCGTAATGCGCGCCGACGATCAGCGGCGGCTGCCGATTGTCGCGCGGTCCGAAGGCGGCGACGACATTGCGGAACGTGGCGCCGCGCGCGGCGAACGGCTGCGACGTTAACCGTCCGCCGGCGGCAGTCAGCTCATGCGCGATGTAGTCGGCCTCCCACGCGGAATGTTCGGCATCGCGCGGTGCTGACGTGAGTACGCGCAGGTCTTCGCGAAGGCGAGCCGCGCTTGCGCGTGTCGCAGGGCGGAAGGGGAGCGACGTAATGGTCGGCTGACGAACGACGACGATGACAGCGCCGATGATGATTGCGACCGCGAGGAAGATCCGGAGGAGAGAGCGGAGTATTGGGCGCATCCGCTTCTATGACGCCGCGTTCGTTCGAACGTCACACGGCGCCTGCCTCGACGTATGCCATCGGAATCGTCAGCCGCAGCTCGCCTTCTTCGCGCGCTGTCGCATTGAGCGCGTCGCGGAGTTTCGCGAAGATCGCGCGCTCGGGAGCGATCTGCTTCCACGCATCGAGGAATCCGAGCTTGATGAAGTGATGATTGAGCAGCGCGCTCCCGTCGGCGAAGCGCATCGTTCCGGTTTTCTCGACGACGCGCGTGACAGCAAATCCGCCATCGGTGAGCAGACTCTTCACGCTCTCGACCGTTGCGCGATGCTCGACGTGCTCGCGCAACTTCGCGTCATCACCGAGCACGGTCGCGAACGCATCGTAGAACTCGCGCATATGTCCCCGCAGATTCGTCGTCAGCGCCAGCGTTGCTCCCGGTTTCGCGACGCGTCGACATTCGCGAATCGCGCCGATGCGATCGTCGAAGTTGTTGACGCCGAGGTTGGAGACGATGAGATTGAAGGTCGCATCGGGGAAGGGCATCGCCGAGGCGCTCCCTTCGTGCAGCGTCACGTTCGGCGTCGCGCGGCCGGCGATTTTTTCGGCGGCGCGCGCCAGTCCCGCCTTCCAGGGATCGAGGCCGTGTACATGCGAGTGCGCGCCGAGCCGCTCGGCCAGCTCGATGAGCGGGAAGCCGGTGCCGCAGCCGACGTCGAGCGCCGTCGCCACGTTCGCAAGCGGTACTTCGTCGAGCAGCAGCAGACCGAACATCGCCGACCAGAGCGGCAGCTCGTCGTACGCGCCCATGACTCGCGGCGACGAAAAGTCGGGCTCGAAATCGAGAAAGCTCACGTCGTCCATATCCACTCCTTCAGCTCGCGGTAAAGCGCGACCAGCTCCGCCGGGCGATAGTTCGCATTGAGGCCGCTCGGATTCGGCAGCACCCAGATCGCGGTCGTCGCGATCGCTTCCGGCTGCAGCCCGAGTTGGGCGCGGGGATGGCCGAACGCCGTTCGATACGCGCCGACGCCGACGATGGCGAGGACGCGCGGCGCATAGCGTTTGACCTTGCGCGTCAGGATTTTTCCGCCGGCCGCGAGCTCGTCGTCCGTCAGTTCCGCCGCGGCGGTCGTCGCGCGTGCGACAAGGTTCGTGATCCCGATGCGATGCGCGAGCAGTTCCTGCTGCTCCTCGGGACGAAAGAGTCGCGGTGTGAAACCGGCGCCGTGCAGCGTCGGCCAGAACCGATTGCCCGGACGTCCGAAATGATGTCCGACCGCGGCGGTGTAGAGGCCGGGATTGATGCCGCAGAAGAGGACGTCGAGATTCGTCGCGATCTCATCAGGAATCGTTTTGTTCGCCGCGGCGGCGATCTCTTCTTTCGTTGGTTTCGGCACGCGCGCTATTCTGCCGCGTGGCTCGCCGCTTACGCGAAGTTCTCGTCGCGATCGTTTTCCTCGTCGCCGCCGCCGCGCACGCGCAGCAGTGGTCGTCCGATCTCGATGATGCGCTGGCGCGCTCGCGCTCGGAACGAAAGCTGATCGTGCTGCATCTGCGCGCCGACTGCGGCCGCTGCAACGCCGGCGCGGATGACTTTCTCCGCGACGCCGCGACGCACGAGCTCTTCACGTCCGCGTACAAATCATTTCTGCTCGTGCGCGCCGACGTCCGCGGCGCGACCGGCGCAGTGGCGAAGCTGCGCGAGCGGCGGCTGAAACTTCCTGCGGTCGTCGTGCTCGATCCGTCCGGCGAGATCGTGCAGGAGTGGCGGCGTTTCGACGCCGGCCGGCTCGCGCCGTACGCAATGACGCTGATCACTCTGCGGCGCCAGACGCCGCTGCTCGTGCAGGGCGCCGGTTTCCGTCTCGCCGGACAGACCACCGATGCTGATTTCATCCTGGCGCGCGCGTGGCTCGAACGTTCGAATCCGGCCGCGGCGAGCGACCTGCTGCGGCGGATCATCGAGACGCGCCGGAGCGCGGGCGACACGATCGGGATGCGGCAGGCGGAGCTCTATCTGCTTTATGCGACTCTGCTCGACACCAGCCAGTTGAAATCGCGGCGGATGAGTGCGATCGACGAGCTGCGCAAGGCGGCGGCGCGCGCGACGAACGCCGCCACCGCCACGACCGCGCATCTCCTCTCGGCGGCCGCGCTGACGATGACCAACTATCCGCGTTCCGCGCGCATCGAGCACTACCGCAAAGCGTACGAGCTGGCGCTTCCCGGTTCGGACGAGGAAGAGGCGGCACGCACGCAACTCGCGGCGTTCGATCCGCAGCCGCTGCCGGCGAAAGCGTCTCGCAAAGCAGCTCTGCGCCTGCTCGTGCCGGCGCTCGCCATCATCTCCGGCCGGACGGAGTTGCGCGCCGAGGGTGATGCGGCGATCGCGCGGGTCGAGTTCCTCGTCGATGGTTCCACCGCCGCGCGCTCGGCCGCGCGTCCGTTCCAGGCGAACGTCGATTTCGGACCGATGCCGGTCGCGCACGAGCTGCGCGTGATCGGTTACGACAAAGGCGGCCAGGAGATCGCGGAAGCGGTCGAGACGATCAACGATCGGGCCGGCGTCTTCCGCGTGCGCATCACGTCGCCGGGATCGGGCACGACCGCGACGAAGGTGAACGTCGAAGCGGTTGCCGATGTCCCGGACGGACGAACGCTGCGAACGGTCGACGTCTTCTGGAAGGATCGCAAGCTGGCGACGCTCACCGCTCCGCCGTTCCGCGTGCCGGTCGAGTTGCCGCCGGGCTTCGGCTACATCCGCGTCGTCGGAACGCTCGACGACGGCACGGTCGCCGAAGACACGCGCGTGCTCAGCGGCGACGCGGCGGAAGCGGTCGAGGTGCAGGGGGTCGTCGTTCCCGCGACCGTGCAGGATCATCACGGCGTTCGCGTCCCGAACCTGACGTCGAAGGATTTCGTGGTGCAGGAAGATGGTCAACGTGTTGACGCAATCGTCCGTGCAGCCGAGGACGCGCCGGTCACGATCGGGATCGCGATCGATACGTCCGGCAGCATGCAGCCGAAGATCCTCGACCTCGTCGAGATGGTGACGCGTCTGCTCGATCAGACCGTCTCGCCGCAAACGACCGTCTTCCTCGTCGGTTTCGACGCCGCGCCGTATCTCCTCCATCCGCCGAGCAACGACGCGCGAAGTCTCCGCACCGCCGCGCTCTCGGTGATTCCGGCCGATTCGACCGCGCTGTACGACGGACTCACCTACGCGCTGCAGCAGTTTCAGGGAGTGCCCGGCAAGAAAGCGCTGATCGTGATCAGCGACGGGCAGGAGGTTTCGAGCCGCAACAGCGCCGCCACCTGCACGCGCCTCGCACGCGCACTCTCGGTTCCGATCTACGGCATCTCGCCCGTCTTCGGCCGGACCGGCAACGCCGTCGCCGCCCTCGCCGCCGACACCGGCGGTCTGATGGTCTACAACCCAACGCCGGCCGAACAACCCAAAGCCTTCGCGTCGATCGCTGAGGAAGTCCGCGGCCAGTACCTGATCTCGTTCGTCAGCCGGTTACATCGCAAACCGGGCGACTGGATACGACTTGGCGTTTCAGTCGCGGGCGCTTCCGTGCGGACGGTCTCGGGATATTTCGCCCGATGAGGTGCTGAGTGCTGAGTGCTGAGTGCAGAGTGCTGAGTCGCTCCGCGTCGGCGCGCTTTTCTCTCAGCACTCAGCACTCAGCACTCAGCACTGATTCGTGAGTTATCCTTCCAGCAGTTCGGAGACAAGCAAGCATGACCGTCCAGGCGACCTCCTCCTCTGTCGAGCGTGAGCTCGAGTATCGAAAGAAGCTGTCGGCGATCACGAATCAGATCAATGCCGCGGAATCGATTCCGCACATTCTGATGACGCTCAAGGACCGCATCCTCGAGTTGCTCGATGCGGAACGACTCACGATCTACGCGGTCGACACGAAGAACCAGGAGCTCTATTCGCTGCAGAAGGTTGGCGATACTCCGAAAGAAATCCGCGTTCCGAAATCGTTCGCGTCGATCGCCGGCTTTACCGCGCTGGCCCGCAAAACCATCAACGTCAAAGACGCGTACGAAGCGACGGAGCTCGCGAAGTTCCACGCCAATCTTCGCTTCGATCAGCGCTGGGACAAGCAGACCGGCTTCCGCACCAAGGCAGTCCTCGCCGTTCCGATTCTCTTTGAGAAGTACCTCCTCGGCGTCGTGCAGATGATCAATAAGCGGCACGGCGTCACCTTCACCGCACAGGACGAAGATTTCGCCGAGGAGATCGCGCGGATTCTCGGGATCGCGTTCTACAACCAGCATCGCTCTTCACGTCAGACCAAACCTTCACGTCTCGGCGGTCTCGTCGACAAAGGCATCGTCTCCGAAAAAGACATCGAGGCGGCGGTCAGCAGCGCGCGCATCAACAACACCAGCGTCGAGCGCGCACTCATCGACGACTTCAGCGTGCCGAAAGAAGAGATCGGGAAATCGCTGGCCGCTTACTACGGCACCGGCTTCTTCAATTTCGACGGCTCGCAGACGATCCCGCAGGATCTGCGCGAGCGCGTGCAATCCGACATGTGGAAGAAGTACGTCTGCGCGCCGGTGGAACGGCGAGCGGGCATGGTCGTCATCGCCGTCGACGATCCGCAGGACCTGACCCGCCTCGATGGCATCCGGGCCATGAATCTCGCCCCGCGCTACGACTTCCAGGTCGGCATCAAGTACGACATCCTGGCCTACATCTCGGCCTCGTACGGCGAAAAGACGGCCGAGGAGAAGGAATCGGACGGCGGCCTCGACCTGGCCAAGATCATCGGCTCCCTCGGCGACGGCGAGGCCGAGGTCGAGGAAGAGAAGGCCAAGGACGACATCCCGGAGATCGACGAGACGGACTCCGGCATCGTCAAGCTCGCCAACCAGCTCATCATCGAGGCCTACGCGCGCGGCGCGTCCGACATCCACATCGAGCCGGACGGCATCAAGAACGCCTGCGGCATCCGCCTACGCATCGACGGCGACTGTTCGAAGTTCATGGAAGTGCCGGGGCAGCATCGCAACGCGCTCGTGCAGCGCCTCAAGATCATGGCCAAGCTCGATATCTCCGAGCGGCGCAAACCG
>JAOBAU010000109.1 GCA_025463165.1 Acidobacteriota bacterium | reverse complement strand
TGTTGCCCGTGCGACGAATGACGTCGTCGATCTGCTCGACGCCTCCGGTTTCGATGTCGTCATCGTGGAGACGGTGGGAGTGGGGCAGGATGAAGTGGAGATCATCCGCACAGTTCAGACCAACGTGGTCGTGCTGGTACCCGGCATGGGCGATGACATTCAGGCGATCAAAGCCGGGATCATGGAGATCGGCGACGTCTTCGTCGTCAACAAAGCCGATCGTCCAGGCGCCGACAAGACGGTGACGGAAGTGACGATGATGATGTCGCTCGTCGAAGAGCACGGCGACTGGATTCCGCCGATCGTAAAGACGGTGGCGTCGAAGGCGCAGGGGATCGACGAGCTCGACGCCGCGATCCTGACGCACTTCGCGTATCTGAAAACTTCGGGTGAGCTCGACCGCCGCAATCGCGAGCGCGTGCGCATTCGCATCGAGACGCTGCTCAAAGAAAAGTTCATGGATCGCCTCATCGGAGGCACGCTGCCGCGCGCCGAATACGAGCAGCTTCTCGACGATGTGCTGCAGAAAAAAAACAATCCGCACGATGCCGCGGAAGGAGTTCTGGGTCGTTTGCGGTTCTAGGAACCGATGACCCGCGATCCTGCCGTCGATTTTCGTGTTGGGACGCTTGCTCCACCGAGCGGACTCGATCCTCGTACCGCCCGCGACACCGCATCACACACGCTGCTGCGGCAGATCTTCGAGCCGCCGTTCGTGATCCGGCAGGGACGCACGGTTCCGCTGCTGTTCGCGGAGTCGCTGCGCGACGATCGCAACAACGTTCGCTCCGCGCGGGTCGCCGACGGAGTGCTCTTCTCCGACGGCACGCCACTGACCGCCGAGCTCGTGGCGCGTTCGCTCGCGAAGACGAGTGCGGTCACCGACAAAGCAGCGGTGCGGCACGAGGGCGATCGCGTCGTGTTCGAGTTGAAGGAACCGAATCCGCGCTTCGATCTGCTGCTCGCATCGACGACCTGTTGCGTCGTGCTCGAGAAGTCGCTGCAACAGATCGGCACCGGTCCGTTCATGTTCGAGCGTCCGCCGAGCCTTCGCCAGTTGCAGGCGGCGACGGAAGTGAAGCTCGTCCGCAATCCGCACTCGAAGCGGACCGTCGCCATGCAAAGCGTCACGTTCATCATCTATCCACCCGACGCGAACGGCGCGCCGACGAAACTGCTCGAAGCGTGCGAACGCGGCGATGTCGATTTCACCGCCGCGCTCACGTCGCTGCATGCGGCGAAGATTCCGCTCGGCGTCGTTTACCCGAGCATTCAGAACGGCGTCTCCACCGCGTTCCTCTCGTTCAATACCGCGTCGCCGCAACTCACCGACAAGCGGCTGCGGCGCGCGCTGGCGCTGGCGATCGACAAGACCGCCATCGCGAAGCATTCGTTCGAGAAGAACCCGCTCGCGTTCGTGGCGAAAGACATCCTTCCGCCGGCGATCGACGCGATGGAAGTCGATCTCTTTCCGAACAACGCCGTCGAATCGCAGCGCATCCTCGCTGATGCATCGGTCCGCAAACCCGATCGGCTGCGGATGCTGATTCCGTGGGCGCCGCGGCCGTACGCGCCGAATCCCGGCTTGATCGGCGATGAGATCGCGCGACAGCTGCGGCAGCTTGGCGTCGGCGTCGAAGTCACGCCGCCGCGTTCGAGCGATGACTACTATGCGGCAATCGCTGCCGGTCGTTACGAGCTCGTCTTCTCCGGCTGGATTCCCGACACGCCCGATCCCGCCGACACGTACGAGTCGCTGCTGTCATCGAAGATGATTCCGCGCGTCGGCAGCACCCACGCGGCCGCGAACAATCTCAGTCGCATCGAAAGTGAAGCGATCGATCGCGCCGTGGCGACGTTCCGCGTGGCGCCGACTGCCGAGAACAAATCGGCAGTGCGCAAAGCGGTGCAGGACGAAGTGCCGCTCGTGCCGATTCTCAAAGGCCAGGCGGTTGTCGTGTTGTCGCGACGCGTGCGCAGTTTCGAGCACGCCATCGACGGCGTTTACGCGCTCGACGCGCTGACGATCACGAAGTAGGCGGATCGAACGTCACCACGAAGCGATCGGGAAACGGTCCGTCGTACGCGATGCTGCTCGCGCGTCGCAGGTTCGGCAGCCGTAGCAATGCAGCGGCGAGTTCCGGAAGCAGTGCGCGGCTGATCTGCGCGCCGAAGCATTGATGCGCGCCGGCGCCGAAGTGGAGATACGGCGTGTCGCGATCGGCGCGGAACTCCGACGGCTTGTACAGCACCGCCGGATCGAACATCGCCGACGCCAGGAGCAGCATGACGCGGCTTCCCGCGCCGATCGTCGTGCCGCCGAGTCGTGTTTCTCCCCCGACCGCGCGAAAGAGATAGGGCGTCGGCTGTTTGAAGCGCGCCGCTTCCCAGATGAAGCGGCCGACCGCATCGAGATCGTCCGACGCGGCGGCGGCCTGCGCTCTTCGTAACTGGTTCGGACGGCGAAGAAGCACGTCCAGCGCGAAGGTGAGGAACATCGAGGTCGTGTCGATCGATGCGACGACGAGATTCGAGACGCTGCGACGGATGGCGTCGTCATCGAGCCATGCGTATTCGGGCTGCGATTGCAGCCCCAGCATGCGGCCGAGCAAATCGTTCGTCGATTCGTTCTCTGATTTCCGGCGCGCGAGCTCCGTGGTGGCGTAGTCGCGCAGCTCGCGCGCAGACTCCAATGCGACTGCATGCGCGGCCGGCTCATTCGCATCGTTGAGAAAGACGTCGTAAAAAATGTCCCGGGTCCAGCGCGCCATCGACCGGTCATCGGGACCTCGAAGGCCGAAGTAGTCGGCGGCAAGGTCGAGCGCGATCGTTCGCGAAAACTCCCCGGCGACGTCAATACGACCGGTCGCCGCGACGCGTCCGATCGCGGCCGTTGCGCGCGTGTTTCCGAGCTGGCGGATGCGTACGAGATCCTCGCGCCTGGCGACGGTGCGAAGCATCGCTGCTTCGCGTTCGTACCGGTCATCGCGATCGCTCCCGAGGAGGGAGGAAATGTATGCAGCGTCGAGCTTTACGCCGTAGATCGGTGCGACGAGGAAGTCATCGCGCTGCAGCGCTTCGACGACATCCGCGTAGCGAGTGACGAGCGTCGTATTGCCGAATTTTGCGATCGGACGGACGCGGCGAAGGACCGCGGAGAGAACGCGCAGAAAACGCGTGTCGGACATCAGTCGAGTGATAGGAGAGCGCTCGCGGGACGCGTCGCGCGTTGGTGAGGAGGGCACGATTCAGGAGTGCGTCGCAGCACGATTTCCCTACCTGCCGAATCGGTCGCAACTGATCGTTTACAATCCGCACCCCATGAAGCTTTCCCGCGACTGGCTTGGCGACTACATCGATCTCACGGACCTGTCCGATGACGAGCTCGCGACACGGTTCACGGAGATCGGCCATGCCGTCGAATCGGTCGAGCAACATGCCGACGACACGGTCTTCGATCTCGAGATCACGACGAACCGCGTCGACGCCATGTCGCACCTCGGTATGGCGCGCGAGCTCGCCGCCGCCCTCGGCCGCGAAGTGCGTATCGACGTGTCGAAATCCTCGGCGCCGATCACCGGCAGCGGCGGCGTGAAGGTTCGCATCGACGCGCCCGAAACCTGCCGCCGCTTCAGTGCGACCGTCATTCGAGGCGTCACCATCAAGGCGTCGCCGGAGATCGTGCGCCGCCGCCTCGAAGCGCTCGGACTTCGCTCCATAAACAACGTCGTCGACGTCACCAACTACGTGATGCTCGGCATCGGACATCCGCTGCATGCGTACGATCTCGCGAAGCTCGCCGATGCGACGCTGATCATTCGCCGCGGTAGCGCGAATGAAGCGATTCGCAGCCTCGACGGCGAGACGCGCAAGATCGACACCGACACGGTCGTCATCGCGGACGGCAAACGTCCTGTCGGCCTCGGCGGCATCATCGGCGGCGCGGAGAGCGAGATCGGCGACACGACGCGCGACCTCGTGCTCGAATGCGCGTGGTTCGAGCCGACGTTCATTCGTCGCACCGCGCGCCGCCTCGGTATCAAAACCGATGCGTCGTACCGCTTCGAGCGCCGCGTCGATCCGAACGATACCGTGCACGCGATCGAGCTCGCCGCGAGTCTCATCCTCGAATACGCCGGCGGCACGCGCGAAGAGTTGCTTGACGTCGTCGCCAAACCGACGGAGCCCGAACGTTTGCGTCTCCGCACGGAACGGCTGCACGCCGCGTCCGGCGGCGCGATCGGCATCGCGTACGCGCTCGAGCTTTTCCGCCGCCTCGGCTTCAGCGCCACGACGGCGCCGGACGGCATCGACGTCATCGTCCCGACCTACCGCGGCGACATTCACGAAGAGATGGATCTCATCGAAGAAGTGCTCCGCTTCTTCGGACTGAACAAAGTTCCGGCGGAACTGCCGCGCGTCACCACCGGCGATGCGCGCCGCGAACCGGAGGATGTTGCAGAGGATGAGATCCGGACGATCCTCGCCGGCTGTGGACTCGCCGAGGCGATCAACTACTCGTTCATTCATCCGGAGTTCAATCCGATCTTTTCGGATGAGCGTGCACTCGCGATCACCAATGCGCTGACGGAAAATCTCGGCGCGATGCGGTTGTCGCTGCTGCCAGGACTGCTCGAGACGGTCGTCTTCAACCGCTCATACGGAACGCGTGACGGCGCGCTGTTCGAAGTCGGTCGCACGTATCACCGCGCCGGAGATGGCGTGCGTGAACGGCGGCGCGCGGCGATCGTCATGTTCGGATCGATCGGCGCGCACTGGGGCGATGCGAAACGTCCGGTCGACTTCTTCGACATCAAAGGAATGGTCGAGCAGATCGCGCAGAAGATGCACGTCCCCCTGACCTTCGACGTGAGCGATCGCGAGTGGCTGAAGAAAGGAAAGCGATCGGTCGCGCGGGCGGGCGAGCGGGAAGTGGCAACGCTCGGCTTCCTGGCAGCCGACGTGCTTTCGCGCTTCGGCATCAAAGGCGAAGTCGCCGCGGCGGAGCTCGACATCGAAGCGCTGCTCGCGTCGCAAACGGATTGGAAGATGGCTCCGGTCGCGCGCTTTCCCGGCGTTCCGATGGTGCTTGGATTGATGCACGCCCGCGAGCTCGAATATCAAAAACTGATCGACACCATCCATGCGATGGACATCCCGCATCTGCACGAGGTCGGACTGCGCGATCGCTTCGTGCCGGACGGCGAAGAGAACCTCGTGAAAACGACGCTCGGCATGTGGTATCAGGCGTTCGACCGTTCGCTGACGCAGGATGAAGTCGCGCAATGGCAGCAGCAGCTCGCGTCGCGTCTGGCCGAGTCGCTGCCGGTGAAATTGCTTTAGGGAGAACCTGTGACGAAGAAGAACAAAGACGTCGAGCAGATGTCGCTCGCAAATACGGAAGAAGCAGAAATTCTCGCGCGCCTCACGGATCGCGTCGAGAAGGCGATCACAACGATTCAGGAACTGCGCCGCGAGCGCGATTCACTGAAAGCGCGGCTCGATGATGCGGAGTTGAAGCTGCGCGAGCAGAGCGACACGTCGGATCGACTGGGCGCCGTCGAAGAGGAGTACGACCGCTTCAAGCAGGAGCGGAGCGAGATCCGCGATCGGATCGAATCGATTCTCGCGAATCTCGAGTCGCTCGACGAGCCGACGGACGAAGCGGCCGAGTAGTCAGCCGCGCGTTACGATGCCGGCATGCGGAACGTTCACCGCATCGTCGGCATCACGATGCTCCTCGTCTTCCTCGGCACCGGCCAGTACATGGATCGGATGTACGACCATCTCCGCGGCATGAGTGACGCAAGGCGGATGCTCTTCCGTTCCGATCACATCTATCTGTTACTCACGGCAGTCCTGAACATCGCGCTCGGAATCTATGCAACGCCGCGTGTGAGAGTCGCATCGCGCGTGCTGCAGATGGCCGGCTCGATCGCGATCATCGCCGCACCGTTTCTCTTTCTCGCAGCGTTCTTCACCGAGCCATGGATGGCGAACCTCGCAAGGCCGTGGACAAGACCAGCGATCTACGCCGTGTTCAGCGGAGGATTAGCGCACCTGCTGGCCAGCTACGAAGTGGTCGATCCGCGCTGAAGTAACCACTGAGGAGCCTCACGTCGTGAAGGCTTGGCCAACAAGCGCACCGGCCCGTGGCCGGCACGGAGGAGCCTCACGTAGTGCCGGCTATGCCACGAACGCACCGGCGCGTCGCCGGTGGTGCGAAAGGGGGGACTCGAACCCCCACGGTGTTACCCACTAGCTCCTGAGACTAGCGCGTCTACCAATTCCGCCACTTTCGCATTTCAGGCAGGGATCGCGATTTTAGCGACAGGCTGCGGAATGTCAATTGTGGTCATCGTTATTCCGGTTGTCGCGCTTCCAACACCCGCGTAAACCGACTATGCTGCGCGCGAACGCGAGCCGAGTAACCCACAGGAAATCCCGCATGGCAGTTTCCCAATCCGACCTCGCGCCAGCTCCAGTGGAGCCGGGTACGCGACGGGTCGAAGAACCGCAGGAAGACTTCAGCTACGAGATCTGGAACCTCCCGAACTCGCTGACCCTGCTGCGCATTTTTCTCGTCCCGTTTCTCGTCGTTGTCCTCCTCACGAAATTCTCCGGCAGCGAGTTCGTCGGCCTCGGCATTTTCCTCGTCGCCGCGATCACCGATTTTCTCGACGGCTACTTCGCACGGCGCTTCAACAAGATGACGCGACTCGGCGCGCTCCTCGATCCGATCGCCGACAAATTGCTGATGAGCGCCGCCTTCATCTCGCTCGTCGAGCTCGATCCGAAGCATGTGCCGGCGTGGATGATCGTCATCATCATCGGACGTGAGTTTGCGGTGTCGGGACTGCGATCGATCGCGTCGCAGCAGGGAGTGACGATCGCCGCGTCACCGCTCGGCAAAACGAAGATGATCTCGCAGGTCGTGGCCATCTCGCTGCTGATCGTCGGCCATCAGCTCGGCGAATTTCGCTTCGTCGGCAAGCTCGCGTTGTGGGTCGTGATGCTCTTCGCGCTCGTCAGCGGCGTCGACTACTTCGTGAAATTCTCGCGCGCCGTGCTGCGGCCTCAGAGCAACAGCCGGTAGACGTCGTTCTTGCGCAGGCCGAACTTCTCGGCGATCAACTTCACCGCGTCGTTGCGACGCATCCCTTCGTCACGCAGGCGCTGGAATTCTGCTTTGAGCTCTTCGGGCGACGCTTCATCGCCGCGTACTTTCGCGGCGCCGAACACGAGCGTGATCTCGCCGTAGACGCGATCGCGTTCACGAAGATTCGCGAGCAGTTCGCTGATCGTTCCGTTCAGCAGCTCTTCATGGAGCTTCGTCAGCTCGCGCGCCATCGTCACTTCGACGTCGCCGATGACGCCGAGCGCATCTTCGAGTGATGCGACGACTCGCTCCGGCGATTCATAAACGACCGCGGTGTGGCCGAGCTCTGCCAGCGTCCGATAGAAATCGAGACGTGCTTCGTGACGATGCGGAGTGAAGCCGAGGAACGTGAAGGGGAGCGGAGCGATGCCGGACGCGACGAGTGCGACGACGCCGGCGAACGGACCGGGAATCGGTTCGACAACAAGTTGACGCTCGCGTGCGAGGCGCACGAGGCGATAACCGGGATCGGACACCAGCGGCATCCCGGCATCGCTGACGAGTGCGATGATCTCGCCGCGTGCGATTCGATTCGCGAACGTCTCCGCCTTCTCGTCCTCGTTGTGCTCGTGAAAACTGTCGACCGGACGTTCGATGCCGAAATGCGTGAGCAGCTTGCGCGTGTGGCGCGTGTCCTCGCAGAGGATGAGGTCGGCCGATTTGAGAGCTTCGATTGCGCGTGGTGGAAAGTCGGAGAGATTGCCGATCGGCGTGCCGACGATGAGGAGTTTTCCCGTGCCCGACATTCGGCGGCGATCTTACGCCGTCACCGACAGCTGCGCGTTCGCGACTTCCGATTCCAGCTCGCTCGAGATGCCGTCGAGCTTCGACGCCAGATCGTCAGGCGTCGGACGAGCGGCAACTTCATCGTCGAGAAACTGCGACAGCTCGCGGCTCATCCGCTGCGCGAGCTCGGTGATTCGCGGGAAGCCGAACGAACCGCCGGAACCTTTCAACTGATGCGCGAGAAAGAGGAGCCGCGGGAACGATTCCTTGAAGTCGGCGCCGAGCGCGCGGCCGTGCTGCCGAATCGCCTTTACCTTCTGGCGTACATCGGTGAGGTATTCGCGTTGCAGCTCACGAAACTCGTCAGTCACGTCTTACAGCTGGAGCATTTTCAATGCCTTGTTGCGAAACCGCGGCTCAGCAGAATCGCCGCTGACGCTGCCACATTCAGCGATTCCACGCGTCCTGACGTCGCGATTGCGATCGGCGTCGCATGCGTGCGCAGCTCATCCGAGACGCCGCTTCCTTCGTTGCCGAAGATGAGGATCGCTTCACGCGTTGGCGGATCGATCGCTTCGCCGTTGCCGTCCGCCGCGTAAAGCGGAAGCGCGGAATCGAGCAGCTCGCGGGCGGTGACGTTTGCGAATGCGACGTTCAGCGCGGCACCGGCCGATGCGCGCAGCGCTTTCCGTCCGAACGGATCGGCGCAGCCGGGCAGCAGCGCGACGCCGGCTGCATCGAACGCCGCGGCCAGCCGGACGATCGTGCCGACGTTCCCGGGATCCTGCACGCCATCGAGTGCGACGATGATCGAATCGCGCCGCGCGAAGAGCACGCTCGCATCGAATTGCGGACGCGTGAAAATCGCGAGCACGCCCTGCGACGTGCGCGTATCGGCGAGCGCATCGAACGCCTTCGCTTCGAATGCGATCGCATCGGGGAAATCATCCGACGCGCCGCGCGTGATCGTTGCGATCGGTGTCCAGCCGGCGGCGAGCGCATCGCGAATCTGCTTCGGACCTTCGAGCACCAACTCGCTGCCGTGATCGCGAATGGCGTCGCGGATTCGTTTGAAAAGCGGGTTGTGCCGGCTGCCGATGGTCTTCATCTACAATGCGCGCACTTTCGGGCGGGCATGATACTGAAAACCTCTTCGCTCTCCGCGCTTTGGACGTTCCCGAGCATTCTCGTCTCGGCGTTCGTCATTGCCTGGGGAGCGGAAGCCGCGCAGTTCCTCATCGCGCAGGGGCTGGCGCTGGCGATTCTCGCCTGGCTGCAGACGCTTCCGGAGTTCGCCGTCGAAGCGGTCATCGCGTGGAGCGCGGGCAAGGATCCGAGTCAGACGCATCTCGCCATCGCGAATTTCACCGGCAGCCTGCGGCTCCTCGTCGGACTCGGCTGGCCGATGATCTATTTCGTCGCGGCGGCGTTCGGCTGGAAACGACACGGCGGAAAGTTCATCGACCTCGAGCTCGAGCGCGAACACTCCGTCGAAGTTTTCGGGCTGCTCATCCCGATTCTCTACTTTGTCTTCATCTGGTGGAAAGGCAGCCTCACGGTTTTCGACGCCATTCCGCTGACCGCTTCCTACATTCTTTATCTCTGGGTGCTCTGGAAGATCCCGCCCAAAGAAGAAACCGAAGAATCGCTCGAAGACCTCGGCACCATTCCGCGCAAAGTGCTCGCGCTGCCGCCGATGAAACGGAATGCCGCGATCTGGTTCCTCTTTCTTGCCGGCGGCGCGATCCTCTACTTCTCCGCGCATCCGTTCCTCGAATCGATGCTGTCGATTGCCGTCTCGCTCAACGTCTCGACCTTCGTCTTTGTCCAGTGGGTCGCGCCGTTCCTCTCTGAGTTTCCGGAAAAACTGAGCGCGTTCTACTGGGCGAGGAAAGTCCGCACCGCGAACGTCGCGCTCATGAACATGGTCTCGTCGAACATCAATCAGTGGACGATCCTCGCGGCGATGATCCCGATCGTCCTCGCCATCAGCGCCGGCGAGCTGCGTGCGCTGAACTTCGACGCACATCAACGCCAGGAAATCCTGCTCACGATTCTGCAGAGCTTCCTCGGCTTCCTGCTGCTATTGAACCTGCAGCTGAAGTTCCACGAAGCGCTCGTCCTCTTCGTCTTCTGGCTGATTCAGTTCGTCGTGCCGGAGTGGCGCGAAGCGATGATCTACGTCTACTCGGCATGGTGTGCCGCGGAGCTGTTGCGTCTGGTCGTCCAGCGTGGCGCTCCGCCGGCCTGGACCGGTCTGCGGGAAACGCTCGCGCATCGCTTCGCGGGATGATACAAAGCGAAATCCGGCCATGAGTGTGACTTCGACCCGACCGACGATTCGCCTGACAGGCCGCGTAGCCAGCATCGAAGTCTCTCCGACGCTGGCTGTCCTCAACCGCGCTCAGGAGTTGATCGGCAGCGGCGTCGACATCGTCGACTTCGGCCCGGGCGAGCCTGATTTCCGGACGCCTGCGCTCGTCTCCGAAGCCGGGAAGCAGGCCATCGATCAGGGATTCACGAAGTATACGAATGCGTCGGGAACGAAAGCGCTGCGCGACGCCATCGCCTCGCGCTACGCGACGCGTTACGGCGTGAAGCTGACAACCGAGAACGTCATCGCCGGCAACGGCGGCAAGCAGGAGTTGTTCAACCTGATGCTGGCGCTGGTCGATGAAGGTGACGAGGTCATCATCCCTTCGCCGTACTGGGTGAGCTTTCCCGATCAGGTCGCGTTCGCCGGCGGCAAGCCGGTCTTCGCGAAGACGTCAGTCGACAATCAGTTCCGTCCGACGCTCGCCGACATCGAAGCGGTGGCGACTGAAAAAACGCGCGGGCTGATCATCAACTCCCCGTGCAATCCGACCGGCGCCGTGATCGCTGAGTCCGAGCTGCGGCGCATCGTCGAATGGTGCGCGTCGCGCGACGTCTTCCTCATCTTCGACGAGACATACGAGTTCTTCGTCTACGGCGGCGCGAAGCATGCGTCGGCGATGAAGTGGTTCGATCAATATCCCGAAACGATCATCGCCGTGAACTCGATGTCGAAGACGTACGCGATGACCGGCTGGCGCCTCGGCTACGCGATCGCGCATCCCGAGCTCATCGCCGCGCTCGGCAAGATTCAGAGTCATTCGACGTCGAACCCGAGCTCGATCGCGCAGGCGGCGGCGCTTGCGGCGCTGCGAGGCGACGACTCCGAAGTGCGGAAGATGTACGACGCGTATTGCGAGCGGCGCGCGTGGCTCGTGCCGGCCGTCAACGCCATCGACGGATTCTGTTGCGCCGATCCCGACGGAGCGTTCTACATCTTCCCGGAGATCGGCGAGTTCTTCGGCAAAGCGGGCATCGTCGATTCGCAAACGTTCGCGACGTTCCTGCTCGAGAAAGCGCGGGTCGCGGTCGTGCCGGGAAGTGCATTCGGCGCGGATGAGTTCATCCGTATCAGCTACGCGACCTCGCTCGACCGTCTGAAAGAAGGCGTGCGGCGGATCGAAGAAGCGCTCTCAACCTTGTAGGAATCTATACTTTCCCTCCGCAGTTCACTTCCATAACTTAAAATAACAAGCAAGGAGTTTCCGTGAAGAAAACAAGCCTCATGCTCACTGCTCTTGCGCTCGTCGCCGCCGGCGCGATCGCGCAGGACAAGGCGGCGGCGCCGAAGCCCGCCCCCGCAAAGCCCGCCACTGCAACCGCGACCGCGGCCGCAGCACCGGCCGACGCCGATCCGGTGGTCATCACCGCCGGAACGATGAAGATCCACAAGTCGGAGTTCGAAGCAGCCATCGAAAGCATTCCGGAGCAGTACCGCGCCAACGTCATGGCGGACAAACGTGCGTTCGCCGAGGACTACATTCGGATGCGTTTGCTCGCGGCGGAAGGAACGAAGAACGGTCTCGACAAGAAGCCGGAAGTCGTCAACCAGCTCGCGATGATGCGCGACAACCTCGTCGCGAATGCGCAGATCAGCGCCATCGACAAGACGATCATCGTGCCGGATTCGGCGATCACTCAGTACTACGACCAGCACAAGGATTCGTTCGAGCAGGTCAAGGCTCGCCACATCCTGATCGCATTCAAAGGCAGCCGCGCCGCGCAGCCGGGAAAGAAAGAGCTGACCGACGCCGAAGCGAAAGCGAAGGCGGAAGAGCTTCGCGCGAAGCTCGTGGCCGGCGGAGATTTCGCGGCCACC
>JAOBAU010000102.1 GCA_025463165.1 Acidobacteriota bacterium | reverse complement strand
GAGCCGCCATCTTCGACGAGCACGTTCGGCTCGAACGAAACGCCGCCATTCGACGAACGCGCGTAGACCATCTGCGTCTTGCGGTTGACCGGATCGAGACGGCTGTCATACCAGGAGACGTTCACGCTGCCGTCGGATTGATCGACGGCCAGCCACGGAAAGATCTGTGTCGCGCCGAAGTTGTCGTCGTTCACCTTGACGCGCGCCGACCAGGCCGCGCCGCCGTTCGTGGAACGGATGGCGTACGTGTTGAGGTCGGGACCGGTGGTCGTGCCGACCGGAAAATCGGGAAACGCAACGTAGAGATTTCCGAAGAACGCCGACGCCGGATTGCGATCCATGTCGAGCGCGCCGAATCCGTTGATGCCGCGCTTGTCCTGCGGCGGCGGGAAGTTGTTGGTGCCGAATGACTGCAGTGCGAGCGTGGCGATGACCGCGGGAGCGGACCACGTGGCACCGCCGTCGGTCGATTTGGAGAAAACGATGTTCTCGACGTTGTAGCGGCTCCAGATCACGTAAACGGTTCCGTCGGAACCGACGACGACGTTGCCGCCGATGGCGCCGGTGTTCGACGGGAAGTTCACGGTCGTCCACGCGGCACCATCATCGGAGTACGCGATCTTCTCGGCGTTCGCGGCATCCCAGATGACGAAGATGCGGCCGGGATGCGAGAAAGGCTGGCCGGTCGTGTTGTCGATGGCCATCATCTCTTTGTCGTTGCCCTGCGTCGTCGACGCGATGCCGTTGACGACGGTACCGAGGCTCTGCCAGCTGGCACCGTTGTCGGAGGAACGGGCGACGACGATCGCCGCACCGGAGGCGCCGGCGGCGCTCTGCGAGATGAGCATGTAGGTCGCGTATGCGCGGCCGAGGTTGTCCCACGCCAGCGCGGGATCGCTGCCGAACCAGAACGCGGCGCTCGGAACGCCGCCGGTGATCGCCGCGGGCCACGGCGCGCAGTTGTAGGTCCACGTCGCGCCGCCGTCGGTCGAGCCGAAGAGCGCCATCGTGCCGAAGGTGTTGGCGGTGCCGCCGGTCGGCGACTGGCACGCGGGCGTCGTGTCTTTGAAGAACGTATTCGAGAACGCCACGAGGTGCTGCGGGTTGTTGTGATCGACGGCGATGTTCGTCTCGCCCTGGTAGCCTTCCACACCGTTGGCGGGATCGACGTTGGTTCCAATCGATGCGGCGCTCGCGCGCAGATCGAACAACGAATCGACCGGGTACTGGCGAAGCGAGAACGCTTCCGTCCCCGCGGGAACGGTCGCGTTGGAGCTGAAGCTCAGGTTCCGCTGCGCCTGCCACAACTTACTCGCGCACTCGATCGGCGGCGGCATCATGATCATGTTCGGATGCGCGCGCCGATTGTCCTCGAACGTGTCTGCCGGATCTTCGATGGCGACACTGACGATGTCGAGAACGGCCTGCGACAGCACGCCGCCCTGACACTGCGGAATGTCGGTCGCACCTGGCGGGACGGCGAGCATCACCGGCTCCGCCAGCTTCGCGAGCGCCTGCGAGGCCGGCGAGCGAGTGGGCAGAGACTGCGCGTTTGCCGCGGCCGTGAGGCAGAGAAGAATCGTGAGGGCGAGGCCGATACGTTTCATGACTGGATCCTTGTTTGTTGATCTCGAATGAGTGCGCGCGAGCCGATGGGACGACGAGGGACTGCCGGCAACGAGCCGTCGATCATGTCGCCATCGAGGAGCAGGAGTTCTGCACCGCGGACGAAGCAATCGTCATCTGGTTGGAGGAAGACCGGCCAGCATAATGCCAGCGTCAGCAGGCGAGCGCCATAGGGAAAATCAGCTGGTGCTGTCGGGAATGTGCCTATGGGAGACGGCGCGCGAACTGCATGCTCGGGTCGTTCGTCGTGTTGTCGGTCGTCGCGCCGTAGACGAATGCGCTGCCGGACGTGACGGCGAACGTGATGCTCTCGCCGCCCGCCAGAGTGTAGCCATCGAGCAGCTCCGCCGTGCCGAGCTGCGCGAAGTACGTCGCACCATAGCCGCGCGTCACAGACTTCACTTCGCTGCCGTTTGCATCGCGAACGGTGATTGTCATCATCGTGTTCTGATCGAGCGTCCGAATCCCGATCGCCAGCCGGAACTTCTGCACGTCCGAAGGCGCCAGCAACACTCCGACACTCCCCGGCTGCAGCGCCTCCCCCGCCATCACCTGCTCCTCGGCGAGCCCTGTCGTTCCCGCCGCGCCGCCATCATTGAACACGCGCACGAGACTGACCGGCAGCCCGGAGTCGAGGTCGCCGATCATGTCGACGCTTCCAAGACCTGATGCGATTCCCATCGCCGGCAGCAGGTCGGCGTACGTGAGCGTTTTCCCCGGCGCGATCGCGAACGTCAGCGACGGGTCGTTCGCCGTGCCCGAAACGCGCTGCGTATGAAAGATGAGCTTCCCGCTCAATGTCGCGCTCTTCGGGTTGTAAAGCTGTACGGACGTTTTGAAGTACGAGCCGAACGCGCCGGGCGTCGAACCGACGACCGGAAGAATGCTCATCGGCGGCAACGGCACGTTGGTGACGAGCACCGACGCGGTGTTCGACGGCTGCGACGCCACGTCGCAGGTCGCCGTGTGGTTGCGCGCGACGACGCGATAGAAGTAGCGCACGTCGCCGGCGTGCGTGAACGATGCGGAGGTGATCGTGATGGTCTGCGTCGTCGTCGCACTCGCCGGAAAATTCTCATCGGTCGATTCGGAGACGACGTACTCGGTTGCGTCCGTGACCGGTTGCCATGAGACGAGATAAGCGGCGCCGCCGACCGCGGACGACGGCGCGCTGACCTGCGGAACGGCAGGCACCGGACATGGATTCGGCACGATGGCCGGCTGAATCGTGACCGTCGACGTCGACGTCGAGCCGGTGATCGACGCGGTGATGTCGGCAGTGCCGATCGCCTTCGGCGTGATGCTGACGCTCGCCGTTCGCGAGCCGGCTGCGATCGACACCGACGCAGGAACCGTCGCCACCGCGGTGTTCGACGACGCGAGCGTCACGATCGTGGCGACCGGCGTCGTGCTGCTCAACGTCGCGGTCAGCGAGCCGGAGTTGTTGACGCGCACGTTCAATGCGGACGGCGAGAGCGCGACCGTCAGCGGCGGAATCGTGATCGCACCGTTGACGAGCGTGAGTCCGCCATTGCTCGCCGTCTCTTTCGTCGCCGCGCTTCCGCCCGCATCGGTGAGCTGCGTGAGCGACGGGTCGAGCGTGAGCGTGATCGACGTACCGGGATTCGCGCTGCCGGAAAGCGTGAAGACGAGATGCGCGACGCGATCGCCCGGCGTCGCCGCATTCAACGTGAACGGAATCGGATTCGACGATTCCTGAAACGTGTCGAGCAGCGAGATCGCGCCGGCCGACGCGGGCGAAAACTCGGAGGTCGGCGTCAGATTCGCGGTGATTCCCGCGCGCGTGAACGTCACCGATGAAATCGCCGAAGCCGGCGCATACGTGACTTTGATGCTGTACGACTGAATGCGCGAACCGGCCGGCTGATCGACGCCGAGCGACGTACCGGCCACGTCGCGAATGAACACCGGCACATCGACCGTCGTGCCGGTCGCATTCACACTGCCGACCGTGACGACGTCCGCCGCCGCCATTGCAGCCACCGGCAGGAGCGAACTGAGAATGAGGATGCAGAGAATGACCGGACGAAGGGATTTGGCGATCATGGGATTTCGCCCATCATCGGTGAATGCGTGCATTCCGAGAAAAGAAAAACGGGGCCGCGCATTTGCGCGGCCCCGTTGGTTAGCGGCATCTGCTGGCGCGAAGGCTTATCCGTTGCGCTTCATCACGATGATCGCGGCGGTCGCGAGCGCGATCGCCATCAACACGAGATGTTTCGGATCGAGGAGCGGAATCGCGCTCGCGGGCTGCAACGGAATCGCGGCGGTGCTGCTCGATCCGGGCGGCGCCGGCGACACCGGAATGCCTGTTCCGGTCACGCCGGCGGTGTTGCTCAAGGTCGTCGTCACGACGGTCGCCGGTGCGTTGATGACGAGCGAGATCGGCGACGCGGCGCCGATCGGCAGGAACGGCATCGCGCACGTCACGACTCCCGCGACGTTCGCGCACGTCCATCCCGTTCCGGCCGCGCTGACGAATGACGAGCCGGCCGGCAGCGTGTTGGCAACCGCCACATTCGTCGCGCCGGTCGGACCGCTGTTCGAAACGAGACTCGTATACGTCACCGGCTGTCCGCCGTACGCAACGGCGGCGCCTGTCATATGCGTGACCGTCAGATGCGCATTCGGCACGATGTTGACGGCGGAAACGGCGCTCGTGTTGTTGGCCGGATTCGGATCGACGCTGCCGGAGGAAACGCCGGCGGTGTTGTTCTTCGTCCCCGTCGTCGACGGCGGAGCGGTGACGTTGATGGTGATTGGATTCGCAGCGCCGACAACCAGTGTCGGATTCGTGCACGTTACGACGCCGAGGCTCTGTCCGCAGGTCCAGCCGGTACCGCTCGCGCTCACGAATGAGACGCCGGCCGGCAGGGTGTCGCTGACCGATACCGCACTGGCGGTGCTCGGGCCGGCGTTCGACACCTGCAGCGTGTAGCTGTACGCGGCGCCGAGATCGACGGTCGGAGACGATGCATTTTTCGTGATCGACAGATCGGCCTGCGGCACGACCGTTAGTACGTTCGTTGACGAGTTGTTGCCGGGTGTCGGGTCCGTGGTCGCGGCCGAGATCGTCGCGGTGTTCGTCAATACCGCCGTGTTGTTCGGCGCCGTGACGTTGATCGTGATCGGATTCGCCGCTCCGACTGCGAGCGTCGGCAAGGTGCAGGTCACCGTACCGGCGAGCTGTCCGCACGTCCAGCCGGTTCCACTGGCGCTCACGAAGGAAACGCCGGCCGGCAGCGGATCGCTTACCGACACGCTATTCGCCGTCGTCGGTCCGTTGTTCGTAACCGCCAGCGTGTACGAGTACGCCTGGCCGGCGTTGACGTTCGTCACGACCGACGCCGTCTTCACGATCGCGAGATCGGTCGACACGGCGAAGTTCGCCACCTGCGTCAACTCGGTGTTCGACATGCACTGCGTGCTGGTCGCCGAAAGTCCGGCCAGCGCCGCCGCTTTCGCGTTCGCCAGCGCCTTCGTTCCCTGTCCGGTCGCGAAGTGCATGATCGATTTCGTCTGTCCGGGCGCGAGCGTGATCAAGTACGCCCAGTACGGGTTGTCATCGCCGTCGGCGAAGTTGATGTTCGAGACAGGTGTCGGCGCGCCGGCACCCTGAATGACATGACCGATGCGCGGATCGCTCGACGTGTTGCCCGAGAAAGCCTGGAACGTCGACACCCACGTATCGGATGTTTGGGCGACGTTGTCTCCGCTCGACGAACTGACGATCCGCGTGTTCGCGTCGGAGCCGAGGTTGTTGCTGGTGACCAGCGTGAACGTCACCGGCGCGCCGGACGTATTCGTCACGCTCTCGATCCAGCGAATGAACTGATCGTTCGTCGGAACGTAAATCTTTCTCCGAACGGTGAGCACGCCGATCGTCTTCGCCGGCAGCACGAGCTGACGATTCGTGCACTCCGGAGTCGCCGGGACGGTCGCATCGAAAGCCGCCGGCCCGTTCTGGTTGTAGAAGTTGTACGACGCGTTGCCTGTCTGGCAGGGACCGGTCGCGTTCGTAAGGCTTACGCACAGCCCTTCGTAGCCGTCAAACATATCGCTGAGCGTCGACGTGGTGGTGCCTCCGCCGCTCGTGCTTGCGACCACCGGAGCCGAATACGACGCCTCGGATGCCGCGCCCGATGCCGAGGAACTCGTCGAGAACGTGATGTCGGTGTTGATGAAGTATTGCAGCCCGCTTGAATCGATCAACTGCCTCGATCCGGTCGCCTTCGCGTGATGCGCGAAGGCTGAGACGCCCGATGAAGTACCCTGCTTTCGCTTCGCCCGTTTCGCGTCGCGCTTCGCCTGGTTCGCGTCACGCAGCGCCTGTTTCTGGGCGGGAGTGATGTGAATCGCCTGCGCGTGAACGCGACCGACCGTTCGCAGGACTGACTGTTTATCGGTGACGGAGATGTCGGCGAAGAGCGTGGGGACGAAGAGAAGAACAGACAGGTATCCGAAGAGTCTTTTCAAAGGTACGGCCTCACTTCCAAACGTGCAATTTCGGGAACGGACGCCGGTTAATATAGCGCACATTGCTGAGCTTGCTATTCCAAAAACGTTCGATTCTGATCGGATCCCTTCTCCTCTTCGCCTCCTGCGGCCGGCCGAAACCGAACGTACTGATCATCACGATCGACACGCTTCGCGCCGATCATCTTGGCTGCTATGGATTTCCGCTCGCGCGCACGCCCGTCATCGATCGCGTCGCATCCGAAGGCGTGCGCTGCGCCGATGCGGTCTCGGCCGCGCCGATCACGATGCCGGCGCACTCCTCGATCTTCACCGGACTCTTTCCGCCGGCGCACGGCGTCCGCGACAACGGCGCATACGCGCTTGGCGAAGGAGCGGTCACGCTCGCGGAACGGCTGCACGGCGCCGGCTACACGACGCACGCATTCGTCTCCGCGCTGGTACTGAATCGCCGCTACAACCTCAATCAGGGATTCGAGACGTACGACGACGATCTCTGGGCGGAAGACGATCCGAAGCTGTTCATGATTCGCGAGCGCCGCGCGCCGAAAACGACCGATCGCTTTCTGCGCTGGTTCGACGAATGGCATCGCGGCGAAAAGCGCAAACCGTTCTTCACCTGGATCCACTTCTTCGATCCGCATCAGCCCTATCACGCATCGGCCACTGACTCAGCGCTTTCCGTCTCTCCGTACGACGCGGAGATCAGCGGTGTCGATCGGCAGATCGGCCGGATCATCGACACGCTGAAGCGCGACGGCACTCTCGACGACACGCTGCTGATCATCACCGCCGACCATGGCGAAAGCCTCGGCGAGCACGGCGAGAAAACGCACGCGGTGTTCGTCTACGACGCCACCGTTCGCATTCCGCTGATCGTTCGCTATCCGCGGCTGTTCCAGCCGCGCGTTTACGACGCGCCGATTCGTTCCGTCGACATCACGCCGACCGTGTTCGAGATCCTCGGGCTCTCCGGCGCCAAAGAAATGGACGGGCGCGGTCTGCTCGCGGCGCTGCGCGGGAAAGAATCGCCGCCGGCGCTTCCGCAATACTCCGAGTCGCTGCTGTCGGAGATCGGCTTCGGCATGGCGCCGCTCTATTCGCTCCGCGATGGCGGATACAAATACATTCGCGCGCCGCGTCCCGAGCTGTACGACCTGCACAAAGATCCTCACGAGCTGCGGAACCTCGTCACGGAATTGCCGCGCGTCGCGTCGCGGCTCGACCGCGAGCTGACGCGCATCGCGGACGACAGCCGCCGCCGCGCGGTGAAAGCCGACGTCACGCCGATGTCGCGCGAGACCGAAGAATCGCTGCAGGCGCTCGGCTATCTCGCGCCCCACGGCGAGCGCGCCGCGATGCAGGGAATCGATCCGAAGGATGGTCTCCCGCTCCACAACAAACTCGAAGACGCGCGCCACCTCGCGCAACGGCGTCGCTGGAGCGAAGCGGAAACGCTGTTGCTCGAGCTGGTCTCCGCAACGCCGCGCAATATCTCTGCGATCAACGTGCTCGGACTCGTCGCCATCAAAGAAGGCGATCGCGCGAAAGCGCTCCACTACTACGAACAATCACTAAGCGTCGATCCGACTCAGTTCCGCGTCTACAGCATCCTCGGCGCCATCGCGCTGACGGATGGCGATCTCGCCACTGCCGACAAGCACGTCCGAAAATCGCTCGAGCTCAATCCGCATTTCGTCGAAGCGATGGCGACGCTCGGCTTCATCGAATCGCTGCGCGGCCACGATGCCCAGGCCGAAGCGTGGTACCGAAAAGGAATCGCGCTCGATCCAACCTTCCCGCGCGTCCATCGCCGCCTCGGCGATCTCTATTACGATCGCGGCGACTTCGCACACGCTCGCACGTACTACGCGAAGACCGCGGAGCTCGCGCCGACCGACGTTCGCGCGGTCGTACAGGAAGGCAACTGCGCGCGGCGTCTCGGACTCGCGGCGGAAGCGGAAGCGCTCTTTCGTCGCGCCGAAGCGCTGCGTCCCGACGGATGGATTCCGACCTACAACCGCGCATGCCTCCTCGCCACCACCGGCCGCGCGCCGGAAGCGCTGCAAACGCTGCTCGCGCTGACGCAACGCCGTCCGCTCTCGCTGCCGCTCATCGAACGCGATTCCGATCTCGCCACCGTTCGCGCGCTGAGCGGATACGCGACGCTGAAGAAGCGGCTGTCGGCTGATGACGGCTTCGATGACGAGCCGGATGACAGCGATGAATGACTCCGGTCAAAAGTGAATCGCGAACTCCACCCCCATCGTGCGCGGATCGTTCGTCATTCCGGTGAGGTTGTTGAAGTCGATGCCGTTCTGCACGATGACCTCGTCGGTCAGATTCCGGCCGAACACCGCCGCTGAATATTTGCCGTTCGCCCACGTGTAGCCGACGCGCAGGCCGAGCTCGAACGAATCGGCGTGGAACTCCTTCGACTCGTACAGGAAGAACTGCTTGTCGCTGTGATACGCCCAGTCGAGTGAGCTGCTGATCTGTCCGGCGCCGAAAAGCTTGCGATAGTCGATGATGCCGTTGACGATCCACTCCGGCGCGTGCGGCAGACTGTTGCCGTTCACGTTCGCCAGTCCGCCGACGATCGGATCGAGCACCGTGCAACCGCCGCCGCACGGCGCGACCGTCAGGCGCGGATCTTTGATCTGCGTGTGGTTGTAACTGACACCGAGCGTTGCCAGCCATTCCGGCGCCGGCAGCCAGTTGATGTCGGATTCGAATCCGTAGCCTTCCGTCTTGTCCGCGTTGAGCAATGTCGACACGTTGTACTGGCCGCCGACCGCCGTCATCTGCTGGCCATCGACCGTGTAGCGATAGATCGCACCGTTCAGACGGAGCGTCCGCTCATTCAACTCAGTCTTGAAGCCGACTTCCGTCGACAACAGGTTCTCGGTATCCGCGACCGACAGTCCGTTGGTCGCCGGATTCGTTCCGCCCGTCGTATCGGGCGCGAACAGGATTCGTCCCTGAATGCTCGGTGCGCGCGAGCCGGTCGCAACGCGGCCGTAGAGATTCACCGTCGGACTGGCCGCGTACGACGCGCTCACATCCCAGTTCGCGAAGTCATCATCCGTGTTCGCGCGAACGGGCGCGATCGTCTTCGTATTGAAGAAGAGGGGCTGCTGCCGTTCGGCGGTGAGCTTCTTCTCGTCATGCGTGAAGCGCAGCCCGCCCTTCAACTTCCACTTCGGTGAGAGGCGATAGTCGACGGAACCGAACATCGCCCACGAGTCGGCGATCTGCTTCTGCGTCGCGCGGCCTTCCTGCGGATTGCCGGGAGCGATCGACGTGTAGCTGCGCGTTTCCGCCTTCAGGTTCTCATTGAACAGAAACGCGCCCGCGAGCCACTGCAGCGGCGACGTCGTATGCGTCGCGTAACGCACCTCTTCCGTGAACTGCGTCAGCTTGGGGATTCCGTCCGACGATTCCGAGTAGAACGGAATGAATCCCGGTCCGTACGGCGGCGCGAACGACGCGCCGAAGCCGCCGTCGATGTCGCCGCGGCTGAACATGTCGAGCTGCTCGAATGCCGTCACCGACGTCAACGTCCCGCCGGCCATGTCGTAATCGACCTTCACGTTTCCGCCCTGCGACGAGATCGTCTGCGCGTTCAGGCCGTCCTGCTGCACGCTGCGCTGATCGAATCCCGGCACGAGCGAGTTGCTCCCCGGCTGCAGAATGTTCGCGCGGAAGACGCGCGCGGTGCCGTCGACGTCCCACGCGTGCAGGTTCGTCAGCACGCTCAGATGCTCGATCGGCTTCCACAAAAGCTGCAGCCGGCTCGCCCAGTTGCGATAACCGCCGATGGCGTTCTTCTGTCCGGTGTGCGCGTTGTCGATCCAGTCGTCCTGGCGCTGATAAAGGAATGAGAAGCGCGCGCTGAGCGTCGACGTCAGTCCGCCGCCGACCGCGCCGCGAATGTCAGCCGTTCCGAACGTGCCGTAGGAACCCTGCACGTACGCTTCGTGATCCTGCGACGGTTTCTTCGATTCGAACTTCACGATGCCGGCCGGCGTGTTGCGGCCGAACAGCGTTCCCTGCGGCCCGCGCAGCACTTCGACGCGCTCGATGTCCCAGACCGGCATCCCTTTCAGCACCGGATTCTCGAGGACTTCTTCGTCGTAGATCATCGAGACCGGCTGCGACGCGTTGAGATCGAAGTCCGTGTTGCCGAGGCCGCGGATGTAGAAGCGAGGGAACGCGCGGCCGAAGGACGATTCGATGACGAGACTCGGGACGCGGCCGGAAAGCGCTTTGACGTCGGCGCCGCCGGCGGTCACGACTTCCATCGCCGCATCGCTGACTGTCGTCACCGCGGCCGGCACTTCCTGCACGTTTTCGGCGCGCTTCTGCGCGGTGACGACGATCTCTTCGAGCACCGGCGCCGGCTTCTCTTCCGGCGGTTTCGGCGGCTCGGCCGGAGGCGGAGTCTGCGCAACGATGAAGAGCGGAAAGAGAAGCGTCACGACGAACGCAACGACAGCGGTCCGACCAGCTGAGGAGTGAGTCATGATCCCTCCGGATACGCGAATTGCCGGGGACGTGATTACCGATCGAGGATTGCCGGCAGTATAGCCGTTCATACTCACTCCATAATCGCGACGCATCTTCCTCGCATCAGGAGGAAGTCAACATGAACAACGGCATTCGATGGGCAGTAATCATCGGCGCGCTCGCACTCGCGATCGGCGTCGGAGCGTTCGCGTACAACGCCGGTCTGGCGCAGGGAATCGAGCAGAGCGGGAAAATCGTCGCCGCGCCCGGCGCCGCGTATCCGTACTACTACGGCTGGCACCGGCCGTTCGGCTTCGGATTTTTATTCGGGCCGATCTTCTTCGTCGCGTTCTGGATCTTCGTCATGCGCGCGATCTTCGGCGGACATCGCTGGCGTGGCCGCTGCGGCGATCGTATGTTCGACGAACGGCATCGCCGCGCGCACGAGCAGATGTGGAACGAGCCGCGCAAAGAGGCGCCTTCACAACAGTGAAGACGATCCTCGTCGTCGATGACGAGCCGCAGATCGCGGAGATCGCGAGCGACTATCTGCGGCGCGCCGAGTTCGACGTGATCATCGCGGCGGACGGCGCTCGCGCACTGGCACTGGTGCGCGAGCGTCACCCCGATCTCATCATCCTCGACCTCGGCCTCCCGCACATCGACGGCCTCGACGTCGCGCGAGCCATTCGTCGCGATTCCGACCTGCCGATCATCATGCTCACCGCGCGCGTCGCCGAAGACGATCGTTTGCGCGGGCTGGAGATCGGCGCCGACGATTACGTGACGAAGCCGTTCAGTCCGCGCGAGCTGGTGGCGCGCGTGCGCGCGGTGTTGCGGCGCACCGAAAGTCGAGACCGCGATGCCGATCTGTTCACGATCGCGGACCTCGTCATCGACGTCTCGCGAATGATCGTGATGCGCGATGGCGAAGCGCTCGATCTGACGCCGACCGAGTTCCAGATCGTCGCCACGCTGGCGCGTCATGCAGGCCGCGTCTTCACCCGCACGCAACTTCTCGATGCCGGACGCGGTGCGACAACCGAGGCGTTCGATCGAGCGGTCGATTCGCACATCAAGAACATCAGAAGGAAACTGGAGCGCGATCCGCGCGCGCCGCAATACATTCGGACGGTGTACGGAATCGGCTATCGCTTCGCAGACGCATGAGAGGACATCGGATGCATCGCCGATTTCGCCATGGACGGCGCGGCCCTCCGCCATTCGTCCGGCGGATGGGCTGCGCGTTTGCGGCGCTCATCGTCGCTTCCGCAATCGGTTCGAGTGCACTCGTCTCGTGGCTGCTCCACGCACCGCAGCGTGCGCTGCCGATCGCGTTCACCGGCATCGGGATCGTTATCGCCATCATCGCCGGCTTCACCATCGTCATCACTCGCGTCGGACGCGCGTTCCGCGAACAGAATCGGCTGCGGCGCCAGCTGATGGCCGACGTCGCGCACGAGCTGCGCACGCCGCTGGCGATTTTGCAGGGACGCGTGGAAGGAATGCTCGACGGCGTCTATGAACGCGATGACGAACGGCTCGGCGAGCTGCTCGATGAGACGCGTCATCTCTCGCGACTGGTCGACGATCTCCGCACGCTCGCGAACGCGGAAGCGGGCGCGCTCGAACTGCGCAAGGAATCCGTCGACCTCGCGCATCTGATCCGCGACACGGCGTCGTCGCTGACCGCGCCGATTGTCGTGAACGTACCGGCGGAACTGCCGATCGTCATCGATCCGATGCGCATCCGCGAGGTGCTGCTCAACCTGTTGTCGAACGCGCTGCGCGCCACATCGCCGGGCGGACGAGTGGCGATCGATGCCACGTACGACGGCGCGAGCGTCGTCATTCGCGTCAGCGACAACGGCAGCGGCATTCCTGCCGATCAGCTCTCATCGATCTTCGTTCGCTTCCGCAAAGGACGCGACTCGACCGGCTCCGGACTCGGGCTCGCCATCGCGCGCAAGCTGGTCGTCGCGCACGACGGCGACATCCGAATCGAGAGCGTGGAAGGAAAAGGAACGACCGTTACCGTGTCGCTGCCGCGCTGACGATCAAGCGCCGATCTCGCCGAACTTTCCGGTCTGATAATCGAACATCGCCTGCCGGATCTCGGCCGACGTGTTCATGACGAACGGTCCGTAACGCGTGACCGGCTCGTTGAGCGGCACGCCGGCGAGCAGCAGCAGTTCCGCGCCGTCCTCGCTCGCGATCGTCACTTCATCACCATCGTTCTCGAAGAAGACGGCGTCGTTCTCGCGCGCCGAGCGATCGCCGAACTGCGCTTCGCCGCCGATCACGAAGGCGAACGCGTTGTACGTCTCCGGAATCGGCTGCGTGAACCGCGCACCGGCGGCCATGCGAACGTGGAAGTACATGATCGGCGTCCGCGTATCGATCGTCGCGGTCGTGCCGAGCGATTCGCCGGCGATGACCGTGACGGTCACCTTGCCGTCAGCGCTCGTGGCCGTCGGAATCTCAGCCGCACGCAGTTCCTGGTAGCGAGGCTTCATCATCTTGTCGCGCCGCGGCAGATTCACCCACAGCTGAAATCCGTGCAGCCGTCCGCCGTTGCGGCGCAGCTCCTCCGACGGCATCTCGGAATGAATGACGCCGGAGCCGGCCGTCATCCACTGCACGTCGCCCGCGCCGATGCGGCCGCGATTCCCCTGCGAGTCTTCGTGCTCGATCGCTCCTTCGAGGATGTACGTGACCGTCTCGAAGCCGCGATGCGGATGATCGGGTGCGCCCTTCGCCTCACCGGGGCCGTGCGAAACCGGACCCATGCGATCGAGGAGCAGAAACGGATCGAGCTGATCGAGATGCGCCGTCGGAAACGGACGCGTGACGATCATCCCTTCACCTTCAGGTTGCGACGTGGCATGAACGAGCTGAACGACGGAGCGTGTTTTCATTTCACCCATCGCAACAAAAGAGTATTCCGGAAGGGCGCGCGGCTTCACTGCCGCTTGAAGAACTGCACAGCCCGCTCGTGCTCCTCGGCCGCCGCGCGCGTCTTGAACGTCCCGAGATTCCGGCGCTTCCCGGTCTTCGGATTCTTCTTCCGCGAATAGAGCCGGTACTCGCCCGACTTCAGCTTCCGGATCATGCGTGCGCGGCGCGCGTCCGCGCCGCTTTCACCGCGGCATTGTGTCGCGACGTTGCGCTGCGCTTGTGCGCGGCGCTCTTCGCCTGACGCGACAAACCGATCGCGATGGCCTGCTTCGTCGAGCGCGCGCCGTGCTTCCCGTGGCGAATGTGCTCGATCTCCTCGTGCACGAAATCGCCTGCCTGCGTCGAGGGCGCTTTACCTTCACGCTTGTCCTGACGTGCTTTTCGGACGGTCGCTTTCTCCGGCATCCAATCCCCCTCAGAGAATTTTTCTGGCGGCGCTTTTCACGATCTTCTTCGCCGCCGTTTTTACCGGCGCCTTCGCGGCACGCCGCAGCGCCACGATCGCGGTGACCGCGGTCGTCATCGTCGCCACCGCAATGCCGGCCACGTGCTCCTTCTCGCTGCGATCCATCGCACTCCACTGAGTCAGCAGTTTCGTCACTTTCCTGTCGGCCATCGATTCGACGTCGCCGACTTTTTTCGCGACGCCGTCGATCGCTTTGATCGTCGCGTCGCGCAGCAGAGGCTCCAGCATCATCGCTTTCATGCCTGAGCTGTCGTGCAAGGTGCAATCCCGATTCGCACGCTTTCACCGCCGCGGCGCTTAAGGTACTCTCGCGCTCCGGCTACACGTCCCTCCATGCGCACAGCAGTCTTCTCGATCATCTCCCCCAACTACCGGCACTACGCGCGCGTCCTAATGGCGTCCGTGCAACGGCAGCAGCCCGACTGGGATCGCTTCGTTCTCCTCGTCGACAACGACACCGAAACGACGCCGGACGAATCGTTTACGACCATCGCCCTCGATGAGCTGCCGCTCCCGAATCGGCGACAGTTCTTCTTCCGCTACACGATCCTCGAGCTCAACACCGCCGTGAAGCCGTGGATGTTCGAGTATCTCTTCGCGCGCGGCTACGATCGCGTCGTCTACTTCGATCCCGACATCGTCGTTTACAGCCCGCTCGCCGAGCTCGACACGGCGCCGCCCGACACGTTCATCACGCTCACGCCGCATCTCACCGGCTCCATCAGCGGCGACGAACATCCGAGCGAGCGCACCATCATCCTCGCCGGTTCCTGGAACCTCGGCTTCCTCGCCGTCACACGCCATCCCGACCTCGCACGCTTCCTCGCCTGGTGGGAAGGCAAGCTCGAATATCAATGCGTCGTCGATACGGCGCGCGGACTCTTCGTCGATCAAAAATGGATGGACCTCGTGCCGGGACTCTTTCCCGATGTGCGAATCCTCCGGCATGACGGCTACAACGTCGCTTACTGGAATCTCGAGCAGCGCGCGGTCGTCGCGCAGCCGGACGGCGAAGTGACCGTCAACGGCTCGCCGCTCCGCTTTTACCACTTCAGCGGATTCGACGCCGCGCTGCCCAACGCCGTCTCGCGTCACGAACATGGACGGACGGTCGCCGACGCCGGCGACGTGCGCGTGCTCATCGACGACTATCGCGCCGCGCTGATCGCCGCCGGCTCCGAATCGTTCCGTAACGAGCGCTACGCATTCGCGACGTTCGCCGACGGCACACGCATCCCCGAAGCGGCGCGCACGGCATATCGCAACTCCGACGAATTGCAGGCCGCCGCCGGCGACGATCCGTTCGCGCACTCCGAGCTCTTCGTCCAATACCGCGACGCCGCGCCGCGCAGCATGGTCGGCGCGAAAGCGGCGCTGGCGTCGTATCGAGTGCTCTCCAGCGCGCGGCCGCTCGTCCGACTCCTTCCGCGAAGTCTGCGCACCGCGATGCGCGAGTTTCTCCTCGGCCGCAAAGATTCGGCGCTGCCGGCAGCGGGCG
The DNA here is from genome assembly GCA_025463165.1 of Acidobacteriota bacterium. Taxonomy (GTDB): domain Bacteria; phylum Acidobacteriota; class Thermoanaerobaculia; order Gp7-AA8; family Gp7-AA8; genus JAOBAU01. The sequence goes on along the minus strand of JAOBAU010000102.1, from coordinate 7,570 downwards.
TCGTCTCGTCGCTGCCGCCGGGACTGAACGTCGCCGGATACTTTCGCCGCGACAGTGGCGTCGGCGAATCAGCGCGGCTCTGCGTGCAGTCGTGCGAAGCGATCGGATTGCCGGCGCACGCCGTCGACATCGACACCGCCGATGCGCACGCGGTCTATCGCGCCAGCATCCATCACGTGAACGCCGATCAGCTGCCGGCCGTGTACAAAAACAATCAGCAGCTATTCGCCAACAGCGCGTACAACATCGGCTGCTGGCACTGGGAACTGCCGGAGCTGCCGGATGAATGGATCGCATCGGCCGCGCCGCTCGACGAGATCTGGGCGCCGAGTGCGTTCGTGCAGAGCGCGATCAGCCGCAAGGTGTCGATTCCGGTCGTGCACATGCCGCACGGAATCGCCGTCACCGACATCGCCCCATGCTCGCCGGAGGAGCTCGGCGTACCGGCCGGACGATTCACGTTCCTCTGCATGTTCGATCTCGACAGCGTCCTGCAGCGCAAGAATCCGCATGGCGCGATCGATGCCTTCCGCCGCGCGTTCGCGAACGATTCGTCAGTGGCGCTGCTGATCAAAGCGGGACGTTCCGCGTCGCATCCCGCCGAATACGCGGAGCTGCAGGAATCGCTGCGCAACGTCCCGAACGTCTGGCTCACCGATCGGATGCTGTCGCGCTCTCGCGTGAACGGCCTGATCGCCGCCTGCGACAGCGTCGTGTCGCTGCATCGCTCGGAAGGTTTCGGACTGATCCTCGCCGAAGCGATGTACCTCGGCAAACCGGTGGTCGCCACCGGCTGGTCGGGCAACATGGATTTCATGAACAGCGGCAATTCGTGCCCGGTCGCCTACGACCTGGTAACGCTCGACCGATCGCATTTCTCCTATCAGGCCGGCGAGCAGTGGGCCGAGCCCGACGTCGAGCACGCATCACAGCTGATGCGGCGCGTCGTTGATGATCCGGCATGGCGCAAACAACTCGGCGAGCGCGCCAGTGAAACGATCCGAACACGCTTCAGCCCCGCCGCCGCCGGCGCGCGCTATCACCGCCGCCTCGCATTCCACGGCTTGCTCAATCGCGACACGCCGGCGTGATCACGGCAGCCACTGTGCGCCGTACGTTGCGCGAATGCTCCGCTCCGCCGCGGCGCGCGCATCGGCATATGGAATGCGATCGAGCATCGCCGGAGCGAACGCACCCGCCGTCGCGAAGCTTTTGATCGCGCCGGGCTGATCCATCGCGTCGAGCTGCGCGTAGCCGAGGTCGAGGTAAATCTCGGGACGGCGATCGATGGAGAGGGCGAGGCGATAGGCATCGATGGCGCGCGCCGGCTCGCCGCGATAGCGAAGGATCGTGCCGCGCGCGTACGCCAGCTTCACATCCTGACGCTCGAGACATTCGCAGCCGCGCAGCACAGACTCGGCGTGCTGCGACGCCGCGCGCTTCGCGATGTCATTGCGATCAGCAACGCTGTCGAGCGCATCGAAGGCGCGCGTCACGTTCGCCTCGCACGCCAGCGGCAGCCAGACCGTGTAGTGAATCAGCACGATTGTCGCGGCGCCGAGGAGGATCAGCGCGACGAGTTGCAGCGCGCGCGTCATGACGGCCGCCACGCCGCACAAAGCGCGGCAAAGTGCACGAGCAGCATCCGCACGACGGTCGTTTCGAGCGGGAACTGCGCGAGCGACAACACGGCCCAGAGTACGGCCAGCGGCAACGCCAGCAGCATCGCGAAACGCTGCGGCTGCGACGCGTCGGCAGAGACGTTGCGCAGCGAGATCATGCCGAGCATCACGAGAAACGCGATGAACAACAGATACGCCGGCACGCCGCCCTCGGCGAGGAGTTGCAGATGATCGTCATGTACTTCGCCAAAGTTCACGCCGCGACTCCACGCTTTCCGCAGCACCGGATAAACCTGCTCCGCGCGAACTTTGTACGCGTAGTAGTTCCAGCCGAACGTGCCCGGTCCGACGCCGGTCAGCGGACGATCGATCGTCATCAGCGACGCCGCGATGAACGGCGTAAGCCGATCGGTGAGCAGCGCGTTGTAGTCACCGTTGCGAAGCCAGTGCGCCATGTTCGCGGCGCGTTGCCGCAGCGGCGCCAGCGATACGACGAGCAGCAACGCGACGACGAGCGCGACGAGCGCGGCGCGTATCGCGTACTTCCACGAGACGAGCGCGAAGAGCACGAACGCTCCGGCGACGAGCGCCGCAAGCGCCGTCAGCGTCTGGCTGGCGATCACGCCGGCGACGAGCACGATCGCCGCGGATGCGAACCACTTCCGCCGCGCCTGATCGGCAGTCGCCGCCGCGAGACACGCCAGCGCCGCAACCGCGAGATAGCTGCCGATCTCGTTCGGGTTGCCGATCAGCGCGGTGCATTGATAGTGATGACGAACGTCCGGCTGCGTGCCAAACGGCATCCAGACGTTGAGCTCCTGCAGGACGTCGATGATGGCGTTGATCGTCGCGGCGACGAGCGGCACCATGACGAAGCCGAGGAATGCGCGATTCGGTTCCGCGCTGCGCATCGTCGCGAGGAAGACGATCAGCGTGGCGATGCCGGCGAGCAGGCGAAGGCCGCTCACTGTTGGATTGGTCGACGTCAGCGTGACGATCGTCATCCAGGCGAGCGCGACGAGCGGCATGACCAGCCAGCGATCGAATTTGATGCGCGGCCGATCGCCCATCACGAGCGCCCCAAGGAACACCGCAACGAGCACGATCGCCTCGGCGCGCAAGGCGAGTTCCTTCGGCAGCCGGAACGCGTCGAACGCAAACGGGAGGACGACCACCGGAATGCAGAACGCGCCGAGAAGGACGACCGCGAGAATCAGTGGCGAGCTCTTCACCGTTCGAACGCAGCAAAATACCACGACGATCCTGCTACCCTTGCCCGCTGTTTCGCCTGCCGATGAACGTCCTCGTCGTATCCGCGCGATTTCCCTGGCCGTCGTACACGGGCGACCGCATGCGCGCCGCGGTCTGGCTCGAAGCGCTCGCGCCTCACGCACGCGTCGCGCTGGTCGCGCCGTCCGGCGACCTGCCGGCGACCGCGCACGCCTTCCGTTATTTCGCCGCCGCGCCGTCGTTTCGACGCGGCGCCGGCGGCGCGATGGCGATTCTTCGCCGCGGTTTGCCGATGCAAAGCGTGCTCGCCGCGCCGTTCGCGTGGAGCGACGCGATCGCTCAGGCGACGCGCGAAGCCGGTCCGTTCGATGCGACGATCGTGATCCTCTCGCGCTGCGATCCGTGGGTGCGCGGCTCCCTCGGCGGCGGAACGCACTTCCTCGATTCGATCGACTCGCTCCGCCGCAACACCGCGGAGCGCGCCGCCGCCGCATCGCCGCTGATGCGAATCTTCTGGCGCTTCGAAGAGCGTCGCCTCGCACGCGCCGAGCGCGAGCTCGGACGCGCGTACGATCGCGTCGTGGTCGTGAGTGAGGATGAGACGAGCGAGTTCGGCGAGGCCGGGATGGCGATTCCGAACAGCGTTCCGATCGCGCCGCTCGATATGACCGCGCCGCGAAAATACGACTTCGGTTTCTGGGGACGCTTCGCCTACTTCGCGAATGCCGACGCCGTTCGCTGGTTCCTCGACGAGATCGTGCCGGCCATTCGCGAGCGCGAGCCGGCAGCGTCGATCGTCATCGGCGGCGCCGACGCGTCACAGACATTGCGCGCCGCGGCATCGCGCGCAAACGTCGAGCTGGTGTCGCCGATCGCCGATGTTGCCGCATTCGCGCGCAACGTCCGCGTTGCGATCGTGCCGATGCGTTACGGCAGCGGCCAATCGAGCAAACTGCTCGAAGCGGCCGAAGCGGGATGCGCGATCGTGACGACGCCGCAGGCGTTGCGCGGTCTGCCGAAGATCGCGCCGGACGCGGCGGTCAATTCGGATGCAACATCGATCGCGACCGCCGCCATCGCGCTGCTGCACGACGATGCGAAGCGCGCCGCGATGGGCGACGCGCTGCGGCACGGCGTCGAACAGCATCACTCGCGGCGGAGCGTTCTCACCGCGATGGCGGAGCTGGCGGGCATCACAACGACTCGCGCGGCGGTGAACGGATGATCCGCTTTCCGCCTACGGCAATCGGTTCGGATGCGACATCGATCGCGGTCACCGTGATCGCGCTGCGGCACGCCGTAGAACAACATCACTCGCGCCGCAGCCTCCTCACCGCGATGGCGGAACCGACCGGCGTCACGACCGCCCGCGCGGCGGTGAGCGCATGATCCGCCCGTCATCAAAAGAACATTCCGCGCGCGGTGCGTTGCTCGTCACGGGCGACTTTCTGCTCGCGTGGGGCGCGCTCGCCGCGGTCGTCTTCATGCGGCGCAACGTGCCGCTCCGCTTCACGCGCGCGCTGCTCGCGCCGGACAAGCTGCCGGTCGACGCCACCGCGGTCATCCTCTTCGCCGGCTCGTTTCTCATCGCGCTGGCGCTGAGCGGTTTCTATCGGCGGCGCGTCATGCCGCGCGAACGTCCGCTGATCGCGACGGCGCTCGTGCTGCAGGTCGCACTGATCGCGGTGGGCGGCGCGTTGACGGAACGGCCGCTGCCGCGCACGGTGCTCATCGGCGTGCTGCTGCTCGAAGCGCTGGCGCTGCCGGCGTGGCGCGCACTCATTCGCGTCGCGCTGCCGATCCGCCGCCGCGAAACGATTCTGGTCGGCGACGCATCGCACGTTCGTGCGGCATTGACCGGACTGGCGGCCGCGACCGACGCGCGCATCCGCGTCGTCGCGTGGGCCGGACCGCCGGCCGACGCCGCGGCGCTCGAGCTGCCGTACGCCGGTCGCGTCGAAGAAGCGACGGTTCGCGAACGTTTGCGCGACGTCGAAGAAGTGATCTTCGTCCATCCCGAAGCGTCGCCGAACAGCCGCCTGGAACTGCTGCGCATTCGCGGACCGCGCGGCTACCTGCTGCTCGCCTCGCACGCCGACGCGCTGCTGACGTCGACGATGCTCGGCTGGGTCGGCGATCAGCCGCTGATCGAGATCGCGGTCGGCTGCGGCTACGGTTTGCGCGCCGCGATCAAACGTTCGGTCGACGTCGCGCTCGGCAGCATCCTCGCCGTGATCGCGATGCCGATCGGCGCGATTGCCGCGGCCGCGATCTGGCTCGACGATCACGGCCCGGTGCTCATCCGGCAGAGTCGCGTCGGCCGCGGCGGTGTGCCGTTCGCGATGTGGAAGTTCCGCTCGATGACGGTGCCGGAAAACGGCGAAGGCGACGGCATCGGACTGACGCGCATCGGCGGACTGCTGCGCCGTTATCGGATCGATGAACTGCCGCAACTTTTGAACGTCATCACGGGCGACATGAGTCTGGTCGGACCGCGTCCGGAGCGTCCCGAGATCGTGGCGCGCATCCTCAACGACGTCCCTGATTTCGATCTGCGCAACCTCGTGCGTCCCGGCATCGCCGGACTCGCGCAGGTGTCGGCGAAGTACGACAGCTCGCCCGAAGTGAAGCTGCGCTACGACCTGACGTACATGTGCGACTGGTCGCTGCTGCTCGACGTCCGACTGCTGCTGTCGAGCGTCTCGGCGTCGCTGGCCGGAAGCGGCCTGTGAGCGACGTCGCGCTGTCCATCGTCGTGCCGACGTTCAACACGTCGGCGATGACGCTGGCAACGTGCCGCGCCGCGCTCGACACCTCGCCGCCGAATACAGAGTTGATCGTCGTTGATGATGCATCCACCGACAACACGCGTGAGTTGATTGAAGCGGAGTTGCCGAACGTGCGCGTGGTGCGGCTGGACAAGAATCGCCGCTTTGCTGCCGCTGCGAATGCGGGCATCGCGATTACGCGCGGCTCGATCGTGCTTCTGCTCAACAGCGATGCCGTCGTCGAACACGACGCGCTCACTTCATTGCTCGCCGCGTTCGACAACGAGCCATCGCTCGGCATCGCCGGCGCGCGATTGCTCAATGCCGACGGCACTCCGCAATGGAGCGGCGGACCGGTGCCGACGCTGGCGTGGCTGACGGTGCTCGCCGGTGGATTCGCGTCGTTCCTTCCGCGACGTCGCCGCGCGCTCGGAGGCGCGGCGCCGGCGTGGGTCAGCGGCGCGGCGATGGCGTTTCGCCGCGCCGTCTTCGACGTCGCCGGTCCGTTGCGCGAGCACTATCGTTTCTACGCGCAGGACCTCGATTTCTGTCTGCGCGCGCGCGCCGCCGGCTGGAACGTGCGCATCGTCGAAGAAGCGCGCGTCATTCACGGCGGCGGCGCGACGGTGCGGCAATGGCGCGGCGTCGAGGAGCTGGCGCACGATCCGTCGCTGCTCTGGCTCGATTTGCTGACGTGGAGCCGCGAGCATCACGGCATCGTATGGGCGACGACCGCGCGTGGATTGATGATCGTCGCCGCGCTGGTTCGCGTCACGTCGCGACGACTGCGCGAACTGCTGCTGCGCGGCGACGAGCGGGCGCGATCGCGCTCAACGACCGCCGCGTACGCCGCCGCTCTTCGTCAGCTCTTCGTAGAAAGCTAACAGCCCGCGAGTCAGCGCATCGGTTGAATAGCGCGTCGCGACGAGCGCGTGCGCAGCGTCGCCGATCGCATGCGCGCGGGTTTCATCATCGAGGAGCGATTCGATCGCGGCACGGAACGCCTCGACGTCATCAGCGATGACAACGTTCTCGCCGTTCGCAATATCGATTCCTTCCGCGCCGATCGTCGTCGCAACGACCGATTTCCCCGCAGCCATCGCCGCGAGAATCTTGATGCGCATTCCGCCGCCGGAGTGAATCGGCGCGAGCATCACTCGCATCGAATCGATGAACGCCGCCGCATCAGCGACCTCGCCGGCGAAGCTCACGCCGGACGCGGCGAGCCGCGCACGCAACCATTCCGGCGCGCGGCTGCCGGCGATGTGCAGCTCCGCATTGCGACGCAGCCGCGGACGAAGCTCCTCGGCGATCCAGAGCGCCGCCTCCTGGTTCGGCCGGTAATCGAGCGAGCCGAGAAATCCAACCGCGTTCGCCTGTTCATCGCGACGACAGATCGGCTGCTCCTCGACACCACCCGGCAGGACATAGATCGGCCGCGTACAACCGAGCGCGCGAAAATCGTTCGCATCGACCTCGGTGATCGGCACGAGCGCGTCGCACGCGTTGAGTTGCGCAAGCTCGTATCGCCGCAGACTCCGCGCGATGGCGCGCAACGCCACGCGCCGCAGGAACCGCGGCTCATGTTCGGCGAGCCGTTCCCAAATCCGGAACTCGACGTTGAGCGAGCGAAGAACGACCAGCGCGCGCGAGCTCTCTCGAATGGCGCGCAGATACGGGAGCAGGAACGGGCTCTCGAGCTGCACGACGTCGAAGTCGCGCGCGCGCAGCTTCTTTCGCAACGCCGCTTCGAATCGCGGTGAGTAAAAACGAGCGACGAGTTGCGGCGCGTGCAGCGTGAAGGAGCGAAGGAACGCCGCGAGGTGCGCGGAGGTATCGATGTCGATCGCTTCGAGCGGCAGCGGCACGTTCGCATCGACGCGCTGCTTTCGTGGGTTGAGCGAGAGGATCTCGACGTAAGCGCCGAGGCGCTGGAGAGAGAGGGCAACC
>JAOBAU010000290.1 GCA_025463165.1 Acidobacteriota bacterium | reverse complement strand
CGCGCGAAGCTCGTGGCCGGCGGAGATGTCGCGGCCACCGCGAAAGCGGAATCGGATGACATCGGTTCCGGCGCGAACGGCGGCGACCTCGGCACGTTCGGACACGGCCAGATGGTTCCGGAGTTCGATCAGGCTTCGTTCAACACGAAGCCGGGCGAGATCAGCCCGGTCATCCGCACCGAGTTCGGATATCACATCCTTCAGGTGCAGGAGCGGAACATGACGCCGATCGATCAGGTCAAAGAGACGATCCGCAAGACGCTCCATGACGAGCAGATGAAGGCGAAGCTCGACAGCATGAAGACCGCAACCGCCGCGAAGTACGACGACACGTACTTCACGTCGTCGAAGGTGAAGTTCCCGCTCAACCCGAACGATCCGAATCCGGCGGCGCCAAGCACGCCCGCGCCGGACGCGAAGCAGTAACGCGCGCTACGACATCGATTTCCTGAAAGGCGCGCCTCCGGGCGCGCCTTTTTGTTGACTCGGCCACAGGCGCTCCGTATGGTTGCGCGCATGGAAATCCCGTCGAAAGTCTCGGTCTTCAATCGCACGCTGGAGATGAAGGGGAAACCCGGCACGCTCGTCGCGATCAACGATGACGGCTTCTACGAGATCGTCCTCGAAGTGCAGGCGCGCAATCACGTCGTGCTGTTTCCGATCGCGGAGACCGTGGTGATCTTCAACGAAGCGGTCCCGGCCGTGCCGACAGATTTCGAGGTCGAGAGATGAAGCAGCTCTCCGTCGTTACGCTCGCAGCGCTTCTCGTCTCCGTGGCAGTTCCCGCCATCGCCGCCGACGCGGCGTCTCCGATCGGCACCTGGCGCGGCACGTCAACGTGTACGGATCTCGTTGCCGCTCCCGCGTGCAAAAACGAGGTCGTGGTTTACGAATTCACAGCCGGAGCGAAAGTCGGAGTCGTCCACTGGAAGGCCGACAAGATTGTCGACGGCGAGCGCCAGACGATGGGCGAAATGGACCTGACGTACGACGCGCCTGACGCCTGCTGGAAGGCGGAGTTCAAATCGGCGCGAGTCCACAGCATCTGGTGCCTGAAGGTCAACGGTAAACAGATGACGGGAACCGCGTGGCTGCTGCCGGACAAACAGACGGTGCGAAAGATCGACGTCCGCAAGGACTGAGCGGCCGGCCCACACCTTAAGTCTTAGTCGTACTTCTTCCCGAACAACCACGCCACGAGCACGCCGATCAAATACAGCCCGATCATCGGCACGGCGAGGAACGTCTGCGTGACCATGTCGGGCGTCGGCGTGACGATCGCCGAGATGATGAACGAAAGCACGACCGCGTACTTGAACTTCTGCATCAGGAACGCCGGGGTGACGATACCGAGGCGCGCGAGGAAGAAGATCAGGATCGGGGTTTCGAAGATGAGACCGGATGCGAGGATGATCGTGCTGGCGAACGAGAAGTAATCATCGATCGTCACCATCGCCTTGAACTGTTTGCCGGTCTCGACGAAGAACTGACACGTCTTCGGCAGCAGCAGGCTGTAGCCGAACCAGCCGCCGGTCAGAAAAAAGATCGACGCGAAGATGATGAACGGTGCGGCGTAGCGGCGTTCCTTTTTGTAGAGTCCCGGCGCGATGAAGAGCCAGAGCTGCAGCAGGATGACCGGCGAGGCGATGAAGATGCCGGCGAAGAACGCCACCTTCATGTAGAGGAAGAACGGCGCGGTGAGGCGCGTGTACGCGAGCGATTCGCCTTTCGGCAGGTACTTCGCGATCGGCGCCTGCATCCAGCCGAAGATCCTCTCCGCGTAGTGCCAGCAGGCGAGGAAGCCGACGAGGATCGCGACGAACGAGATCATCAGCCGCTTGCGCAGCTCGTCGAGATGATCGAGGAACGACATCTTCGGCAGCTCGGGAGGTGCCGCGTCGTCGTCGACGAAGTCCGCGCTCGTTTCGGTGGACTCCGCCATTACTCAACGCGCGCCGGCGTCGACGAATCGATGCCGGGACCGGACGGAGTCTCGGTCGGTGCAAGCGGCGCTGTCACCGGAACCGCGGCAACTTGTGGCTCGGCTCTTGATACGACGGACCCTTCAGGGGGAACCTGCACGACCTGCGCGATCAACCGCTTCTGTTCGTCAATCTGCACTTCGCGTTCAATCGTCGTCTTCAGCTCATCCGTCGCTTTTTTGAACTCGCCGAGTGCCTTTCCGAGCGTACGACCGAGCTCAGGCAGCTTGCGAGGACCGAAGACGATGAGAGCGACGAAGAAGATCATCAGCATCTCCGGCACACCGAGTGGACCAAACATCGAGCGGCAACCTTTCCCTTTGGATCGTGGTGACGTGTGCGTGAACAGGGGGCGGAACGTGAATACTCCGCACCTATAATGACGTTGCGACTCTCGAACTGTAAACGATAAAAAACTATGGCGAAGCTACAGAAGAATGAGAAATGGACTTTCTCGCTGACGCTCGCCGTCGCCGTGCTGGCGACGACGCTCTTCGGCGGATTCTACGGCAACCACCTCTTCGGCTCACCGGTGCAGAGCGATGTGCAGAAACGCCTTCGCGAATACACTGACCTGCTGAGCGCGGTGACCGCGAACGCGCCGGAAGATCTCGGATCCGACAAGTTCGTCTATTCATCGATCGACGGCATGTTGCGTACGCTCGATCCGCACACTTCCTTCCTCGAGCCGAAAGAGTACTCGGACATGCAGGATCGCCAGAAGGGCTCGTTCTACGGCCTCGGCATCCTCGTGACGAAGCGCAATGATCAGGTCACGGTCATCACGCCGCTCGAAGGAACGCCCGCCGCGCGCCTCGGCATCCGCGCCGGCGACGTCATTTCGGAAGTCGAAGGAACGCCGACCGAAGACCTCGCGCTCGATGAAGTCGTCAAGCGCCTCAAAGGTCCGAAGGGGACGACCGTCCACATCAAGATCATGCGCGTCGGCATGCGCGAGCCGATTCCTCTGACGATCGTCCGCGCGGCCATTCCGACGAACTCGATCTCGAACACGCTGATGATCCGTCCCGGCGTCGGCTACATCCGCATCAAAGACTTCACCGCCACGACCGTGCGCGAGCTCGATGAATCGATCGAGAAGCTGCGCGGCGAGGGGATGCAGAAACTGGTGCTCGATCTTCGCCAGAATCCGGGTGGACTCCTCGACGCGGCCGTCGGCGTCTCCGATCACTTCCTCGACAAAGGACAGATGATCGTCTACACGAAAGGCCGTACCGCCGACTCGGCGCAGGACTACGTCGCGCCGGGCAAACACGACAAGCTCAATCTTCCGCTCGTCGTTCTCGTGAATCGCGGCAGCGCCTCGGCATCAGAGATCGTGGCCGGTGCGATTCAGGATCACGATCGCGGACTCGTCATCGGGGAAACGAGCTGGGGCAAAGGCCTCGTGCAGAGCGTCTACAACCTTCAGTACGGCGCGGGTCTGGCGCTGACGACGTCGAAGTACTACACGCCGTCCGGCCGCAACATCCAGCGCGACTACAGCTCGTTCTACGACTACTACGTCGCCGATGAATCGGATGACTCGAACGAGACGCCGCTGAAAGACCGCAAGCAGTTCAAGACCGATACGGGTCGCGTCGTTTACGGCGGCGGCGGCATCACGCCGGACGTCTTCGTGAAGCCGGCGCAGCTCTCGCGCGCAACGCAGCTTCTCGAAGTGCGCAGCGCGATCTTCAACTACGCGGTCGAATACGCGGCCGCGCATCCCGACGTGAACAAAGATCTCGTCATCACGCAGCCGATCCTCGATGCGTTCGCGACGTACAGCGCATCGAAGGACATCGCGTCGATCGATGAGATTCGCGCGGCGCTGCAGAAGCCGAACGATCGGAAGTACATCGAGCGTGCGCTGAAGGCGGAGATCGTCGCGGCGAAGTACGGCTTCGACGCTTCGTATCCGTTCCGCCTGCAGGGCGACAATCAGGTCGAGCGCGCGCTGGAGCTTTTCCCCGAGGCGCAGAAGCTCGCCGTCAAAGCAGCAGAGCTGCGCGGAACCACGCCGCCGTCCGATGGAAACACCGCCGGTACGCGCGCCGCGCAGGCAGTGCCGAAAACCAACTGACGACACATCGACAACACACGTTCAACGATGGCGAGCAGCGTCAAACTGCTCGCCATTTTTCTGCGCGCGCGCTTCGTTGACACACCTGGTGACGGGTGCTAACGTGTCGCCGCTTTTGAGGCGGAGGAATTCACATCGTCATGCCTGACCTGGGAAAGAAGTACACCTGCTACAGCTGCCACACGAAATTCTACGATCTCGGGAAGCCCGAGCCGCTCTGCCCGAAGTGTGGCGCCGATCAGCGTGACGCAGAAGAAGCACCGGTCGTAACGTCGCATCGCGGACGCGCGCGCGTCGTCGAAGAGCCGGCCGAAGAGCCGGAGTTTCCGGATGCCGAAGCGCCCGCGGCCGACGCGGACGAAGAGGAAGACATCGTCCCGGAAGCGGATCGCGAAGAAGAAGCCGAAGAGGAAGAAGAAGAGTACTAACCGAGCCTAAGGAGGCTCGTTCTCCATGCGTAATCTCGGAGCACTCGGCTGCATTGGTGCAATTGTTCTGGTGCTCATCGTCGGACTCGTATGGGGAGTCGGCGTTCGCAATCGTCTCGTCGATCTCGATCAGCAGGTTCAGGCGCAGTGGGCGCAGGTCGAGAACGACTATCAGCGTCGCTATGACCTGATTCCCAACCTCGTGCGCACCGTTCAGGGCGCCGCGAACTTCGAAAAATCAACGCTCGAAGCGGTCGTCAACGCGCGAGCGCGCGTCGGTCAGGTTGCCGCTCCGGCAGCAGGCGGTCCTCCGGGAACGCAATCGAGTACGCCGAACGATCCGCAGAAGATGGCCGAGTTCGAAGCAGCGCAGCAGAACCTCAGCGGCGCACTTTCACGACTGCTCGTCGTCGTCGAACGCTATCCCGATCTGAAGTCGAACCAGAACTTCCTCGAACTGCAGTCGCAGCTCGAAGGAACGGAGAATCGCATCGCCGTCGAGCGCCGCCGTTACAACGAAGTCGCGCAGACCTACAACTCCGCGGTGCTGCGCTTCCCCGGCAATCTCGTGGCGAGTTTCAGCGGCTTCAAGCCGAAGGCATACTTCCACGGCGTGCAGGGATCGCAGAACGCGCCGGAAGTGAACTTCAACTTCGGCACCTCGACCGCCGCTCCCGCTCCCGCACCGACCGGCACACGATAAGGACGCACGCTCGTGCGTCCGCTTCGCTTCATCGCGCTCCTCGCAACTCTCGTCGTTGCGGGGAGCGTATTCGCGCTCGACGTTCCGCCGCCGCCGCGCCAGTGGTTCACTGACGGCGCCGGCATCGTCACGTCCGAACAGGCCGCGGCGCTGAACGAGAAGCTGCACAACTTCGAACAGCAGTCGGGCGCGCAGTTCATCATTTACACCTTCCCGACGCTCGAAGGCGAAGCACTCGAAGACTTCACGATCCGCTGCGCGGAGAAGTGGAAGGTCGGACAGAAGAAGTACGACAACGGCGTCATCCTCTTCCTCTTCATGAAGGAGCGGAAGATCCGCTTCGAAGTCGGCTACGGACTCGAGCCGACGCTGACCGATGCGTTCACGACGCGCGTCCGAACGCAGGAGCTCGCGCCGCGACTGGCGAAGGGCGATTACTTCGGCGGACTGAACGCCGCGGCCGACGCGATCATCGCGAAGGTCACGAAGAATGAAGAGCCGGTCGCGCCGCTGAATCCATCCGGCTCGCGGAGCGGA
>JAOBAU010000055.1 GCA_025463165.1 Acidobacteriota bacterium | reverse complement strand
CTGCTGCAGTTCGATACCTGGTTTTACCCGGAATGGACCTCGGTCAGTTGCGGATCCTCCGGACATCAGGATGCATGCTGGAATCTCCAGACGGCAGACGGTCAGGATCGTCTCTTCGGCATCTATGTGGACGATCAGAAGTACGTCTATATGGCGTACGAGATCTTCGGCTGGGGCATTGCGAAGGATCCCGGCGGCGCCGACGGCTCGCTCATGACGAGCATGACGCAGCAGACCGGTATGACCGGTCCCACCTACATCGCCGGCTTCAAGAGCAGCCCTACGCAGTACTACGCGCTCGTGGGCGACCGCAAGGGAAGCACGCGCCTTTACGACGTTACCAACCGCTCCAACCCTACGCAGGCCAGCCTGCGGGCGCCGCAGAATTTGTACAGTGCCGTGCACGATTCCACGGCTACCAAAATTGCCTATCTTACTGACGACGGCTTCCTGTCGATTTACGACGGGACGGCGCTCGCCGGGGGCGGTTCTCCGCTGCTTTCAGCGCGGAAGGCGCCCGATGGTTCCGCGTTCAACGAAGTGACTTCGGACGGAACGAATTTCTACGCGCTCTCCGGCAACAGCGGAGCGAACATGGTGTTCACGGTCTTCTCCCCGTCGGGAAATACCTTCGTTCAATCCGCGCAATACACCGTACCAACCGGTATCTCTGCCGTCCAGCTTCACTACAGCGCCGGCTATATCGTCGTTTCGGGCACCTCGACGTCCGGTGGATGGGACGCGCGCATTCTCAAGCTGCAGGGCACCAGGCCGGTCGAACTGGTCATGGCGCCCTATTACGACGGAGCTGTCCAGACGCTGGTCGGCAACCAGACCAGATCCTACATTCGTGCCTTTTATTCGAATCCGCCTACAGGCTACGTTTATCCGTCCTATACGAATATTCGGGACAGCATGGTCATCCGGCAGGGCGGCAAGGACTATCTGATCGTCTGCGCGAAGGGTATTGGCGACGTATATGAGATCACCGGCACGGATGGCATTACAGCCACTGTCACCGGTCGCAGCGGAACCGCCAATCCCCATACGCCTGCCAGCGCCGGGACGACGCCTGTATACGGCGATCCTGTGACGTTCAGCGCAACCGGGACCGGATCTACAGCGTCGATTCCGGTCCAGTGGAATTTCGGCAATCCGCTCGCACTCGTCGATCCGAATATTTTCCCGAGCTTTACCGGTACGCCTGTCACGCACCAGTACTCCGGTGATTCGGTTGCAACCGGCACGGCCGTACGCACCATTACAGCTACCAGCACCAGCGACAGTACGGTCGTCGGCTCCACGACGCTTCAGCTGAAAGCGCCGGTGGCGCGTTTCGGCCTTACCGGATTCACGACGCTCGTTACCGCTCCGGCGGCCAATTCGTCGCTGCCGATCGTCGCTGGAGATACATTCTTCGACGCGTCGGACGGCACGATCCAGAGCCATTACGCAACGTGGGTCGTCGATGGAGTGGAGACGCGCGGCACGCCGGCCGAAACTCCGGCGGTCGGAGTTTGCGCCACACATCACAACCTCAGCTTCGACGCCCATTACGGTCCGTACAGCGGCACCGGCGCGGGTGTCACCGCCCGTAACGGCGCTGACTTCGCCGTCGGTATTCACGGCAGCGGCTCCGACTTCGGATATTCAGTTCGTCCGTTCGCCGCGTCCGTTGCAGTAACGTCAGACGCGACAAACGTCACGTTCACGAGCAACTCGCGAGTGACCGGTGACACCGCCGCTCTTTCGGCTGCACAGGCGGCAGCGCTGACGTACAAATGGGAACTGATGAGCAGCGCCAACGCGGTGTTGCTTGCAGGCCCGACAGGAACCGCGGCCGTCACCGCGATCCCGGCGTGGAACGTACCGAAGACGTCGTTTGGCGGGCTCGGTATTCACGGTCGTCTGACCATCACTTCACCTGCGCTGCTCGTCGGTTCATGCGCCGGTCTCTCCTTCGAGACGAGCTCGTTCGATACGCCGCCGCTCAATGGTCCCGATCCGGTCATTACGGGCGATTGCACCGCGGGCGGACCGCCGTGCGTGTTTACGGCGACGTCGGGCACGAACGTCGATCAGATCGCTGACGGCTGGACATACGCCTGGTCCGCAACGCCGGCGGCGACCGTTACCGCGTCCAACAGCAACACGAAGACCTGGTCTCCGACTTTTACGGTGGTCGGCCCCTACACAGTCAGTCTTACAGTTACGAACGCGCTTGGCTTCAGCAAGACGGTGACGAAGCCGGTCACTGTCACTTCGGCGGGCTCTCTCTGCGGTGACATGGTTCCCGGCTCGACGGCGTACATCGTCTACTCCGGCCCCTCGTCCGGCTGCAACGCAGCTTCCAGTACTACTAACTGCACGCCCGGCGAAAACGTCGGTTTCGACGTCAATTACTTCAATTACTTCGTGACGTGCGCGCCGCACACCTATACCTGGACGTTCCCCGACGGATCGCACGCATCGACGAAAGCGGCCTCGAAATCGTTCAATGCCGCCGGTACCTACAGCGTGAGCGTCGTCGTCAGCAACGGTTCGCAAACGGTCACGTTGACGACGAGCGTCACTGTCGGCGCACCTCCGCCGCCCCCGCCTCCTCCGCCGCCGCCACCGGGCGCATGCGAGACGATGTCGAACAACAACATCTTCATTGTGTACGGCGGTCCGCAGTCGAACTGCAGCTATGTCAGCACGGCCCCGTGCAATACCACCGAAACGGTTTCGTTCAACGCCTCTCCCTCCGGATATGCCTTCTCGTGCGCGAATCACTCGTTCACCTGGAGCTTCGGTGACGGCGGAACGGGCAGCGGCATCAGCACGACGCACAAGTACACGACCGGCGGCACATACCCCGTCTCGGTGACCATCCGAAACGGTTCGCAGACATTTACCGCCCAGGCGCAGCTCACCGTGTCCGGTGGCGGTGGCGGCGGCACGTGCGGCACAATGACGACGTCCAACATCTTCGCGCAGTACTCGGGTGCCGCCAGCGGTTGTTCGTCCGGTAATCCCTCAGCGTCCTGCACGAGCGGTGAATCGGTGAGCTTCAGCGCCGGTTCGTCTTCTTACGTCTTCAGCTGCGCGACCCATACCTACAGCTGGGATTTCGGCGATGGTCATACCGGAACGGGTGCCGCTCCGGCGCATCAGTACACGGCGACGGGGAACTACACGGCAACAGTGACGATCAACAGTCCGACGCAGTCGGTCACTGTCTCGACGCCGGTCAAGGTCGGCAATGGAAATCCGGGCAATTGCGGTGAGATGACGGCAAACAAGCTGTTCATCGTCTACAGCAACGCCAGCGGCACCTGCAGTCAGGCGTCGCCGACGAGCCGCTGCCAGGCCGGTGAGCTGGTGTCGTTCAATGTCGACATCTCCAATTACAACCTCGCCTGCGCCACGCATACTTTCTCGTGGGACTTCGGCGATGGCACGACCGCAACCGGCCGTACCGTGCAGCACAGGTTCAATTCAGAGCGGTCCTACACGGTCAAAGCAACCGTCAACAACGGAGCGGGCACCCTCGAATTGACGTCGCCGGTGCAGGTCTTCGGTCTCGGCACCGGGCCGACCGTTCATGTCGACTTCACCATTTCGCCGATTGCCGGCGTGACGAACGGCTACATCTTCACGCCGATCGTCGATCACGACGGCATCGTCACGAAATGGGTTTGGGATTTCGGCGACAACTCCGGAACCCAGACGGTCAACAGCACGACTCCGTCGCCGCAATCACACATCTACAGCAGCACTGGTCCGCACACGATCACGCTGCGTGTTGAAGATGGAAGCGGCACGCTCGCGCAGACCGATCACACCATCGGTATCGTGTCGCGCACGCGTCGAGCGGCGCACTGATCCACGCTTCCTGCAATCAATGAGAGCGGCGGGCTTCGGCCCGCCGCTTTTGTTTTGCGCCGCGGCTGTTTGGACGGTGCTCGATGGAAGCCCGTAGAATGTCCGCGATGGACTTTGCTGTCCGTGCCGTCGAGCTGACGAAGCACTACGACATTTATCCGCGACCGCTCGACCGCCTCCTCGAGATCGTCACCGGAAGAGCGCGCCATACGGTTTTTCCGGCGCTGCAGGACGCTTCGTTCGAAGTCGAGCGAGGCGAGACGATCGGCATCATCGGCCAGAACGGCGCCGGCAAAAGCACGCTGCTCAAGCTCCTGTGCAACGTCACCGGGCCGAGCAGCGGCACTCTGGAAACCCGCGGCAGCATCGCCTCGATTCTCGAGCTCGGCACCGGCTTTCATCCCGAGTTCAGCGGCCGCGATAACGCCGCACTCAACGCCGCAATCCTCGGGCTCTCACCCGCTGAGATTCGCAAAAAGCTCCCGTCGATCCTCGAGTTCTCAGAGCTCGGAACGTTTCTCGATCGTCCCGTGAAGACGTACTCCTCCGGCATGTACATGCGCCTCGCGTTCTCCGTCGCGGTGAACGTCGATCCCGACATCCTCATCATCGATGAAGCGCTGGCGGTCGGCGACGGGCACTTCCAGAAGAAGTGCGTCGACAAAATCCGCGAGTTTCAGGAAGCGGGCAAGACGATCCTCTTCTGCTCGCACGCGCTCTATTACATCTCCTCGATCTGCCGCCGCGCGCTCTGGCTCGATCACGGCACGATCGTTCGCTGCGGACCGGCGCTCGACGTCGTCCACGAATACGAAACGTTCCTCCTGCAGCGCGACCGCGAGCATCCGGCGAGCGAAGGGGAGCCGGTGCCGGAACGCGTCGCGTCGCCGGCGCGCTTCACCGAGATCACCGTCTGCGATCGCACCGGCCGGCCGCGCGATCGTTTCGATCGCGGCGACGACATTCACGTACGCATTCGGGTGCGCTCCGAGGTTGCGGAGCAACCGCTGCATCTCATCGTCGGGATTCATCGATCGGCGGATGATCTGCAGTGCTTCGCCGTCGGCACACACGCCGATTCGCTCGCGCCGTTGTTCGGCCGCAACGACTACGACCTCGTCGTGCAGTTGCGCGACGTGCCGCTGCTGCGCGGCGACTACTCGATCATCGCGTTCGTCGGCGATGAGAATGCGATGACCGTCTACGATCGCCGCGATCTCCGGCCGGCGTTTTCGATGACCGGCGATCGATACGAGATCGGCTTGCTGGCGGTGCAGCATCGCTGGCAGCTCGAGCCGGTCGAAGCGGTCGCCGTCGAGCGGACATGAGTCGTTCGCTTCTCGTCGTCAACTATCGAACGGCGGCGCTGGCGCATGGAGCGATCCGCACCGCGCGCGCCGCGTCGAGCGAACCACTGCAGGTCGTCGTCGTCGACAACAGCGTCGATGCGCGCGAAGCAGAAGGATTACGCGACATCGCCGATGTGCTGATCGTCGCCGACACAAACCTCGGCTACGGCGCGGCGATCAATCGCGGGCGCCGCGCATGCGACGGCGACGTGATCATCGTGACGAATCCCGATGTCCTCTTTGGCGAATCCTCGATCGATCGCCTTGTCGAAAGCGGCGCGGACGTTGCCGGTCCCGCGCTTTTCTGGGACGACGCGCACGAATGGTTGCTGCCGCCGGCTGATCTGCACACGACCGGCGATCGCCTCGAGCACGCACTCGCGACGCGCGTGCGATCGATGCAGCATCGCCGCGACACGCGTCGCATCCGCGAGCGAATCGCATTCTGGTCGTTGACGTTACCGACGCATGTGCGCGCGATCTCCGGTGCGGTGATGGCGATCCGGACGCGCGCGCTCGATGATGCCGGTGGCTTCGACGAGCGCTTCCGTCTCTACTTCGAAGAAACCGATTTCCTGCGTCGCGTTCGCAGCGAGATCGTTTACGTTCCGCCCGCGAAGTGCCGTCATCTCTACAATCAGAGCGCCGGCGCTTCCGATGAAGCGGCGACGTTGTACGCAGAGTCCGAGCGCGCGTTTCTGCGCAAGTGGAGCGGCGCGATGATGGCTCGCACCATCAAAGCGCTCGAGCGTCCGCCGCAAAACGCAAACCTTCCTTT
>JAOBAU010000450.1 GCA_025463165.1 Acidobacteriota bacterium | reverse complement strand
CGCCGCCTTCAACGCCGCCGGTCGTATCTGTAGACGCTTCGACCTGCGGGACGTTCTGCGGAATCTCGGTCGGCTGATGAAACGTCGGCTGCGTCTTCGGAGTCTCGACGTGCACGACCTTCGGCGTCGACGAGTGCGAAGCAGCAGGTGGAGGCGGGGGAGGCGGCGGCGGAGGAGGCGCCGACTGAACGACGAATGCCTGGATCGGCTTCTGAATTACTTCCGGGTTCTCTTTGACATAGAGACCGGCGGCGATGATTGCGCCGACGAGACCGATGTGAATCACGGCCGAGATGAGAGCGGTAAGCCATCCGCCCTTCTTCTTGTCTTTTCCCGCAGATTCTATGAGGACGTCATCAAACATGGCGGGTACCTTTCGCGCGCTCTAACGGTTGGGGCAGGGATGATGCCAACCGTTAGACACGGCCCATTGCCTGGCGGAAACCGTTGCCCTCCGTGGTTGAACGTGGCGGACGTTAGCACCGGCACGCAACCGTTGCAAGGCGCATAAACGCAAATCGCCGGGCACGCGGCCCGGCGATGCAGAAGCGTTGCGTCGTGTTGACGGTTACTTGCAGAGGGCGTTCTTCCCGGCGATGTCGTCCGATTCGAGCGTGCGGTTTGCGAAGTTGCAGGCGGAGACCGAGCGCTCAGCGGAAGCGCGATCGCGGCGGCGAGAAGAAACGAGAGCACGAGAGATCTCCGAGTTTCTTTTTCATCCTTTGATGTGGAGGCGGCCGCTTCGGCCGCCTGGGCGGGCGGAGCGCCCGCCCCCACACTCAGCCGCGCGGCAGGATCGCGACGAACGTCGTTCCGTCCGCGCCCGACCTTTCCACCGCCAGCGAGCCGCCGTGCGACTCCGCGATCCACCGCGCGATCGGGAGGCCGAGGCCGGCGCCGGTGGTGGCGCCGCGTGCGCGATCGCCGCGGAAGAAGCGCTCGAAAATCCTGGGCAAATCGTCCGCCGCAATCCCGGAACCGCTGTCGCTGACGCGAAGCTCGTACGCATCATCCCGCGCATCGACCTTCACCAGCACTCTTCCACCTTCCGGCGTGAACTTCAGCGCGTTGTCGATCAGATTCAGCAGCAGCCTCGGCAACAGCTCGTCGTCGGCGACGATCACCGAATCGGGCGGAACCTCGCACGTCACTTCGATCCGTTTCGCGGCGGCGATGCTTCTCAACGTGCGCACGCAATCGGCGATCGCTTCATCGAGATAGAAGCGGCTCTTCGTCATCGGATAGCTGCCGGCGTCGGTACGCGCGATCAGAAAAAGGTTCTCGACGATGCGCGTGAGCCGGCGCGACGCGACGCGCATGATCTCGATGCTCTCGCGATACTCCGCCGCCGTCCGATCGTCGCGCGCCAGCACGACGTCGGCTTCGCCCTGAATGATCGAGATCGGAGTGCGCAGCTCGTGCGAGGCATCGGCCATAAAACGCCGCTGCGATTCGAATGCGCGCTGCAACCGCTCGAGCAGATCGTTGAGCGTCGTGGCGAGGAACGCCAGCTCGTCGCGCTCGTGCCCGACCTCGATCCGTTCACCGAGAGTTTCCGCGCCGATCTGCCGCGCCTTCACGCTCATCGCCGTGACCGGCGCGAGACTTTTTCGCGCGAGGAGATAGCCGCCGGCGGCGGCGATCAGCAGCGCTGCCGGAATGCCGAAGAAGACCGCACGCGCTGCCGCTTCGAGGCGGTCGTCCTGTTCATCGAGATCGTGCGCGACGGCGACGACGTACGGCGTGCCGTTCGGTGCGATCCGGACAATCGCGACGCGGATGCCGTCGCCTTCCGGTCCGCCCGACACCGTGTGCATGCCGTTCGCGCCGCGACGAATGAGCGCCACGATCGCGGCGCGTTCGGTGGTGCCGAGGCGGGAAGGAGAGGCGGCGACGACCAAGCCGGAGGGGAAGCAGAGCAGCACTTCGCCGCCGGCATCGCCATAGTGACGGAGGATCGACGCCGCTCCGGCGAGATCGGCGGGATCAGACGTGAAGTTCGTCGCGAACTGCTGCGCGGCCTCGGCGACCGTCGCGTCGGTCGCCGCGCGAATGGCGCGGCTGAGCAGCACGTAGCTGATGCCGCTGAACGTGATCAGCACCAGCGCGAGGATCGCCGTGTACCAGAGCGTGAGCCGTGCGCGGACCGATTCGAACATCGTCATTCGTGCGCCGGTTCTTCGTCGATTTCCAGCATGTAGCCGGCGCCGCGGACGGTGCGAATCAGTTTCCGGTCGGATACCTTTTCGATGTGGCGGCGCAGGCGGTTGATGTAGACCTCGATCACGTTCGTGAACGGATCGAACTCTTCGTTCCAGACATGCTCGGCAAGCTCCTCGCGTCCGACGATCCGTCCCGCATTGCGCGCGAGATACTCGAGGACCGCGTACTCCTTCGTCGTCAGCACGAGCGGCCGTTCGTCGATGGCGACGCCGTGCGAGCGCGTGTCGATCTCGAGCGTTCCGACGCGCAGCGATGCATCGATCGTTGCGCCGCCGCGGCGAAGCAGCGCACGCAGCCGCGCGAGCAGCTCGCCGAAGTCGAACGGCTTGGCGAGATAGTCGTCAGCGCCGGCATCGAGTCCCGCGATCTTGTCGTCGACGCTGCCGCGCGCGGTCAGCATCAGGATCGGCACGGTCGAGCCGGCGGTGCGAATGGCGCGGCAAACTTCGATGCCGTCCGGCGCCGGGATCATGACGTCGAGCACGATGGCGTCGTACGTCGTCAGCTCGCTCAGCTCCAGCGCGGACTCACCGTTCGTGGCGACGTCAACCGCGTACGCCTGCTCGCTCAGTCCGCGGCGAACGAACCGCGCGACGTCTTCATCATCCTCGACGAGGAGAATGCGCATCGTGCAAAGCGTACGCTACTTTACATTTCATCCTCCGTTCATCGACAGCGGTTCACCATCTGCCGCGGAGGATCACGATGAAGAAATCATTTGCAGCAGCAGTGGGACTGATCATGATCGTCGGAAGCAGCGCGTTCGCAGCGGCGCCGCCGGCGAAAGAGAATTTGCAGAAGGAAGCGAAAATCTCGATGGCCGACGCGCGCAAGATCGCGATGACGAAAGAGCCGAAAGGCAAAGTCGAAAGCGAAGAGCTCGAGCGCGAGCACGGGAAGCTGATCTACTCGTTCGACATTCGCAATCCGAAAGGAACGATCACCGAAGTCGCCGTGAGCGCCATCGATGGGAAGATCGTTTCGGTCGAGCACGAGAACAAAGCGAAGGAAGCGGCCGAGAAGAAACAGGAAGCGAAAGAGAAGGCGGCCAAAAAACATTGAGATGCAGTGCAGCGGCGGCCGGCGCAGCGATCCTGATCTCGGGGAGCGTTCTTCTCGCGCAGAAGCCCGCGGACGCCACGCCGCCGCCGCTCTCGCTTTCGGCCGCGACCACCGGCGCGTTGCAGCAGCTCTCCACGCTGCGCCAGGCGCAGATCGATGAAGCGATCGCGGAAGAGGATTTGAAGCAGGCGCGCGCCGCGCTCCTGCCACGCTTCCGCGATTCGTTCACCGCCACCTACAACTCCGAATCGCGCCACGATCCCGGCGTGGCGAGCTTCATCGCCGCGAACGCAATCCACGAATACCAGAACCTTCTCGGCGTGACCGGCGAATTCAACCTCGGCCTCATCACCGCCATCCGCCGCCAGCGCGCGCTGCTCGATGCCGCGCGCGCCGGCACCGAGGTCGCGAGACGCGCGCTGGTGCGCGGAGTGGCGGAGGCGTATTACGGCGCCGCGCTGGCGACGGCGAAACGGAGCGCGGCGGAAATGAGTTACCAGGCGGCGCTCGAATTCGAGCACAACACGGAGCTCAATGTGCGCGCCGGCGAAGTGCCGGAAGTCGATCTGATTCGCGCGCGATTGCAAACGGCCGCGCGGCGCGATGAGCTCGCGCAGGCGCTCGAAGCGGAAGTCGTTGCCAACGCGTCTCTCGCCATTCTGCTTGGCGAGCCGCTCACCACGACACCATCGATCGAGCCGCTGCCGCAGACCGCCGACGTGCGCGAGCTCGAAGGGATCACCAGCGCCGGCGTTGCGAAACGTCCCGAAGTGACGCAGCTCTCCGCACAACAGCGCGCCGCGAGCGCCGACGTCACCGGCGCGCGGTCGTCGTACCTGCCGGGCATCACGTACTCGGTCGATCGCGGATTCGATACGACGTCGCTCTCGCGCCAGGAATTGAAAGCGCATACCGGGACGCTGGCCACCGCGACGATCGACGTCCCGCTCTTTGACTGGGGGGCGACGCAAAGCCGTTTGCGCCAGGCGCAGCTGCGGCTGCGCGGTGCACAACTGCAGCGCGAGCTCGCGCTGCGCGATTTCTACCTGCAGTTCGCCGTCGCGCGGCAGGAAGCGACGACCGCCGCGCAACGCGTCGACAACGCCCGCGCCGCACTGGCCGACGCCGAGCGCAACGTGACGATTTCCGTCGCGCGCTATCGCGCCGGCGAAGGTCCGATCAGCGAAGCGACCGACGCGCAAACGACGCTGGCGCAACAACGGCTCGCACTGCAGCAGGCGCTCTTCGACTTCCAGGTCGCGCGCGCGCATTTGAAGGAGGCAGCAGGCGAATGACGGTTTTGCGCGATTCGGAAACGACAGCGGAAACGCGGCGTCCATGGTGGCGCGGACGCGGCGCGATCATCGCGGCGACGATCATCCTCCTGCTGCTCATCGTCGTCATCTGGCGCGGCTGCCACAAAAGCGCGGGTGAAGAAGAAGCGGCCAACGTCGTCGTCAGCGTGCAGGTGGCGAAAGCGGAGCGCGGCCCGATCGCGAACGAGCTGACGACCGTCGCGACCCTGACGCCGCGGCAACTGGCCGACGTCACGCCGAAGCTCTCCGCGCAGATCGCGCAGATGCCGCTGCTCGTGAATCGCGTCGTGCGCGCGGGCGAGATCCTCGCGGTGCTGGAAGCGCGCGATCTCGCGGCGCAGCACGCCGAAGCGGCGGCAGCGGTGCAGGAAGCCGACGCCACCGCGCATTCGACGGTGAACGGCGCGGTGCCGCTGACGAACGCGCAGGACACGAAAGCGGTGCGCGATGCGCGTGCGGCGCTCGAGAACGCGCAGAAAACGTACGACCGGCGAAAGGTCCTGTTCGATCAGGGCGGCATTTCGAAGAAAGAGCTGGAAGCGTCGCAGCTTGCGGTCACGCAGGCGGAAGATGATTTGCGATTGGCGGAATCGTCGTCGACGCTGCACAAAGGCGTGACGAATCCCGGCGACGTCCTGGTCGCCGGCGCGAAAGCAAGGCAGGCGCGCGAGCGGCTCGCCAATCTCGACGCGCAGCTCGGATACACGACGATTCGCGCGCCGTTCAACGGCGTCGTCATCGAACAGTTCCAGCATCAGGGCGACTTCGCCACTCCGGCGACGAAGATGCTCACCGTCGCCGATTCATCGACGCTCATCGCGAAAGCGGAAGTGTCGGAAACCGTTGCAGCGACCTTGAAGGCTGGCGATCGCGTGCAGATCGTGCCGGACGATCGTCCGAACGAAACCGTCATCGGCTCGATCTCGCTCGTCGGCCGCGGCGCTGACGCGCAAAGCCGCAGCGTCGAAGTGTGGGTCGTCGTCCCGAATCCGGCCGGACGGTTGCGCGCGAACGGCGTGGCGCGCGTCGTCATCGCCGCGCAGGCGGTGAACGACGCGATCGTCATTCCGTCGGCGGCGGTCACGCTCGATGCGACGAACGGCAACGCCGGCACGGTGATGGTCGTCGATGAGAAATCGATCGCGCATGAAGTACACGTCACGACCGGCATCCGAAGCGGCGGAAAGACGCAGGTGCTGTCCGGATTGAAAGGCGGCGAGACGGTCGTGACGGAAGGGAACTACGGCCTGCCGGACGGCACGAAGGTCGCGCTGCCCGGCGCCGAGCCGTCGCCGAAAACGAATACCGGAGCCGCCGACTAATGAACGTGGCGCGGCTGGTGGAGACGCAGTGGCGCGCGGTGGTCGTCGTGATCGTGCTGCTCGCAATCGGCGGCGTCTTCGCCGCGACGCAGGTCCCGCTGTCGCTCTTTCCGCAGACCGACTTTCCGCGAATCATCATCGTCATCGAGAACGGTGAAGCGCCGGCGCCGCAGATGCTCGTCACCGTCACGAAGCCGGTCGAGGAAGCGATGAGCGGGATTCCCGGCATCGCGCGCATCAAGTCGACGACCGCGCGCGGCGCGACCGAGATCGATCTCTTCTTCGGCTGGCGCACCAACATCGAACAGACGCTGCAGATCGTCCAGGCGCGGCTGTCGCAAATGGCGACGACGCTGCCACCGACCGCATCGGTCTCGCGCGTCGAGCGGCTGACGTTCGCCGTCTTTCCGATCATCGGCTATTCGGTCACGTCGCCAAAGCGCGATCCCGGCACGCTCCGCACGCTCGCCGAACTGACGATCCGTCCGCCGCTGGCGCGACTGCCCGGCGTCGCGACGGTGACGGTGCAGGGCGGCGAGATTCGCGAGTATCAGGTGCGCGTCGATCCGGCGAAGCTCGAAGCGCGCGGACTGACCGTCGCACAGGTCGCCGACGCGCTGAAAAGCACGAACGTCGTCGAGTCGCCGGGACTCATCGAAGAGAACCATCAGCTCGAGCTCGCACTCGTCAGCGGCATGGCCGCTTCCCCCGACGACCTCGGGCGCATCGTCGTCGCCGCGGTGAACGGCGTCCCGGTGCTCGTCTCCGACGTCGCCACGATCGAGCCCGGCTTCGAGCCGCGCTACACGATCGTGAACGCCGACGGAAAACCGGCCGTGCTGGTGAACGTGCTGCGGCAGCCGACCGCCAACACGGCGGCTCTTGCGGACGCCGTGAAAGCGCAGCTCGATGCGATCCGCCATCAGCTGCCGCGCGACGTCGAGATCAAACCGTTCTACGACCAGTCGCTGCTCGTCCGCGCAGCGGTCGGCTCCGTGCGCGACGCGATCCTGATCGGCCTCGTGTTGTCGGTGCTGATCCTCTACGGATTCCTGCGCAACTGGGGGACGACGCTCGTGGCGACGGTCGTCATTCCGGTGACGCTGCTCGTCACGATTCTGGCGATGTGGCTCGTCGGTCTGAGCTTCGATCTGATGACGCTCGGCGGCATGGCGGCGGCGATCGGGCTCGTCATCGACGATGCGATCGTCGTCGTCGAGAACATCTACGCGCACGCCGCGGCCGGCGCCTCGCGCACCGAAGCGGTGAAGCTGGCGATGAACGAGATCACGGCGCCGATCGTCTTCTCGACGATCACGCCGGTGGTCGTTTTCCTGCCGCTCTCGCTGCTGACCGGCGTCACCGGCGTCTTCTTTCGTTCGCTCGCATTGACGATGGCAGTTGCGCTGCTGACGTCACTCGTCCTCGCGCTCTTTTTCACGCCGGTGCTGGCGCGTCGATTCGTCGGCGCCGCGCATGGAGGCGAAAAGAAAGAGCACGAGGAGAACGGTCCGATCATGCGCCGCGCGGTCGGCGGCTACGAACATCTGCTCGAGGTCGCGTTGCGGCACACGCGCGTCGTGCTGCTGCTGATCGTCGTGCTGCTCGCCGGCGCGTACGGCATTTACAAAATGCTCGGCAGCGAATTTCTGCCGGCGTTCGACGAAGGAGCATTCATCCTCGATTACGTCGCGCCGCCCGGCGCGTCGCTGGCGGAAACGAATCGCATCCTGATGCACGTCGAGCGGCTGCTGAAAGCATCGCCCGACGTCGAGAGTTTCTCGCGCCGCACCGGCGCGCAGCTCGGACTGGCCGGCGTCACCGAACCGAACACCGGCGACTTCGCCGTAAAGCTGAAACCGAAGCATCGCCCGCCCGACGAGGTGATGACCGAACTGCGCCAGGAGATCGAGTCGACCGAGCCGGCGCTGCGCGTCGAGTTCATCGGAATCCTCAGCGATCTGATCGGCGATCTGGCCAGCTCGCCGTCGCCGGTCGAGATTCGTCTGTACAGCGAAGACACCGCCGCGCTGCAGCGCACCGCGAACCGGATCGCGGCGTCGATCGCGAAAGTGAAGGGCGTCGTCGAGATCTTCAACGGCATCGTCGTCAGCGGTCCGGCGATCACGTTCCGCGTCGATCCGCAGCGAGCCGCCGCCTTCGGCGTCAGCGCCGCCGACGTCACCGCCACCGTCGAAGCGGCGCTCGGCGGCACGACCGCATCGACGATCATCGAGCGCGGCCGCGCCGTGAACGTCCGCGTAATGATCCCCGGCGATTACCGCACCGGACTCGATCACCTCCGCTCGCTGCGCGTCCATTCACCGGTGACGAACGGCTTCGCGCGCATCGATCAGGTCGCGTCGATCGATTACGATCCCGGCCAGACCGAGATCGAGCGCGACGGTCTTCGCCAGTCGCTCGCCATTACCGCTCGCCTCGAGGGCTCCGACCTCGGCACCGCCATCGCTGACATTCGCGCGCAACTCGCCAAAGACGTGCAGCTTCCCGCCGGAATGACGCTCGAATACGGCGGGCTCTATCAGGAACAGCAGTCGAGTTTCCGCGAGCTCGCCTTCACGCTGCTGCTGGCCGTGGCACTCGTCTTTCTCGTGCTGCTGATCGAGTTCCGTTCGTTCGCGCATCCGATCGCGATCGTCACCGGCGCCGTGCTCGCAC
>JAOBAU010000441.1 GCA_025463165.1 Acidobacteriota bacterium | reverse complement strand
TGATTCTCGCGACGTCGATCATTCAGTCGCGCCGCACGGAGATCGTCCCGGATACGTACGTGCACTGATGACCGATTTCATTCAGAAGGCGTACATCGTTCCCGGCCAGCCGCACGTCCTCCTCGGCGGCGATCGCAACGAAGGCTGGGCATCGCTGAAGGCGAATTACGAAGCAATCGGCCGCGAGATCGCGCAGTCGGGCGCGGAGCTGATCCTCGTCTATTCGACGCAGTGGTTCTCCGTCATCGGACACTTGATGCAGGTCGATCCGCAGCCGAAGTGGGTGCTCGTCGATCAGAACTGGTACGAGCTCGGCGAGATCCCTTACGAATTCCGCATCGATCCCGAATTCGGAAAGCTCTATTGCAGCATCGCGAAACAGGCCGGCATGCAGGCCGCGACGGTGAACTATCACGGCTTCCCGATCGATACCGGCACGGTCGTCGCGCTGAAGCTGCTCAATCCCGACAACGCCATTCCGGCGTCGATCGTCTCGTGCAACATCTACGCGGAGCGCGATGAAACGCGCGCACTTGGACGCGCCGCGCGTGCCGCGATCGATCGCTACGGCAAGAAGACGATCGTCGTGATCGTGACGAATCTCTCGAATCGTTACGAGGTCGCCGACATCGACATGGCGAACGATCGCATCTCGTCGATGAAAGACGATGAATGGAATCGCAAGATCCTCGAGATGCTCGGCGAGGGACGGCTTGAAGATGTTGCGCAGGTCGCGCGCGATTTCGCGCGCGAAGCGAATGCGGACATGGGCTTCAAAGCGATCTGGTGGCTCGGCGCCACGGCCGGCGAGCACAATCTCTATGACGGCAAAGTGTGGGATTACCAGGCGGTGTGGGGGACGGGAAGCGCGATCGTCGAGCTGACGCCGGCGCCGAACAAAGAGCTCGATTTCGAGAAGGAGTTTGATGAAGGTCCGGTGCCGTCGATGGTCGACAGCGGCTCCGGATTGGAATCGCACAACGTGCTGCCGGAAGGGCCGGACGTCCATCGCCCGAGCGCAATGAGCTCGCACGATGATGAAGGACGCGACGACAGCGGCGGCCAGCGCGATGACATCGTGATGACCGACCGCGCAGCACCGCCGGTCGGACCATATCCACACGCGCGCCGCGTCGGCGATCTGCTGTTCCTCTCCGGCATCGGTCCGCGGCGACCCGGCACCGGCGAGATCCCCGGCATCCTGCGCGATTCGGCCGGCAGCGTGCTCGATCACGACATCGAAGTGCAGACGCGCGCGGTGTTCGACAACGTACGCGCCATCCTCGAGGAAGCCGGCAGCTCGCTGGAGAAAGTCCTCGACGTTACCGTCTATCTCACCGACATGAAGCGCGACTTCGCGACGTTCAATCGCATCTACGCCGAATACCTCGGCAACGTGCAGCCGACGCGGACGACCGTCGGCGTCGATTCACTTCCGACGCCGATCGCAGTCGAGCTGAAGATCATCGCGGCGGTCTGACGAGCATGCTGATCGACATCTCGCCGCTTGTCGGTTCCGCTACCAACGTATGGCCCGGCGACACGCCGTTCGTGCATACGGTTAACCTGGACATCGCAACCGGCGCCAACATCACACTTTCGGACATTCGTACTTCGGTACATGTCGGCGCCCACACCGACGCACCAAACCACTACAGCGCCGACGGCGACGACATCGCCTCGCGCCGCCTCGAGTTCTACCTCGGACCATGCGTCGTGATTCACGTCGACGTGGAGCGCGGCGATCGCATCACCCCGAACGACATCATCGGCAAAGCGATCACCGCACCGCGAGTGCTCTTCCGCACCGGAACGTTCCCAAATCACGAAGCCTGGAACAATGACTTCGCCAGCCTCTCCCCCGAGCTCGTCGACCACATGTACCAGCACGGCGTAATCCTCGTCGGCATCGACACGCCGTCGATCGACCCTTTCGATTCAAAAGAGCTCGAAGCCCACCGAGCCATCGCCCACAACGACATGGCCATCCTCGAGGGAGTCGTCCTCGACGACGTCCCCGAAGGCGAGTACGAACTGATCGCGCTCCCGCTGCGACTACAGGGCGCCGACGCGAGCCCCGTGCGCGCGGTGTTGCGGACGCTGGATTAGTGCGTTATCACCGCTCAAGGATTCGAAACAGCAGCGAATCCATTGCCCAATTCTCGACATGCGGGCGGCCATTTCCGATGATGCTGCGCGAATAGCTACCGTGGATTCGGAGCGCGTTCGCTGATTCATCATCAACTGCAGGCCAGGTCGACTCGAGGTTCAGCGCTTCGATGTGATAGCGATGCAGCGGGCCATATTCGCCCGGATCGCAGACGCCATCGTGATTGCGATCGATCCATACCCGCAGCCGTTCCCATACGGCATCGTCGGCCGAGACGCGACCGTCGGAGTTGCCTCCATACAACGGCATGTCGTACATCGCGAGCGCTTCAAAACCGTCTCGCGCTTTGATGCCCGACGGCAGATCGGTGCCGATGCCGAACAACTCCGTGCCGTCGTCGACGCGCCCGTTGTGATTTCGGTCAATCCAGAGAAAGCCTTCCTCGGTGAGCGGGTTCGTCCACGTGATGAGCTCTTTCGTGCCGTCGCCGTTGATGTCGAATCGAACGGGCGTAAAGACGTCGGACGTGTGGACGCCATCGCCGTTGAGGTCCAGCACCATCGGATCGCCGTACACAGTGATCGCGTCCCCACCGCTGGTGGGAGTTTGTGTTTCGCCGGCTTTCGGCGCGCCCGTCGTCGGGGCGAATGCCGTTCGCGCGCCGGACTTGTCGCACGCCGTAAGAGAACCGAGCCACGGCCCCGCGGGACTGATCGTTGAGAACATGACCGTCTGCCCCTTGCATGCGAAACCGGTCACATGGTCGAAACCGAGGCTGTGGCCGAATTCATGGAGTGCGGAGTGCTTGATGAATCCGTTTTCACCATTCGCGAAATCAGGGTTGAGCCCTATTCTTCCTTTCCCGTTGCCAGGCTCGTGTTTGTTCAGCATTCCGACCTGCGTGCCGACCAGGCCCTGATCGGCAAATACGGTCACATCTCCTCCACTTGCGACGAACGTGAATGGTGCCGGAAGGTTCATGCCGGTGAAGAAGGCGTTCCACTGATTCACCGCGTCGCGAATGGTGTTCTGGTCGGCCGTGGAAATACCCGCTTCAAACGAGACGGTGTAGGTCATCTCGTCCGGCCAGCCATCCTTCTGCGCAGGCGAACAGCTGCATTGCGCATAGGCATTGGAAGTGGCCAAAAGAAAGAAAATCATGGCGAAGGCAAAACCGATGAAGTGCTGCAGCGGTCTCGCTTTCACTGCTCGACCTTCGCCGGGCGGCGGGCGATCGCGCGCCGCAGTTCCTGAACGAACTGCTTCTCGGAAACTCCTTCGCGCTCTGTCGCGATCAGAGACTCGCCCTGAGGATCGATCGCGCCGCGACATATTTTGAACACGCCCTCGCGTTCGCCGGTCAGCGCGTAGATGCCCCGCGAAGGGACGTAGCGGAGGAAGACGACGTAATCGGCATCAACGGTGAGCGGCTCGGCGCCCTCGACGCGAACGATGTTGTTTGCATCTTCGTTCTCGCCGCAAACCTGCCTGAACGTGATGCGTTTGCCGGTACGCGCGCCTCCACGGAACGTCTCGGTAACGGTCGCCGTGTATTCGGTAAAGATCGTCGGCGGATGCGCGCCGGTGGTCGGCGTCGCGCGGACGTGTGAACCGTTAATGTGCACGCGAGCGATGACCGGCGAGTCCGAAACAAGGTCCTGGTAGTTGTCGGGAGCAACGACGACCAACTCCTGAACCCATACTTTTTTCTCGGCGGCGACGGACGTGGAGACGGCGGAGACGGACAGAACAATCGCCAGTGCGACGTGAGCAAACTTCAAGCGGCTTCTCCTTACGGGTGCGGACTGCGAAACCTTCGAGGAAGGCGCGCACGGTAGTGCACGACCGTAATTACGTCAAGACATCGGCGCGACGCCCGCGTCGCTCAGCGCAACTGCGGAATCGAGACCTCGCGTTCCGTCAGCTTCACGAGTGCGAGCGGATCCGCGGTGATGACGACGTAACGTCCGCCGCGCTGACAGACGATCGTCGCTGCGCCATTGATCATCGAGGCGGAGTCGAGACTCGTGACGTGCTCGGCGACGACAGCGCTTCGACGCGCGGTGGGGTCGGTCATGACGATTCGTCCGTGCGGTTCCTGTTTGCCGTCGTGGAGCGCTTTCACCAGAAAGACGTCAGCCAGCGGCTTTTTCTCATCCTGCGGCTTTTTCTCGTCTTGCTCGAGCTCGAGTCGGTAGGTCGTTTCGACGACCTGGCCGTGCGTTGGGAACAGCCACGTCGCTTTTCCGGTCGGAATGTCGATCGTCAATATGTTGCGCGTCTGTCCCCCGTCACTACTGCTTGAATACGAGATCTTGCCCGTCTCGACGACGAGATCGCCGCGCAAGACTGTCGTTCCTTCAACCGCCTGCAGCGGCCGGAGATGCAGCTGTTCTTTCTGATCGGGAGCAGCCACGGCAGGCTGCGCGTCCGGGACAGCGTCGCTTCGAAACATCGAGCCCGCGGCGACCGAAAGGATTGCCACCAGCAGCGCCACCGCCGCCAGAAGAATCACGATGGCATTGATTCTCCAGATGGTGCGAAAGACCTTCGCCGCCCTCATCCCGCGGCCTGCCCGATCGCCTTCTGCGCCATGACGTACGGCTCCAGATCTTCGGCCGACAGTGGCCTGCTGAACAGGTAGCCCTGGATTCGGTCGCAGTGGTGGCGCTGGAGGAAGTCGAGCTGGCTTTCGGTCTCGACGCCTTCCGCGACGACTTCCAGGTTGAGGCTGTGGGCCATGGTGATGACGGCGCTGACGATGGCGGCGTCGCTTTTGTCGGTCGTCACTTCGCGCACGAACGACTGATCGAGTTTCAGTGTGTCGATCGGGAATCGCTTCAGGTAGTTGAGCGACGAATAGCCGGTGCCGAAGTCGTCCATCGAGATGCGGACGCCGATCGCTTTCAGATCGCGCAGCGTGTAGATCGTGTTCTCGGCGTTTTGCATCGCGTTGCTCTCGGTGATCTCGAGCTCGAGACAACTCGGATCGAGTCCGCTTTCCTGCAGGACGCGGTGAACCTGTTCGACGAGGTCCGGCTGCGAGAACTGGCGGGCGGAGAGATTCACGGAAACGGTCAGGTCGTAATCGAGTCTCTTATGCCACGCCTTCACCTGTTTGCACGCGGTGCGCAGCACCCAGTTTCCGATCGGAACGATGAGGCCGGAGAGTTCCGCGACTGAGATGAAATGCGCGGGCGACAGCAATCCGAGCTGCGGATGGTTCCAGCGGATCAGCGCTTCGACGCCGACGATCATGCGCGACGTTGCATCGATCAGCGGCTGGTAATAGACGACCAGTTCCTTTTGCGTCAGCGCCTTGCGCAGCATGTTCTCGAGCGCGAGCCGTTCGAGCGCGTGCGCGTTCATCGCCGGCGCGTACAGCTGATAGTTGTCGCGGCCTGAATCTTTCGCGCGATACATCGCGGTGTCGGCGTTGCGGACGAGTGTTTCGGGATCGGTGCCGTCGATCGGATAGAGGCTGATGCCGATGCTCGTCGTCACGAAGAGCTCGCGCTCGCCGAGCGTGAACGGAATCTTGAGCGTCTCGATGATCTTCTGCGCGATCCTCGCCGCATCTTCGACGTTCTCGATCTTCGGGATCATCAGCGTGAACTCGTCGCCACCGAATCGCGCGACCGTGTCGCCTTCGCGCACGCATCGATGAATGCGATCGGCCACACCTTTGAGCAGCGCGTCGCCGACCGTGTGACCGAGCGAATCATTGATGTCCTTGAAGCGATCGAGATCGAGAAAGAACACCGCGAGTTTCTGATTCGAACGCGCCGCCTGCGCGAGCGCGACGATGAGCCGGTCCATGAACAGCGGCCGGTTCG
>JAOBAU010000360.1 GCA_025463165.1 Acidobacteriota bacterium | reverse complement strand
GTGCAGCGCGGCGGCGTTTGCTGGCTCGGCGGCACGACGTGGCACGGCGCGGCGGCGATGCGCATTTCGGTATCGGGCTGGAACACGACTGAAGATGACGTGCAGCAGTCGGCGGCCGCGATCATCGAGGCGTTCCATGCCGCGGAGGGCGGACGATGAGTGCGACCGCGGACGTTCGCGCGGTCCCGCAAGCGCGCGCACCGATCGGCGCGTATGTCGCGTTCGTCGCGATCTGCCTGATCTGGGGGACGACGTTTCTCGCGATCCGCGTGGCCGTCGAAACGATTCCGACACTGGCGCTGACCGCGATCCGCTTCATGGGCGCGGGCACGATTCTGCTGACCATCTGTCTCGTGCGCCGCGAACGTTTTCCGACCAGCCGGCGCATCTGGATCGATCAGGCCATCAACGGAATCATCATGGTCTCGATCGCGAACACCTCGGTGGTCTGGGCCGAGCACTACATCACCAGCGGCCTCGCGGCGCTGCTCGCGGCGATGATCCCGCTTTGGATGGGCGTGCTCGAAGCGATCACCGGCACCGCGCCGTTCACGATGCGCAAATCGGCCGGCATGCTGCTCGGATTTGCCGGCGTCGCGCTGCTCGTCGCGCCGGGACTGCGGCAGCCGGAGCACAGTCTCTATTTCTTTCTCGCGGTCGTGACGATGCAGGTGAACTGCATCGGCTGGAACATCGGCGCGCTGCGCTCGAAGCTCCGCCCGGCGAACGCGGGACCGCTTGCCGTCGCGACGATTCAGATGTTGTCGGGCGGCATCGTGCTGACGATCGCGGCGCTGGCCACCGGCGGCTTCTCGCGGCTCGCGTTCTCGCAGCGTTCGCTCGCGGCGCTGCTCTACCTGATGGTGTTCGGTTCCGTGATCGCGTACAGCGCGTTTCTCTACGCGCTCGCGCGCATCCGCGCCAGCAAGCTCGCGCTCTACGCGTACGTCAATCCGGCGGTGGCAGTCGTCGTCGGCTGGCTGCTCCTCCACGAATCGATCACCGCCCGGATGATCCTCGCCATGCTCATCATCCTCGGTGGCGTCGCTGTGGCGCAAAGCGATCGTTCACGGAGAACCGCGTGAGCGCCGCGGCGGAAGTGACGACGCACTGGTGGGCGCGCTCCGGCGCCGTGCCGCGATTGCTCGCCGATGCTGACGCGGCATTTCGCATCTGGCGTCGGACGTCGATCGCCGCGCGAGCCGATGCCGCACGCCGCGTCGCCGAAATTTTCGAACGCGACACGAACGTGTACGCGGAGCTGATCACGCGAGAGACGCGCAAGACCATTCGTTCCGCACGCGCCGAAGTGGCGAAGTCGGCGAATCTCGCTCGCTTCTACGCGGAGCATGCCGCGTCGATGCTCGCCGACGAAAACGTGGAGACGGAAGCGTCGCGCAGCTTCATCCGCTACGAGCCGCTCGGCGCGATCGCCGGCGTGATGCCGTGGAACTTTCCGCTGTGGCAGGTCTTTCGATTTGCGATTCCGGCGCTGCTGGCCGGCAACAGCGTCATCGTCAAACACTCGCCGTTCGTCCCCGACTGCGCGACGGCGCTCGAACAGTTGATGAGCGAAGCGGGATTCGGCGGCGGCGTCTTCGCGGCCGCATCGCTGCCGGCGGAAGCGGTCTACTCGCTGATCGCTGACGATCGCATTCGCGCGGTCGTGCTGACCGGCGGACAGGAAGCGGGAAGCGCGGTCGCGCAGCACGCCGGACGACACGTGAAGAAGATCTCGCTCGAGCTCGGCGGCAGCGACGCGTTCATCGTGCTGCCGTCGGCGAACCTCGAGCGCGCCGTCGCCGAAGGCGTTCGCTCGCGGATGCACTGCAACGGTCAGGCATGCACGGCGGCAAAGCGCTTCATCATCCATCGCGATGTTTACGACGAGTTCGAATCACGTTTCGTCGAGGCGATGTCGTCGCTTCGCGGCGGCGATCCGTTCGACGAGCGGACTGATTTCGGTCCGTTGCTGAATGACGAGATTGCATCGCGGCTGGAGCGTCAGGTCGATGCGACGATCGCGCTCGGCGCGACGCTGCTCACCGGCGGCCGGCTCGGGGCAACATTCTTCGCGCCGACCGTCCTTCGCAACGTGCCGCTCGATTCGCCGGCCGCGCAGGAAGAGACATTCGGTCCGGTCGCGGCGTTGTTCCGCGCGAACGACGTCGACGAAGCAATCACCATCGCGAACGCAACCCGCTTCGGCCTCGGCGCCAGCGTCTGGACGAACGATCGCGCGGAAGCGGCGCGCTGCATCGCCGGCATCGATGTCGGTCAGCTGTTCGTCAACGCCATCGTTTCGTCCGATCCGCGGTTGCCCTTCGGCGGCACGAAAAGTTCCGGCTTCGGACGCGAGCTTGGCGTCGCCGGCATCCGCGAGCTGACGAACGTGAAGAGCGTCCGGATCGAGTGATGACGCGGCTCAGCGTCAACGTGAACAAGGTCGCGACGCTGCGCAACACGCGCACGAGCGGAATTCCCGACGTAGCGCGTTTCGCGCGGCTCGCGCTCGCCGCGGGCGCGGACGGCATCACCATTCATCCGCGACCGGATGAGCGGCACATTCGCGCCAGCGACGTCGCGCCGATTGCAGCGGTCGTCGCGGAAGTTACCGGTGCGGAGCTCTGCCTCGAAGGAAATCCGTTCACCGGACTGGTCGTGCACGCGCACCGCGTTCGGCCGACGCAATGCACGCTCGTGCCGGATACGAACGATGTTCTTACATCCGACGCCGGCTGGGATCTCGCGCGAACCGCAACGCAGCTCGCGCCGATCGTCGCGGAGCTGCGCGCGCTCGGCATTCGCGTGTCGCTCTTCATGACGCCCGGCGAGCCGTTATCGATCGCTCGTGAACTTGGCGCGGAAGCGGTCGAGTTGTACACCGGCGCGTATGCGGATGCTGCGCGCGCCGGAGATGCATCGCGCGAGCTGGCGCTCCTTCGTCAGTCAGCGGATGAAGCGCGCGCGCTCGGACTGCGTTTGCATGCAGGACATGATCTCGATCTGACCAACCTGCCGCAATTCGTTGCGGTCGTGCCGGAGGTTGCCGAAGTTTCGATCGGCCACGCGCTGCTCGGCGATGCGCTGGAATTCGGGATTGCGGAGACGGTGCGGCGATATCAGGAAGCAATGAAGGGACGGGCGCTTCGCCCGCCCCTTGAAACCTGATCAGGCCAGCTTCGCCATCGCTTCTTCAACCTGTTGCGCGGTCGGGACGACCGGCTGCACGAGGTCGCCCTCGAACCAGTCGTATTCGCCCTTCAGGAAATTCATGACCAGCTTGTATGACGCCTCATCGTGATTGTCGAAGAGGTGCTTGAAGTTGTAATCGATCCGCTGGCGCGCTTCGCTGCAGAAGACGTCGGCGAGATCCATCGCATTCTTCGTGTCGCCGCCCTTCTTCGCCAGCATCGCCGCGTAACTGATCGACGCCGACATCGCGAAGAGATCGGTGCCGATGTCGACGATGCGGAAGAGGACCGCCTGCTTCCGTTCGAGCTTCGCGCCGTAACGCATCATGGCGTGGAAGATCGAGCGCGACAGATGGCGCGACGCGCGCTCGATGTAGCCCATGTGATGCGAGAGCTTGCCGAACTCGCCGAACTTCGGGAAGCGCGACCAGCCGACGTAACGCGTCGGATACCACGTCGCGTAAAACGCGCCGGCTTTCGCGGCGGCGCTGAGCTTCTCGCCGGTCGGCGTTTCCGGCAGCAGGATCTTGTAGCCGCGCTTCATGTGCGGATCGACCGCTTCGCGCGCGATGAAGAGATGCTGAATCTCGCTCGTTCCTTCGAAGATGCGGTTGATGCGCATGTCGCGCATGATCCGTTCGACCGGCCACGCTTTCTCGCCGCGCTCTTTGAGCGACCGCGCGGTTTCGAAGCCGCGTCCGCCGCGGATCTGCACGAGGTGATCGACGCACTGCCACGCCACTTCGGTGTTGAACAGTTTCGCCATCGCCGCTTCAAGGCGGAGATCGACGTCGCCGCGATCGGCCAGTCCCGACGTCAGCCAGACGATCGCTTCCATCGCGAACGTGTGCGACGCCATCCACGCGATCTTCTGCGAGACGCCTTCGTGCTTGCCGATCGGCGCGCCCCATTGCACGCGCTCGTTCGCGAAGTCTTTCGCGATCTCCAGCATGCGGCGGCCGCTGGCCGCGCAGCCGGCCGGAATCGTCAGACGTCCGGTGTTCAGCGTGATCAGCGCGAGCTTGAGTCCGAGCCCTTCGCCCCAGAGGATGTTCTCCGCGGGGATGAAGACGTTCGTAAATTTGATCAACACATTGCCGATTCCGCGCAGCCCCATGAACTGGCAGCGATGCGCGATCTCGACGCCCGGCGAGTTCGTCTCGAGCACGAACGCGGTGATCTGCTTTTTTTCTTTTCCTTTGACGACTTTCGGCGGCGTCTGCGCCATGACGACGATCAGCTCGGCCTTGAGACCGTTCGTACACCAGAGCTTCTCGCCGTTGAGGATCCAGCCCTTGCCGTCGGGCGATGGAACGGCGCGCGTCTCCATTTTGGCGGGATCGGAACCGACGCCCGGCTCGGTGAGCGCGAATGCGGAGATGGCGCCGTTCGCGAGTCGCGGCAGCCACTTCTTTTTCTGCTCGGGAGTGCCGAAGAGTTTGAGCGGCTGCGGCACGCCGATCGATTGATGGGCGGAGAGCCATGCCACCGATGAACCGCACCACGTGGCGACGAGGCCGATGGCGCGGTTGTAGTTGGTCGCGCTGAAGCCGAGGCCGCCGTATTCCTTCGGGATCTTCATGCCCCAGGCGCCGAGCTTGCGGAATCCTTCGAAATGCTCGTAGTCGTATTCGCCCTGTTCGTCGATCTTGTCGGCATCGACGTTCTCGGCGAGATAGCGCTCGAGCTTTTTCAGGAACTCATCGGCTTCTGCCTGATCGGCGGCCGGCTGTTCGGGGAAGGGATGAATGAGATCGAGATTCAGTTTGCCGAGGAAGAGGTCGCCGACGAATGAGGGTTTTTCCCATTCGGTCTCGCGAGAGGCCTCCGCGACCTCCATCGCCTCGACGGCGCCCTGGGATTTGACTTCGGCCATATACAAACTCCTTCGCGGTACGGGATCGACGCTACATTACACGATCCGTTCCGCAGATTCTGAATGAGAGCTCATTCAGCGTCAAGCTGCGAGAGAAAATGATCACAAGCACTAGACTTCGCGACATGAAAGCGACTGAAGAACTCCTTCTCCGTGATGACAACGCGATTCTCGCGGGACCGCGGCCCAGCGTCGATCGCGACCAGCTGATGCTCCATCTGCGCGAAGCGCTGCGGCTGCTGCACGTCGACATGGAGGATGAGAACCTGATCGACACCCCGCGGCGATGGGCGGACTCGCTCATCACGATGACGAGCGGCTACGACTTCACGGACGTCAAGAAGTTGACTACCGTATTCAAGCAGGCGTGCTCGGCGGCGGACGCAAGCTGTCAGAACCTGGTGGTGATCGGCGGGACGTACAAGACGCTTTGCGCGCATCACATCCTGCCGTTTTTCGGGCAGTTCATCATCGGCTACATTCCGGAGAAGCAGATCATCGGCGCGTCGAAGATTCCGCGCATCGTCGAAGTGCACATGCGCCGGTTGCAGTCGCAGGAGCATCTCGCGCACGACGTCGCCGACACGATTCAGAAGATTCTCGAGCCGCAGGGCATCGCGGTCTGGATGGGCGGCCTGCATATGTGCATGGTGATGCGCGGCGTCGAGCAGGAGTCGTCGTTCATGGAGACGAACGTGCTGCGCGGGAACTTCCTCTCGGATGAGCGGACGCGCCAGGAGTTCATGTCGATCGTGAACCGGAAGGGATCGCGATAGTCACCGCACCGGTGTAAATCTGCCCGCCGCCGTTGCACGAATCCGATCGATGTCCTCGCGCCGCGAGACGCTGAGGGGCTGCGTGCTGTTGATCGCATCCAGCAGCGTCGCGGTGGCGAGCGGCTGTTTCGTCTGCAGCGAACGATAGAGCGCCGAGATCACGGCCTGCTCGATCTCCGCGCCGCTGAAGCCTTCCGTCGACTCCGCGAGCAGCTCGAGATCGAAGCGCTCCGCCTCCTGCTTTCGCAGGCGCAGGTGAATGGAGAAGATCGTCTTGCGTTCCTCAGGCACCGGAAGGTCGACGAAGAAGATCTCGTCGAAGCGTCCTTTGCGCAGCAGCTCCGGCGGCGTGCGCGTAAGATCGTTCGCGGCGCCGACGACGAAGACTTCCGCCCGTTTCTCCTGCAGCCACGTCAGAAACGCGCCGAACAGACGTTGCGAAAGTCCGCCGTCCGAATCGCCGCTGCCCGACTGCGAGAACACCTTCTCCACTTCATCAATCCACACGACCACCGGCGCCATCGCTTCGGCCAGCGCGGTCGCTTTTCGAAAGTTCTTCTCCGACTCGCCGACGTACTTTTCATACAGCCGACCGGCGTCGAGCTTGAGCAGCGGCAACTGCCATTCGCGCGCGATGAACTTCGCGGCCAGCGATTTGCCGCAACCCTGTACGCCGACGAGCAGCACGCCTTTCGGCGCTTCGAGGTTCATGGCGCGCGCCTCCGGCGAGAAGCCGTGACGCGCGCTGTCGAGCCACTGCTTCAGTCGCGCGAATCCGCCGAGCTCGAAGTTGTTCTCATCGACCGGAAAGAATTCGAGCACGCCGCCGCGCTCGATCATCTCGCCTTTGCAGCGAATCACTGTTCCGATGTCGTCCGATGACAGCTTGCCGTCGGCGACGATCGCCTGTGCGATCACCTGCCGCGCCTGATTGAGCGTCAGTCCCGACAGCGCCTGCACGAGCCGGCGCGCATCTTCGCGCGAGAGATCGACGCGCACCCGCTGGCGCACGCTCATCGAGTCGACCACGGCGCGGACGACTTCGCGCAGCTCGGTTTCGTCCGGCAGCTCCAGCGTGAAGCGAACCGCCAGCGCCTCGATGTCTTTCGGCAGTTCGATTGGATCGCCGGTCAGAACGATCGCCGAGCGGGTCGAGATCAGCCGCTGCGCGAGCTCGCGCATGGTGCGGTTGACGTTGACGTTGGCGAGATGCGGACCGAGATCTTTGAGGAGGACGATCGCGTCGGATTCGATCACTTCGTCGAGGTGACGCAGCGCTGAGAGCGCATCCTGCGTTCCCT
>JAOBAU010000332.1 GCA_025463165.1 Acidobacteriota bacterium | reverse complement strand
TCAAGTGGGGGTTCAAAACTAAAAAGTTATGTTACCGCGTGCGTTAACTTAACTTTTTAGATGTGACCCCCAACTTCCCGCTCCATGCCTGACAACCAACCTGCGGA
Organism: Acidobacteriota bacterium; assembly: GCA_025463165.1. Classification (GTDB taxonomy): domain Bacteria; phylum Acidobacteriota; class Thermoanaerobaculia; order Gp7-AA8; family Gp7-AA8; genus JAOBAU01. The sequence continues at coordinate 12,927 of JAOBAU010000332.1, read as the reverse complement.
TGCAGCACCCGACGTAGGCCGCAGGACTTTTCGCGCGGCGGTTTGGGGATTCGTCGGCGCGATGGGAAAACGCGTGCTGACACTCGGGGGGCTCATGCTCCTCGCGCGCGTTCTCCCTCCACACGATTTCGGTCTCCTCGGCTTCGCGATGGTCTACCTCACCTTCGTCGAAGTCATCGGCGACTTCGGCGCCGGCGCCGCCCTCGTCTACTGGCCCGAACGCCGCGACGACGCGGCCCAGGCCTCGCTGATCGTCAACATCTTGTCCGGCATCTTCTGGTGCGCTCTCACGCTCGTGCTCGCGCCGTACATCGCGACGTTCTTTCATGAGCCCGACGGCACCCTCGTCCTCCGCGCGCTCGCCGTCACCACCATCATCAAAGCGCTCGGCAACACGCACGACGCACTCGCGCAAAAAGATCTCCGCTTCCGCGAACGTTCCATTCCCGAGCTCGCACTCACCGGCATCAAAGCGGTCGTCTCCCTCATCTTCGCGTGGCTCGGCTTCGGCGTCTGGTCGCTCGTCATCGGCCATGTGGCCGGACTGATCTCCTGGACGCTGCTGCTCTGGATCGTGATTCCGTGGCGGCCGTCGCGACGCGTTCCATCCGATCTCATCGCGCCGATGCTTCGCTACGGACGCAGCGTCGTCGCCATCCAGATCCTCGGCGCCTTCATGTTCTACATGGACGTCGTCGCCGTCGGCCGCTTCCTCGGCGTCGCGACGCTCGGCCTCTACCAGATGGCGTCGCGCGTCCCCGATTCGAGCGTGATGGTCATCATCTGGGTCACGGCGCAGGCGCTCTTCCCCGCGTTCTCACAACTGCACGCCGAGGGGAAAGATGTAGGCGGTGCGTATCTCGTGGCGACGCGCTGCGTGGCATCGCTGACGTTGCCGTCATCGCTCGGACTCTTCTTTCTGGCGCGTCCGATCATCCTCGTCTTCTTCGGCCCGCAGTGGGTCGCCGCGGCGCCGATTCTCTCGATGCTCGCGCTCTACGTCGGCTTCCGTGGGCTCGATGAAGTCGGCAACGTGCTGAAAGCGACAGGCCGCATCAACGTGCTGGTCTGGCTGTTCGTCGCGAAAGCAATCGTGCTCATTCCGGCGGTAATCATCGGCGCGCGGATCAGCGCGACCGCGGTCGCCGCGGCGATGACGATCGTCTACGGCGTCGGCGCACTCGTCACGACGCTGATCGCATCGCGCATCATCGGCATTTCGTTCCTCTCGATCGGCGCGGCGTTCTCGCGCAGCGCGATCGCGGCGACAGCGATGAGCGTCGCGCTCTTCGGCTGGATGCGCTGGACGGCGCACCTGACCTCGATCGCGCAACTGGCCGGCGGCGTCGTCATCGGCGGCAGCGTTTATCTCGTCGCGCTGCGCCTCATCGATCCGGAGATCTTCGACTGGATCCGCGACGTCGTGCTGAAGAAAGACAAAGGGGCGAGCGGCGAACTGCTGCGCCACGCGACGTAGCGCGTTCAGGCGAGATAGCGCTCGGCGAGATGACGCGCCAGCGATTCGATCATCAGCTCGCGCGATCGCTGCTCTTCGAACGTGTGCGTTGCCGCCTCGCTGCGCCAGACGTCGATGAGCCCGCGCTTGCGGAGGCTCTTCACCGCACGGCCGGCGCTCGCCATCAGCAGATCGAAGCCGGGATCGAATCGCGAAAAGAGAAACGTCACCTTGCGCCCCGACTCCGCGATGCGGGTGAGATCGCGCTCGAGATCGTTGCGTCGCGGCTCGTCATCATCGCGCGCGCACAGCGCCGATACTTTTCCGCGCACGCGCTCCACGACCGTTCGCGCGATGGAGCGGACGTTCACGTCGCCCCGAAACAATTTCGCCCACCGATCGCGGCTGCGCATCGATTTCATGTACCACTGCCATTTGTCGAACTCCTCCGTCGCGACCGGCCGATCGAGCGACATCCCCTCTTCCCAATAGAACGTCAGCGGATTGATGAGGATGCTTTCGACGATCGGATCGCGGTCGAGCTGCAGCGCCGCGTGGAGCGATGCGTACGCGCCGGAGCAGAGTCCGATGAGCACGAACGACGTCGGCGAGCGCTGCTGATGCAGCATGGCGATGGCGGCGGCGAGCGCGTCGGGTGTCGAGGCGATGTACGGATGATTCTCGCGCGACGGGTCGTCGATGACGCTGTCGCCGAGGCCGGGAAGATCGAAGCGGAGGACACGGAAACCGGCGCGGGAAAGCGCGCGCGCGATGAAGACGTAGAGTCGATTGGGGCCGACGTGATGCGTGGAGCCGGCGTTCGGCAGGAGGATTGTCGCCGCGGAGGCGCGGATCGGCGCGATCGGCTCGCTGACGATGCCGAAGAGTGCGTCGTTCGCACCGAAACGGACGAGCGTTTCGCGAAGCTCGCCGATTGTTTGCGTCGTGCGTGCTTCGGGCGTTTCGTGAGTCGTGGTTGGTGGACCGGCGACTTCCGTCAACCAGTTGACGATCTGCGCGATCGCCGAGTCCGGCACTTTCGTGTGATGCGGCTCGGCCGTCATGTCGTGGTAACCGGAAAGCAGCCGTTGCTCGACGGAGATGCCGGCCGCGCTCCACTGCTCGCGCAGCCGGTTGTCGGGAGTCAGGTCATCGCGAAGGCCGATGAATGCGTGCGTGGTTTTCGGCGCGTCGTCGCCGGCGTCGAGACAGCCGAGCTCGAGCTGCGTGTCGGCGGTCACCAGAAACCCACCCGGCTCGATGTGGCCAGGCTCCGACTCCGCGTCGCGATTGCCGCCGGTCAGATGGAGCGCTTTCAGCTCGCGCACGTACGTTCGTCCGCGCAGACACGGCGCCCAGAGGACGAGCGCGGCGACGTCGATCTCATTCGCGACGGAGAGCGCGAGGGTTGCGCCGAGGCGCAGCCCCAGGAGTGCGATCTGTTCGCAGCCGGAGAGCGTCGACAACTCGCGCGTGGCGACGACGATCGATTCGCGCCACGCCGCGACGCGCGCCGCTTCGGTATCGCCGCCGGCGGAATCGCCGGTGCCGTCGTAATCGAAACGGAGCGCGGCGATCCCCTGCTCCGCGAGGCGATCGGCAAGATGGCGCAGTGAGCGATGCGCGTTGATGTACTCGTGTCCGAACGGCGGGCAGATGACGACGGCGAGCTCGCGGCGCGCACCTTCCGGCGCGTGGTACCAGCCGAAGAGCGAACGCTGTTCGGGACCGAAGAAAAGCGGCGTGCGCACGATCGTCATTCAGTCACCACGATCGGCACCGGCTCGGCGCGTGTCCGAACGGCCGACGGATGGCGACCGCGAGTTGTCGGCGCGCACTTTCCGGCGCGTGTATCCATCCGAAGATCGAACGCTGTTCGGAGCCGAAGAAAAGCGGCGTGCGCGCGATCGTCATTCGCTCACCACGATCGGCACCGGCTCCGCGAGATTGAGCGCATCGACGACTGCCGGCTGCGCGCCGTGGACCGTCAGCGTTTTCAACCGCCGCGGCGGCAGGTGGAAGTAGTCGTCGTCCGCGCCGTCGACGTGCGCGGCGAAAAGGAATCGCTCGCTCTCGAGCGAGACGCGCCATGCGTGGCCGCTGCGGCGCGCGGTCGCGGTGATGCCCGCGCCACTTCCGCGTCGCGGTTCGGCGCGCAGCGGAAAGTCAAAGGCATCAGCGAGCACTTCGCCGTCGCGTGTGCGCAGCGTGGCGATGGTGACGTCGTGTCCAGGCGGACCGAAGCGATAGGCGTAGCCGACGTCGTAGAAGCCATCGAGCAGCGCGTCGGACTCGAACATTCGCGTCGTGCGCGACGGAAGCTCGAACGTCGTCTCGCCGCGCGCGATGACGATCTCTCCGTCGCGCAGCAGCGTCAGCTCGAGCGTCGCGGCGAGCGGTTCGTTTGTTTCGTTGATGACATGCGCGCGCAGGCCGTTGAGCCCTTCGTCGGTGAGCACGACGGTTTGCGGTTGCCAGATGCGGCGAAGCGCGTACCAGCACGCTTTCGGTTTGCCGCGATGATCGAGAATCCCCCATCCGGCGCCGGAAGAGAAATCCTGCAGGAACCAGACAAGCGCGCCATTGCACGAGCTCCCCGTGCTGCGCCATTCGGAGAAGACCTGCGACATCACTTCACCGCTCGTGACGCGGCTTAGCGCGGCGTAACGCTCGAAGTCGGTGGCGCGCAGCTGGTCGGGATCGACGTCGAACAGCTCGCGGAGATAGTGATCGCTGACGTCCGCGAAATCCCACTCGGAGCCGGCGTCGCGTGGCACGCCGCGTTTCGGATCGGCGGGATCGAAGTCATCTCCGATGTTCGCGAAACCGAGACATTCGGACGTGAAGCGAACGTTGGCGCGTCGCGCGTCGGTGAGCGGACGGCGATACGCGCCGACGCCGTAGTAGTGCGTGACGCCGCTGCCGGTATGGAACGGCAGCGCGCCGCCGGTCGGCGTCGATGGAACGTAAACGTCGCCATCGCACAACGACGGCAGCAGTTCGCCGAACAGCGCGTTGCTCCACAATTCGCGCGGTACGCCGAGCATCGCCGCCTGCTGCGCCACTTCGCTGTTACCGCACCAGACCGCGATCGATGGATGACGCCGCAAGCGCGCGATTTGCTGCGTCGCCTCTTCGCGAACGCCGGCAAGCCACCGCGCGTCGCCGGTTGGATAGTCCATGTTCGCGAACATGAAGTCCTGCCAGACGATCAGCCCGAGCTCATCGCAGCGCGCGTAGAACGAATCATCTTCATAGACCATCGTCCCGCCGACGCGGATCATGTTCGCGCCGGCGTCGCGCAGCCGATCGAGCGACGCGAGCTCTCCTCGCGTCCAGCAGGCTCCGCGACAGAAGATCGGGACGCCGTTGACGACGAGCGCGAAGTCACCGGCGTCGCGCCGCGCTTCGATTGTGCGAAAGCCGAGACGACCGCGAGTAATGACAGTGTCGTGCCGTTGCAGCGTCCACTCGTAGAGCGACGGAGTGCCATGCGTGTGCGGCCACCAGAGATTTGCGCGCTCGATTCTGAGCTCGCGATCGGCGGTCATGCCGTTCACCGTCAGTGTGAAACCAGGCGGCGCGTTAACCGTAACTACGCCGGTGTTGCCTTCGAGCCGAGTACGAATTTCGAAATCAGGGGTGTCGTCGAATTCGACCGCGCGCCACGGACCGACGATCGCGTTCGGCGCCGGCCAGCTCGACATCCGACCGAGGAGCGACGTTCGAAACCACCTCAGTTGTTGATGTTTGACGAGACGGGTTTTCCAGCGCGGACGCGGACGCTTTTCCGCCAGCGCGGCGTTCAGCGAGCGAAAGCAGATGTGCAGCGTCGTCTGCTGGCCCGAAATTGCTAGGCGGTGCCGCACGAACATGTTGTCCGAGTGCAACGCGAGCTCGCCATTCAGGAAGATATCGGCGATCGTCGCCAGTCCATCGAAGCGGAGCGTTCGCTCATCGCCCGGCGGGATGTCGCAGCGATACCACCAGTCGCGCTCGTCGGCATTCTCGTCGTCGACGGAGCCCGGCACCGTCGTCGGACTCCACGCCAGCGATAGCCGCTCCAGCTCTTTCGGAGTAGCCGCCTCGTTCGGCGCCGTCGACGCAATCATCCATTGTGCCGGCGCGCGCATGACTTCAGCCGTAACGCGCCTTCAGTCCGCCGATGCCGCGCTCCCATCGCTCCGCCATTCCATCGAGCGGCGTGAGGTCGAGCGGTTTCTTACGCGCCATGGCACGCGCCAGCTGGAACTGAAATGCCTTCGCCGCTTCGGACAGCTCCCGAAACTCGCGCGTCAGTTCCTCAAGTCCCGTTTCGCCATGCGCGGCGAGCCAGTCGAGATAGGTCGCACACAATTCATAACAGGCGCCGTACTGGCGCAGCGTCGCGAATGAATAGAGATGAAACGTCTCCAGCGTTTCCTGCATCAGTATTTGCAGGTCGTGCGCGAAGCGTTCTTTGAATGCGCCAAACGGATTCGTGGCCGGCACCAGCGCGAGATGTTCCTTCAATAGTCGCAGCGACGTCGGCACAAGTTCAGCGTGAGGTGCTTCGCGCCTCTTCACGAATTCGACATACGGCGGAAGGGTCGCCGGCGCGAAGACGCCGTCGAAATCATCGCCGCCCAGCTGGAAATATCCCTGATTGTGAAAATAGCCGAGCAGCTTGCGCTCGACGTCGATCCCGACGACCGCCACCGTCGTCTTGACGTGGTGCAATTTGTACGCGGTACCGGCGGTGTCGGGCAGATAGAACGAATCGAGCTCCACGAGCACCGGACGTCCGCGGCCAACCTGTTCTTCAATATGCGAGAGGAGCGGCCGCCAGATGGCCAGCTCCTGCACATCGAGTCCGAATAATTCATAGAGATCGCGCTGCGGAAATTTGAAGAACGTCCATTGATCGCCTTCGAAATCGATCGCGAACGTAAACGGCAGCGCCGCGATCGGCTCGTGCCCGAGCGCGTGCGCGAGCTCAACCCACAGATCGACATAACAGTTCGTTTCTGCCCAGACCCGTTCCCCGCCGTGAATCGGGTGACGCTTGTATGTCGCCGGATCGAGAGCCAGGAGTTGCGCGCTCATATGCCGAGTGTGTTGCGAACGTCTGAAGGCCAGCGTAACGAATTGAAACCGTGCGTGCGGAACAGCGCCAGTGCGATCCGCTCCAGGCCGAAACCGACGCACGCGGTATGCGCGAAAGCCCCATCTGCCGTCCGGATCTCGAAAATATGGCCGAAGTGCTCCATGTGGTAATTCGACGACGCCACGGCAGTCGGTTTCTCGGCGGAGACGATCGGCACGACCAGCTCGAATTTCAACTCCTGCTCGCGCTGCGTCGCCGCCATGACGCGGCCTCCGCGCCCGAAAAATGGATCGTTCGCCACCACCGTCTTCACATCCAGTCCAACCGCTTTAAGCATTTCGTCGGCGCGCCGCAGCCATTCATTACGATGCTCGAGCGCCTGCTCCGGCGTACCAAGCCGCACGTATTCGTGCATGCGGAAAATCTGCATCCGCGCAGGATCGTCGGATGGCTCGTGGCGGAACACATACGACTGCAAATCGACCGTACGGCCTTCGGCGGGCAGCGTACCGGTCGCGGTCGGATAAAGCGGATAACAGGCGGCCGGCGTCAGCATCACTTCCGTCGCCGGCAAACCTTCGCTCCAGTCCTCGCCCGCCGCTTTGCGATTCATCAATCCGAGATGCGCGCGATCGTCACCGGTGAAACTGTGGACCGAGCCCATCAGGTTCGGGAACGTCTCCATGTGATCGGTGCGCGAATAATTTGCGCGCGTCAGCAGCGGCGGAAAACGGATGCGCTCCGGCTGCCGGTCCGCGCCGGCACGCGTCACATACGCGTCGAAACGTTCAATGATCTCTTCGAACGCGCCGCCTCTTCCGTATACACCGCGAACGCCTGACGGAATCAGCAGCCGCGCGTCGATCAGTTCCGCGAGGTACGTCTGATACGGATCGCCGCTCACCGAGGGATCATGCCTCCTTCAGCGCCAGGAGCATCGTCGCGTTGTGCGCCATGATGCGATCGTTGTTGACCATGAGCGCGGCGCCATATGCATCGCGCAGATGCCGCGCCAGCGTGAATTTCGAATCGTTGCGATAGCCGTTGATGCCACAGATCAGCATGGCGCGGCCGACGATATCGACGACGAGCTGCGAGCTGGCCAGCTTCAGATTGTTAATCCGCGTGGCAAAGAGAAAACTGTTGAATGCAGCCGGATCGTTCTCGAGGAGCAGCCGCCGATAATCAGCCGCCGCCGCATTCACGTTGTTCCGCATTCCGTTCAATACGACGTCGACCTCGGCCAGGCGCAGACTAGACATCGGCGGCAAATTCGGGTTCTTGCGCGCTTCGCCGCGCACATACGCTCGCGCACGCGTCACGGCGTCGGCGGCGATTCCCAGCCACAATGACGACCAGACGATGTGCGAATACGGATGCATGGTCTGACTGAGCACCGCATCGAACGGCACCGGCAGGACCTGTTCCGTGGAGCCGTCGGCGGTGAGGACGAAGCCGAGACTGCACGTGCCGCGAAAACCGAGCGTGTCCCACGACGACAGCGCTTCCAGCCGCGGCTTCTGCACCAGCACCGCGACCTGATCGGTCGCGGCCGCATCGCGCGCGCGGCGGCACGTCACCAGAATTTGATCGGCGTACTGTCCATAAGAGATGACCGGCGCCTTCTTGGTAAGCTGGAAGCGATCGCCATCCACTTCGATCGCGCAAATACTCGAACGAAGATCGCCGCCGACGCCAAGCTCTGTCGTGGCCGAGGCGATGAGGTACTGCTGGTCGACGAGATTGCGGAGGTAATCGTCGAAATAGCGCGCGCCGCGCCCGTGATGGACGATGCACGCCACCTGAATCTGATGCATCGCGAAAATCATCGCCGACGACGCGCAGTAATGTCCGAGCGCCTCGCAAATGCGGCCGATCTCGACTACGTCGAGTCCCATACCGCCGAGCTCTGCAGGAACATACGCGCTCAGTAACTGCAACTCACGCAACGCGTTGATCGACTCGGCGGGAAAACGGGCCGCGGAATCGACGTCAGCGGACGCCGGCTGCACGACGTCGCGGCCGATGCGATGAACGTCGGCGAGAATCCCGTCGAAATCGACGGAAGGTGCGCTCTGCGTCTGCGCGATCGTCATCAGACACTCGCCCTTCTGCCGGAAAGTTCTTCGACCGCCGACGCCAGCGACGCGATGCTGCCGAACGTTTTGCGGCTCAGCATGTTGTCGGGAAACTCGACGTCGAATTCTTCTTCGAGCGCCAGCATCAGCCCGACCGTTGCCAGCGACGTGAGGCCGGCGCCGTACAGATCGCCCTCGTCGGGCAGCTGTGCGACCGGGACGGACAGGCGGCCATGCTGCGAGACGATCTCTCGCACTTTTTGAGCGGTCATCCTCTCGACTCTCCACGGTTCGCATCGGCAAGAGCCATGCCGCGAGCGAGCGAGTGACGCGACTGAGGGTATGGAAATGCTGAGCTCGCGTCCCTCCTCTTAATGAGGAGCGCCGTCATGAAAACCTGGTTAGTTGCCGTCTGTTTGCTGATCTCGGTTGCCGCATTCGCGCAGCAGGAAGAGGTTGAGGCGGTCGACACCGACGCCGAACCGTCGCAGGAAAAAGTGTCGGCGACTATTGCCAGCGACGTCCGGATGCACGACTCGCCGGGCGGCCCCGCGACGGTCACGCTGAAGAGCGGGACTGCCGTGCAGATCATCGGAATGAGTCCCGACGGCTGGGTGCGCGTCCGCACTGCCGACGGAAAAGGATGGGTCGATCGTCACTTCATCAAGGAACCGGACAATGGAGCAGCACTCACGCCGAAGGCGTTCGCGCTGGCCGCGCATGCGAAGAAGAGCTCGTGTTTCCCTACGCTCGCGAAGTGTCCGCTCAGCGGCTGTATGGCTCCCGACGACACGCACGGCATCTTCAATACCGTCAAGCACGGGCCGCCGAGCGGCGCAATCAAACAGGTCACGCTGAAGACGTTCGCCGGCTTGCAAACCGCGGCGGACAAAGTGGTCGGGCAGGCGTCGGAGCTCGACGAAGAAGATCGCGAGTCGATCAAAAAGCTGAAAGTCGGCAGCGCCACGCTCGGCGAGCGGAGTGAAGTCACCGTCAGCGGCTTCATCGTCGGCAAGCCGCATCCGAACGGCGGCGAGTCGGTGAACTGCGGACTGACCGGGGTCGCGAACAACGACATCCACATCAGCATCTCCGACGCCGCGGCCAACAGCGAGTTCGAATCGATCGTCGTCGAGATGATCCCGCAGGATCGCCCCGCAGGCTGGTCGACCACCGCCCTCGGCAAAGTGACGAAAGCGAAGCAGCGCGTCCGCATCACCGGCCAGCTGTTTTATGACAACGCGCACCGCGTCAACGGCAACGCGAAGCACAACCTCAACGGGCAACCGAAGCGCTTCAGCCTCTGGGAGATCCATCCGATCTCCGAGTTCGAGGTCTGCGCGAAAGAGCCGTGCGATCCGGCGAAGAGCGCCGGGTGGACGAAGCTCGAGGATCTCTAAATGTGTCAGCTCGCCGGATTCGGCGGTGCGATGTGCGAGAGCGGCGGCGCGTCAATTGGCGCGCCGCTGTAACCGCGCACCAGTCCGAAACGGCCGGCCTGCCACTCGTCGCGCGCGGCGGCGATCTCATCGCGCGTGCGCGCCACGAAGTTCCACCACATCAGCACCGGCTCGTCGAACGGCGGGCCGCCGAGGAGCAGGATGCGTGCGCCGTGCGTGGTGCGGAACGTCAGCTCTGCCGCGCCAGGCGCGCGATACCAGAGCGTCCGATCATCAAGACGTTGACCTTCGAGCTCGGCGTCGCCATCGAGGATGAAGATGCCGTGCTCGTACGACGAATCGGCCGGCAGCGTCAGCGTCTCGCCGCGATGAATTTGCACATCGATGCCGGCGAGATCGTGCTGCTCGATGAAGCGTTGCGCGAGCCCGCCGCGATATTCATCGCGCGTCACTTCGGCGACGTGCTCGAACGACGGCGCAACGTGACGCTCCGCGTCGCGCATCGCGATCCAGAGCTGCACGCCGCTGAGCCGGTTGCCATGCCGCGATGGCGTTTCCTCCGAATGCGCGATGCCGCGGCCGGCCGTCATCAGATTCACGCCGCCGGGACGGACGACCGCCTCGCAGCCGAGCGTGTCGTGATGGACGACTTCTCCCTCGAGCAGCCAAGAGACCGTTTGCAATCCGATGTGCGGATGCGGCGCGACGTCCATCGGCTTTTCGCCGCTGAACGACAGCGGGCCGTAGCGATCGAGAAAACACCAGCGGCCGATGAGCCGCCGCCCGCGGACCGGCAGCGCGCGGACGATCGGCAGCGCGCCGAGCATCGTCTCGCGACTCGGATACGGTTCGAGCATTACCGCGCCTCAGTGGTCATAGCTGATCACCCGCGTCATCTTCCACGTTCCCGCGTTCTGCCGCCAGACCTCCATGAACTTGAACGTGCCGCAATCATCGCGCCCGTTCTCTTTGTGACAGAACCGATGCGCGCCGACTTCGATCGCGCCGTAGCCGTGAATCGGGTAGACCTCGAGACTGCCGGGAACGAGCTCGCGGTGCAAGCCATCGTTGCGACTGAAGAGATTGCGAAAGCCGTTCGTCACATCGCGATGCGACTGCAGCCCGCCGGCGTCGTGGTAGAACTCGAGGTCCTCGCTGAAGAGCGCCATCAGCCGGTCGAGGTCGTGCGCGTTGAACGCGTCGCCCATCGCCGTATCCATCCGCGCGATCTCGTCATACAGCTTCTGCCCCTCAGCCGTCTTCGCTTTCGGAGTCGGAGTCGGAGTCGGAGGTTGCGTCGTTGCGCAGGCGGATGCGAAGAGCAAAACGGCAGTGAGCATTCTCATGCGAGCGTGATACGCCACTCTTTGTAAGAAAGTTGCGCGCGGCTCGACTAACTGGATCAGATGGACACGCAATCGGTGAAACAGGATGCGCTTTACAACGAGTCGACCGCGTCGCATGGAGCGGCGCTGGAACGGCTGGCCCGCGCATACGAGCTCGATGACGAGCGGCGACGCGATCTGCTGCAGGAGATTCACCTCGCGCTCTGGCGGAGCTTCAGCGGATTTGCCGAGCAGTGCTCGCTCCGAACATGGATCTATCGCGTCGCGCATAACGTCGCGGCGACGCATGTCGTACGCGACCGGCGCGGAAAAACACGAACGTTCGTTTCGCTCGATGAGATCGACGCCATGCCGTCATCGCACGACACGGAAGCGCAGACCGATCGGCGTCAGGCGCTCGCACAACTCTTCACTCTGATCCATCGGCTGGAACCGCTCGAACGGCAGGTCATCCTCCTCTACCTCGAAGGATTCGACGCCGCGTCGATCGGCGAGATCACCGGAATCTCCGCCGGCAACGTCGCCACGCGAATCCACCGCATCAAAAAACTGCTGGCGGATCGTTTTCGCCAGGGAGCACGCAATGTCTGATGAAACGCACGACCCGCGCGAGCTCTGGCTCGGCCAGAGCACCGAAGATTTCCGGATGTCGCCCGACGACATTCGCCGCCGCATCAACGCCATGAGCCGTCAGCTTCGCCGCCGCAAGATCATCTTCTCGATCATCTTCCCCTTCGGCTGCCTCGGCTTCCTCTGGTGGATCACGCTCGTCGAACATCCACTGCCGCAAATCGGCGCGATCCTCACCATCGCCGGCGTCGCCGTCACGCTTTGGCAGGTCCGCAAACATCACGCCGCCGACACGAGCGCCGCGCGTGAAATGCCGTCCATCGATTTCTATCGCGCACAGCTCGAGCGCGCCCGCCACTTTCACGGCGGAGCGCCGTTCTGGATCCGGCTCATCGCACTCCTCCCCGGACCGCTCCTCTTCATCAGCGGCTTCGTCGCCGAACATCCGGAAGTCGCTCACATCGTCCGCATCGAAGTCATCGTATTTTTCGCGCTCGGCATCGCCGCGATCGTGCTGAACCTGCGCATGGCCGCGCGGTATCAGCGACGCCTCGACGATCTGGACCGCATCCAACAGGAGAACTCATGAAACGGATCCTTCTCGTACTCGCAACACTGCTGCTCGCATGCGCCGCGACCGCGCAGCCGCTCCCTTCCGATGCCGCCATTCGCAAAGTGCTCAGCGATCGCATTGGCGCCGATCCGCACGGCGTCGCGATCGTCGTCGGCGTCATCGAACCGGCCGGCCGCCGCATCGTCTCGTACGGCGCGAAAGAGATCGATGCGCACTCGATTTACGAGATCGGCTCGGTAACGAAAGTCTTCACCTCGCTGCTCCTCGCCGACGCCGTGCAGCGCGGCGAAGTCGCGCTCAACGATCCGATCTCGAAGTATCTGCCGCCCGACGTGAAGGTGCCGGAGCGCATCGGAAAGATCACGCTCACCGATCTCGCCACGCACACGTCCGGTCTGCCGCGACTACCGTCGAATC
>JAOBAU010000299.1 GCA_025463165.1 Acidobacteriota bacterium | reverse complement strand
TGTTGCTTTCTCCGGCGGTGCGATCTGCGTTGAATCGAGCGAAACATGATAGGAATCGACTTCGCGGCCGACGAGGCGCTCGAGGAGCGCGTTCGCTTCGCGGAGACGGTTCGAATACTTGCGGATGATCCGGACCGCGACCTCCGGGTTTTTGCGGAGCATCTCATCGAAGCGCGAGCCGTTGATCGCCAGGAGGCGAACGTCGGAAGCGGCGACGGCGTCAGCGGTGCGCGCCACGTTTTCGAGGATGGCCATCTCACCGAAGAAATCGCCCTTCTCGAGTTTCGAGAGGATGTGCGACTCCTCATTGATGTGTTTGACGATATGGACTTCACCTTCCTGGATGATGAACATCTCGGTACCGAGCTCACCCTGCTGGAAGATGACGTCGCCGGAAGCGCAGGTGACAGACGAGTCCTTCACCGGATCCTTTCCGCCTGTCGTTTTGAAGACCGCTTTCATCGACTTTGCTGACCCTTTTAGCGAACGACCGCAGGCTCCGTGATGGTCAGCGAACCGTCTTTTGTATCGAGTCGGACGGTCGCGCCAATCGGCATCAGGAGATTGTTGCCATCATGCCCGAACGGAAGATCGCGGACAACCGGAATGTCAGCGGTCGCGAAAAAATCACGCAGCAGCGCATCAACTTCTGACGGCTCCCCGCACCCTTTCAACGTTCCGACGACGACTCCCTGGATGCGGCGCAATCTACCAGTGAGCCTGAGGTGCGTCAACATACGGTCGAGGCGATACGGCGGCTCCTCGACGTCTTCCCAGAACCAGATGCCGTCGTCGATCCAGTAGTCGTACGGCGTGCCGATAAGCGAGTCGGTCAGCGCCAGGCAACCGCCGAACAGCACGCCGTTCGCTGTGCCTTCACAAACGACCTGCGAGCTCGCGAAACGGTGTGTCAGCGGCGCGGCGCCGGAGAGCATCGACCAGAGCCACTGTTCGCGTTCGGGAGTGAGCCCGGCGTGGAAATCGAGATTGAGCATCGGACCGTGAAACGTCGCCACGCCGGCGTGGACGGCGATCGCCTGGTGCAGCGCCGTGACGTCGCTGAAGCCGACGATCGGCCTCGGGTTGCGAAGGATGGCGTCGTAATCGAGCCGATCGAGGATGCGCATCGCGCCATACCCGCCGCGCGCGAAAAAGTAGGCGTCGTACTCGTCGGCGGCGAAGAAGCGATTCAGCGTCTCCGCGCGTTCGTCGTCATCGCCGGCGAGGTAGCCGCGATGGCGATGATCGACATTCGGCGCAATCGTGACGCGATGTCCGCGCGATTCGATCGCCTTCGCCGCCTCTTCAATTCGCGTTCGTTCGGACGGACCGGACGCGGCGAGGACGGCGATGTGAGCATTTTCCGGAAGGGCGCGAGGAGGCGTGAGCATCGCCGGCGATCGTACCAAATGAAAAAGCGTGGAGCGGATCTGTAAGCCGAATCCTGTTCTCGTTGCCGAGTGAGGATCATTCGTCTGTCACGCGCGTTGCCGCGGTGATCGAGCAACCTACCCGGAAGCTTGTAGCGGTAACGGGCGGTACCATCGCTTCCCTATTTGGTCTTGCTCCGCAGGGGGTTTGCCATGCCGTCGCCGCTCACGCGGGACGCGGTGCGCTCTTACCGCACCATTTCACCCTTACCTCCGACGCGCTTGCGCAACGCCGGCGGCGGTATCTTTCTGTTGCACTTTCCGTCGCCTCACGACGCCTGGACGTTATCCAGCCTGCTGCCCGTAGGAGTTCGGACTTTCCTCCGGCCTTGCGGCCTGCGATCCTCCGATCCGCTCCACGCAACCGACTCTAACACCACCGGTCGGCGTGAAAATTCTGCGCGCTAAATGGTTGCTGTTTCAGAGCTTGGAATGATTGTCGGCGTGCCGACATCAAAAACCGTCGCGGTTTTTCGGGTCCGAAAACCAGCTCGCCCAGTCGTCCGCGGAAACGCTTCCCTCCCCTTCCGACGGCAGCCGTTCCAGCTCCTGCGCGAACGTTGCGGGAGAGACGATCGTGATGCGTCGGCCGGCAACGCGTGCGGCCAAAGCCTGATCGGACGTGACGACGTTCCATGACGTGCCGCTGCCGACGCGCGCGACGATCAGATCATCGGCCGATCGCTGGCCGCTGAAGATCACCGACACGCTGCCGAGATGCTTCGCAAAGCTCGCGGGTTCCGGTCCGTCGAAGTAGCACGCGACCTTTACTCGACGGGCGCGCGCGAAGCGCGAGAGCAACGTGACGAGCTCGCGTTTCGCGGCGTCCGATTCACGCGGCAACCGCAGCCGTCCGAGGACGTTGCTGCCGTCGATCAGCCAGCTCATGCCGGGCGGCGACTGCTCAGATGAACGAAGTAGAGCGTCACGAGGAGCGCGACGATGACGACGAGGAACGGCGCGAAGATCGCCAGGATCGCGTTCACGAACGCGAAGAGATCTTCGAGCAGCGAGAGGATCGGATTGCCGAGACCGGCGGTCGTCGCGGTGCTGACGCCGCGCACGCTCGCCTTCACGAGGTGCGAGCCGAGCGCCGCGCTTCCGGCGATCACCGACGCGACGATCACTGCGCCGCGCGGAATCTGATTGGAAACCGCCGCCCACGCTACGAGCGCGCCGGCGGCAGGCCGGATGAAGGTGTGGATGACGTCCCAGACGTGATCGACGGCCGGGATCTTGTCGGCGACGAACTCCACGGTATAGAGGACGCCGAGCACGATCAGCACCGGAGTCGACGAGAAGAAGTGTGCAAGATCGTCGGGGAACATGCCGGGACGAAAGCGCGCCAGCAGCCCGAAGACGAGCATCGTGGCGTACGCGTTCACTCCTGCGCCGACCCCGAGGCCGGCCGACGTCAGGAGCGAAGCGACGATCGTGGTCATGAGCGCGGGATGCGAATGACGACCGGCGTCGCGCTGCCGCGGAGATCGCGCGGCACTTCGCCCGCCGCCTTCGCCGCTTCCGCCTGGCTGTCGTAGCGGCCCCAGAAGACGCGATAGCACGGCTTGCCGCGATAGCTCATCGTCGTGAACCAGATGTTGTTGCCGCCCGCCTGGATCGCTTTCGTCAGCGAGGCGGTCTCGCAGACGAGCTCGAACTGCACCGCGAAGGTGCCGGCCGGATTCGCCGCCGCGTCGCGCGCCATCGCGTCGTACTTCGCGCGCAGCGGATCATTCGCCGCCGTCGCCGCGGCTGCTGCCGCTTCCGCCGCAGCCGCTTCATTCGTGATTGTGATCGGTCCCTTGCCGCGCTCGAGTCGCGGCGTGCTTCCTGTTGGCGCCGCCGTGGCGGTCGTTTGCGTTGCCGCCGTGACAGCGGCCGGCGCCGGCGGAGCGGTGATCGTCAGTCCGGCAGGCGCCGTTCCGGAGGTTGTGCTCGCCGTCGGCGTGATTGCGCCGGCGGTGACGACGGTGCCGGTGGTTCCTGTCGCCGACGGGACGACCGGCATCGGCATGATCGACGTCGTCTTCACTGTCCTGCGCGGCCCGGTCGGAGCTGGCGTCGTCGAGACCGCTGACACCGGCTTCCGGTTTCTCCACCAGTTCAAGCCGCCGAGGATGATGATCGCCAGCGCAAGCCCGACGCCGGCCGCGAACAGCAGGTTGCCGCGTCCGCGCGGTTCGGCGTCGACCGGAACCGTCGGCAGTTCCTCGACGCGATTCGCCGAACGGACCGGCACGGCAGCGCGGCGTGCGGTCTCGATCTGCGCCTCGTCAAAGCCCCACTGCTCTTCGCGTTTCGGCGTCGAGCTGATCGGCGCCGGCGCCAGCTCGGGCTCCTGAATCGGCATCGCCGGAATCGGAACTTCGGTCGTCGCTTCCCACAAAGGTTCGTCCGCGACCGGCGGCGCTACCGGCGCCTCGTCATCGAACGACATCGCCGGCGCATCATCGTCGGCGGTGAAGTCGTACTCGTCGTTCGCCGCCGATGGCTCGAATGCCGCGATCGGTTCCGGCTCCGGCTGCGCTATCGGCTGCGTCGGCCAGAGATCGGCCGCGTCGCTCACCGCAACGCTCGCAAACTCATCAACCGGCTCGTCGTCGCCGAAAACCTCACCTGACACTTTAGGTTTTGAGCGGCGCGACAGCACGCCGACAAGCATCAATGCATGCAATAGTTTGTAGACGTTGAACGCGTCTTTGCCCGAGACCGCCACGACTTCCGCGGCGGTGTTCGTTCCATCAACCTGCGCCACGATCTCCTCGGCGTCACGATTGAGACCGAGCCGGCGATAGACGTCGTCGAAGTCAGGAGTCTTCGCGAAGACCGCCTGCCCTTCATCGAGGAGTTGCTCGAACTTCGAGCGATCCTGCTCGGTTACGATCAGCTCGACCAGGATCTGCTGGAGCGAGAAGACCGTTCCTTCATCGCGCTTCGGCAGGTAGTCGGCGACGATCGTGAACGAGCCGGTCGTCCAGGTGCCGATGGAGCGAAGGATGCCGATGACCTGAACGCGACGCGCCCACGTCAGCTCCTTGCGCGTGATGAAGCCGAGGTTCAGGAGCGCGTCTCCGAGCGTCTCTGTTTCTTTGCGCTTTGCCAGCGCCTGCTTCACGTGCTCGCGAGTGACCTTGCCGGCGCGGAGGAGAATCTCGTCGATGCTGTCGGTGCGATCATTGGTGCTGGCCGAAAGAACGTCGCCGCCTTTGAAGTAGACGATCTTGATGATGCCGTCGCTTTCGAAACGGATCGCGCCTGTGAAGTGGTCGCGGCCGAGCTCGACCAGTCGGCCGATGAGATCGATCTCGCCGATTTCCCCTTCGAAAGTCATTCCCCCACCCCTTTTTCTACTGTACGTTGAATTTCTCGCGATTATCGCACGCGTGTGTTAGGCGGTGTGGAGCTCGTCGTAGAGGATCTGTCCCACCTTGCGTCCGAGCACGTTGATGAGGTCCTGCGCCGACGCCTGCTTGACGCCCGAGAGGCTGCCGAAACGCTCGATGAGCAGACGACGGCGCTTGTCGCCGATGCCCGGCAGATCGTCGAGCTCGCTGTGCAGCACTCGCTTCGAGCGCCGTCGGCGATGCGAGGAAACGGCGAAGCGATGCGTCTCGTCGCGCACCATCTGCAGAAGCTGCAGCGCCGGCTCGCGCTTCTCGAGGCGATACGGCTCGTCGCGATCGGGAACGTAGATCTCCTCTTCCCTCTTCGCCAGTCCCGCGATCGGGATCTCTTCGATGCCGAGCTTGTTCAGCGCCGCAAGTGCCGCGTTGAGCTGACCGCGACCGCCATCGATCAGGATCATGTCCGGCAACGATTTCCCATCCTCGAGCAACCTTCGATAGCGCCGATCGACCGCCTCGGCCATCGACCGGAAATCATCCGCGCCGACGACCGTGCGGATGTTGAAAACGCGGTACTGCTTCTTGTCGAACTTGCCGCGATCGAGAACGACCATGCCGGCGACGGAATCGCTTCCCTGGATGTTCGAGATGTCGAATGATTCGATGCGCTGTATCTCGCGATCGAAGCCGAGGATTTCCGCGAGCCGCTGACCGGCGATCTGCAGACGATCCTGCTGCGCCTTTCGAAACCGCGACTCGTGCGACAGCCGCGCGTTGCGATTGGCGAGCTCCAGCCGATCGACGCCGCGCCCGCGCTGCGGCACGCGCAGCGATACTTTGCGATTTGCCTGCGTCGTGAGAAATGCTTCCGTCAGTTCCGGCTCTTCGATCTCGAACGGGATGAGGATCTCCTGTGGAATGAACAGATTGTCCTGGTAGTAGCGCTGCAGCACTTCGCCGAGGAAGTGGCCGGGCTGGTAGTCGGGGAGCTTCTCCCAGAAGAGCTCGCGGCGATCGACGATGTTGCCGTCGCGCAGCACGAAAAGCTGCACGGCAACGTCGCCCCCTTCTTCGTACAAGCCCCACACGTCGAGATCTTCCTGATCGGCCGACGCGACCTGCTGCTCCGCCTGGATGCGCTCGACGGTGCGAATCAGATCGCGGTAGTACGTCGCGACCTCGTAGTTCTCTTCTTCGGCGGCGCGATACATCCGCGCGCGCAACCGCTCGTGCAGTTCCTTCGATTTGCCGCCGAGGAACAGCACGACGTCATCGACCATCTCGCGATAGGCCGCGCGTTCGGTGAGCCCAACGACGCACGGCCCGAGGCATTGGTGCATGTCGTAGTAGAGACACGGACGCGGCAGCGCGTTCTGTCCTTCGGTGATGTCGAGATCGCAGCTTCGCAGCTTGAACTGGTCGCCGACGAGCTTAAGGATGCGCCGCGCGGTGCCGGCGAAGAACGGACCGTAATAGAGATCGCCTTTCTTGCGATCGACGCGCCGCGTGAAGACGGCACGCGGGTAATCCTCCGACATCGTGACCTTGATGTACGGGTAGCTCTTGTCGTCGCGAAGGAGGATGTTGTAACGCGGCTGGTGCGTCTTGATGAGGTTGTTCTCGAGGAGGATCGCTTCCAGCTCGTTGTTGGTCGTGACGAAATCGATGGTGTCGATCTCGTTGATCAGCGACATCGTTTTCGTGTCGCGCGCGCCGCGGCCGACGATGTACGAGCCGACGCGATTGCGTAGATTTCGCGCCTTGCCGACGTAAATCACTTCCCCTTCGGCGTTCTTATGGAGGTAGACACCGGGTCGCTCGGGAAGCTCCTTCAGTCGCGCCCTGAGGCGGTCGAGACGGGATTCGAGCTGCGAAGACATGAGCGCCGAAGTAACACCGGAACCCTCGCGTTAACTCCGCGGCTGCACCTTCGCGAGGAACTCGCCGGCCGCGGCGCGAAACACATCCGTCCACTCAAGCGCGCCATCGAAAAACACGCTCGCCGCTCCGGACAGAAACATCAGGTCTTTCTCGAGCTTATCCGCGGTGAACCACTCGTCGCGCTTGCCGCGTCCGACCAGCGCAGGCGGCAGATTTGCGGCGTTGACGTCCGGCGGCAGATCGCCGCCGAGCACGATCACGGCATCGGATTCAATTGTCGCCGCCGCGCGATACGCCATCGCCGCTCCCTGCGAAAAGCCGAGAAACACCAGCGGACGTCTCGGCGAAACCGCGGCGACCACGCGCCGCACGTACTCGAGATTGTCGCCGATCGCCTCGTCACGATTGAGCTTCGTCATCCAGCTGGCGACGACTTCGCCGGTCTTCGGAACGTAGAACGAATGCAGCGCCTGCACGGCAATCACTGACCAGCGTTCGATTCCGGGGATGCGAATCAGCTCCGCAAAACTGCGCTCCGCATTCTCCGCGTAGCCATGAAATCCGATCAAAGTACCTGACGAATCGTCAATTAGCCGCGACAGATATCGCCCGTGCGTCCGCACCTCGATGAGCGATTCCAGAAAGTCATTCGGCTGACTCGTCAACATGTTGTCTGGTCGGGCGGGCTCTGCCATGAGCACATTGTAGAATGCGCGCCCGTGCCGCGAGTCGAGATCGTCGTTCCCTGTTTCAATGAAGAGCAGCGCCTCGACGTCGACGCGTTCCGCCGCTTCCGCATCGATGGCGACGAGCTGACGTTCCTCTTCGTGAACGACGGCAGCACCGACGGCACCGCGCGAATCCTCGATGAGCTCGCCGCTTCCGATCCGTCGCGCTTCGCCGTTCTCCACCTTGAGCAAAACGGCGGGAAAGCGGAGGCGGTCCGTCGCGGAGTCGAAGCGTCACTCGCTCGCGGTCCCGACTTCGTCGGATTCTGGGATGCCGATCTCGCCACGCCGCTGACCGAGCTCCCCGGTTTCATGCGCGTCTTTCGCGACCGTCCGGAAATCCAGATGGTCTTCGCCGCACGCGTTCGTCTGCTCGGCCGCGAGATCAGCCGCCGTCCGTCGCGCCACTACGTCGGCCGCGTCGGCGCCACGCTCATCTCCTCCAGCCTCGGGCTCGCCGTCTACGACACGCAATGCGGCGCGAAGCTCTTCCGTGTCAGCGACGACACCCGCGCCGCGTTCGCGCAGCCGTTTCTTTCGCGCTGGATCTTCGACGTCGAGGTCATCGCGCGTTACGTGCAGCGCCGCGGACGCGACGCCGCGGCACGCGCGATCTACGAGCTGCCGATCTTCCACTGGCGCGACGTCGGCGGCTCGAAGGTCCGATCGCGCGACTTCATCCGTGCGCTGCGCGACCTCTGGAAGATTCATCGCGCGTACAATTCGCGCCGATGACTGTTGCCAGCCTGCACGACGCCACCGCCCTCTCCGCCCTCGCCCAGGGATTGACCGGCTCGGAGATCCTGAAAATCGCCGGCGAGATCCGCGCGCTCGCGGAAGCCGGACAGGAGATCTGCAATCTCACGGTTGGCGATTTCTCGCCGAAAGAGTTCCGCATCCCGCCCGAGCTCGAGCAACTCATCGCCGAGGCGCTCGCGGCCGGTGAAACGAACTACCCACCATCCGATGGCATGAAGGAGCTGCGCCAGGCGGTCGTGAAGTTGTACGCCGAAGAGCTCGGCCTCACCTATCCGATCGAAGCGACGCTGATCGCCGGCGGCTCGCGGCCGATCATCTACGCCGCGTACGCGGCGGTCGTCGATCCCGGCGACGTCGTCATCTATCCGACGCCGTCCTGGAACAACAACCACTACACGTATCTGATGAAGGGCCGCGCGGTCGAGCTCGTCGTCGGACCGGAGACGAACTTCCTCCCGACCGCCGCGCAACTGAAACCGCACGTCCGCGACGCGCGCCTCATCTGTATCTGCACGCCGCTCAATCCGACCGGAACGGTGATGGCGCGCGAAGAGGTCGAAGCGATCGCGCGGCTCGTCGTCGATGAAAACGAGCGCCGCGCCGGCACCGGCGATCGTCCGCTCTTCATTCTCTGGGACCAGGTTTACTGGACGCTCACGTTCGGCGAGAACCGTCATTACGCGCCGCCGCAGCTCGTACCGGAATCGATGCCGTACACGATCTTCGTCGACGGAATCTCGAAGGCGTACGCGGCGACCGGATTGCGCGTCGGCTGGACCGTCGCACCTCCGTACATCACCGCGCGCATGCGCGACATCCTCGGACACGTCGGCGCGTGGGCGCCGCGCGCCGAACAGATGGCGGTCGCAAAGTTTCTCGGCATGTCCGACGCGATCCGCACCTATCGCACGAAGATGCTGCACGACATTCAGCTTCGCCTCGATCTGCTGCACGACGGACTCGAAGCGATGCGCGCCGACGGACTGCCGGTACACGCCATCGCGCCGCAGGGCGCGATCTATCTCACCGCGCACTTCGATCTCATCGGCCGCGCCGGATTGAAAACCAACGAAGACATCCGCCGCCTGCTGCTCGAGAAAGCGGGCTTCGCGGCCGTTCCGTTCCAGGCGTTCGGACTGATGCGCGAGACCGGCTGGTTCCGGCTGTCCGTCGGTGCGGTCTCGCCCGATCAGATTCGCGCCGGACTCGAACGCGTTCGCGCGGCGGTGAGCGCGCTATGAAGTTCTTCGTCGCCGCGATGCTGCTCGCCGCGTCTGCCCAGGCCGCGGACGTCGTGGCGCTCGGCGTCGGAGCATCGAAGGCGAACGAAGTCATCGTCCGCATTGGCGGTGAGACGACGCACGTGCGACTCGATGGCGTTCCCGACGCCAGCGATGCCGCGCGCGATTTTCTGCAGTGCCTCATTGCCGGACGCGTCGTGCGCGTCGACGTCGCGCGCGGACGTGTGACGATGCTCGATGGCAACACTGCCAACGATCACGTGCTCGAGTATCTGCAGACGAAGACGAAGATCGATCCGTGTCAGCTCGGCAAAGCCGCGTACGTGAAAGGCGGACCGCCCGCGCCCGCCGTGGTCGAGCCGCGGCCGAAACCGCGAGCGAAGGCGAAAGCGAAGAAGCCGTAACGCGATTACGCGGTCGCGCTCATCTCTGCAAGCGCCATCTCCAGCGCGGCGCTCTTCAGCTGTTCCTGCTCCGACAGATCTTCCACCTCGATCTGTCGCGTTGCGTTTTCACGCATCTCGCGTGTCGCCAGGATGCACGACCAGATCAGGAAGATATCCTCGAACACGACCCAGAACGCGTGCTCGAGGAATCGCCACCACTCCGCGTTGACGGTTCCGTAGACCGATTCCGGCCAGAAGATGCCGCGCAGGAAATGGTCGGCGGCGACGATGACCGTCGCGGTCATGAGCACCGGCCAGTCCAGATAGAACGCCAGAAACGCGAGCGAGCCGAAGACGTGGAAGTGCGTTT
>JAOBAU010000296.1 GCA_025463165.1 Acidobacteriota bacterium | reverse complement strand
TTCTCGGTGTCGACGATCTGCACGTACGGTCCGACGAGCGAACCGCTCGCCGCGATGTTGTCGAGCTCGACGATCGAGTACGCGACATCAGGTACCGCGCTCGCGATGTTGTTCTGATCGCGGAGCGAAGGATCGTTGAGCTTCACGACCGGATTCGCTTCGAAGACGCGCGCCTTCGCATTCCAGAAGAGCGGATCGCGTCGCAGCAACGCGCCGGTCGCCGCGTCGTAGTACTCGGCGAACGGCTCGAGCGGCCGCTCGTACAAGATGATTTTCCACGCCGGTCGCGCCACACCGTTCACGTCGACGTAAACGCGCGTGGCGTTGTCGCGAGGCGACGTCGCGGCCATGATCGTCACCGGCGCTTTCTGCAGCGCTCGCTCGTAGACGACATCGGACGTTCCGTCGCGGCGGATGCGCTCGATCTTCTCCCCGCCCACGACTTCGATGCCGTCGATCAGCTGCGTCGAATGACGATACGTTCCGGTCAGCGACTCGAGCACACGATCGACGCGAAACTCATCCGCGGCGAGCGGCAGCGCGAAGAAGATGAGCGAGATGGCGAGCGCGCGGCGCATGCTTGACGTACGCACGACAACCCCGCTCTGTTGGTGATATTTCAACTCGCGGCGGATGTCGCCGGCGCGGTTGCGGGGACGGGCACGACCGGCAGCGAGAAGAAAAACGTCGTGCCGCTTCCCTCTTTGCTGTCGACCCAGATCGAGCCGGCGTGACGCTCGACGATCTGCTTTGTGATGTAGAGGCCGAGCCCCAGGCCGCCGTAGTTCGTCGATGAAACGTGGCGTCCGCGATGGAAGCGCTCGAAGACCTGCGCGAGCTCGTCGGTCGGAATGCCGATGCCGCGGTCGCACACCGACGTGACGACAGACTCGGCACGTTCTTCGACGCTGACCGAAATCTCGCTGCCGTCGGGCGAATACTTCACCGCGTTTTCGAGGAGGTTGCCGAGGACCTGTTCGAGACGATCGCGATCGCCGATGACGACTTTGCCGTCGCTGTCGGGAACGTTCAGATGAAAACGGCGATCGCTCACCGCGGTGTGGTGACGATGGACGACGTCGCGCACGAACGTCGACCATTGAATCGGCTCCCGGCGAATCTCCAGACGTCCGGTCTCGATGCGCGACACGTCGAGCAGCTCGAGAATCAATCGCGACATCCGATCGATCTGGTCCAGCGCAATATCCAGATACTCCTCGGAAGTCGTCAGGTCGTTCTCACGAATCAGCGTCTTCGCCAGCTGCGTGTAGCCTTTGATCGACGTGACTGGCGTCCGCAGTTCGTGCGATGCAATCGAAAGAAATTCGTCTTTCAGTCGCGAGAGATCTTCAACCTTCCGCCGTGCTTCAACCTGTTCCGTGTAGAGCTTCGCATTCTCGATCGCCAGCGCCGCACGTTCGGCGAGCACTTCGGCGAGCGGCAGTTTGTCGTCCGTCATGACTCGCTGCGGATCGTTCGCGGCGATGACGAGGACGCCGAGGATCTCGCGCCGTGTGCGCAGTGGAAGGATGAGCAGCGACGCGAGCTTCATCGATGGCGCGTGATACGACGTCTCGTCGCTGTGCGAGCTTTGCGTGACGCTGCCGACGTTCGACATCAGCGACGGATAACCGGTGCTGACGACCTGCCCGATGATTCCTTCTCCGACGACGAGCGGCTGGCGATAGATGTACGACCATGCGAGGCCGAGCGAGGTCATGTCGCGATGATGGATGGCCGCGACGCGCAGCTCGCTCGAATCGTTCGATTTCAGGATGACGGCCGACCAGTCGCCGAGCACTTCCGCGATCCGTTCGGCGATCGCCTGGGTGACCCAGACCGGATCGATGTTGCTCGCGAAGAACGCGCCTGCGTCGGCGAGGATTTGCGCGCGCTCGGCCTGAAGCTGCATCTCTTCTTCGAGCCGCCGGCGTTCGGTGACGTCGCGGAAGGTGACGATGACGCCGGAGATCTGGCCATCGTCGTGCAGCGGCGTCGCGGTCATCGAGATCGCGATCTGATTGCCGCGGTCTTTGCGATCGATGAACATCGTGACGTCGTTGATGGCGCGTCCGGTCGACAGCGCCTGCGCCGCCGGCACCTCGCGCTGATCGATCGGTTTTCCTTCTTCATTGCGCAGCGAATAGATGTCGGCGTGCTGGAAGATCGGGATGCCGACGTCGGAGCGGCCGAGGAGTTTTTGGCCGGCCGGATTGATGAAGACCGTTCGTCCTTCTTTGTCGACGAGCATCACGCCGTCGGCCATACCGGCGATCATCGTTTCGGTCCGTTTGACCTGGCGCGCGATCGACTGCATCAGCGAGCGCTGCACGTATGCGATCGCGTAACCGCCGATGCCGACGATGACGAGACTGATGACGATCATCAGCAGCGCCAGTTCCTGCCGCAGCATCCCGAGACGTTCGAGGTCTTCGCTTTCCGAGCGGCGATGGTTTTCGGTAAGGATGCCGACGTAGTCGGGCGCGGAGCGGCGGACGCGTGCGAGCTCGAGCATCGCGTCGGATGCTTCGGCGATTTTTCCGTCGTGCGCCAGCCGGAACTGCTTGTCGGCAAGCTGGCGAACCTCGAAGTAGTGACGCCGGAGGTCGCCGACGACCAGCAGATCGCGCGGCTCCTCGGTCAGCTCCGTCGCCTGCTTGTCTGATTTCGCGAAGTCGCGGACGGCGTCGTCGTACTGCTGCGCGAACTGCGACTGCTGCTGGGCGATGTAGCCGCGCGCCGCCGACACCATCGTCGTGATGTCGAGTCCCATTGAGTTCACGGCGTCGATGAGCGGAGCGCTGCCGTGCACGATGCGGTACTCCTGGCGGCGTCCGATCTGCAACACCGTCAGCGTCAGCGCAAGGCCGAGAATTACGAGAACCGTCAGGGCTGCGAACGCGCCCCACAGCATTTTGCGGATGGACGAATCCATGTCCAGGCGGCCGTTTCTGCAAGAACGAAGCCGCGTGAAGTATAGATGAATCAGCAACTTCCGCATGGACGCGTCTGGAACGACGAATGCAAAGTCTTACGGCGGGAGGACGTATGGCACTCAGGCCTCTGCGCAACGCCACGATCTCATTCGGACTGGTCTCGATTCCGGTCCGTTTCTACACGGCCACGAAATCAGAAGATGTCCATTTCAATCTGCTGCACGAGAGTTGCGGCACGCGCGTGAATCGCAAATGGTGGTGCCCGCATCACAAGAAGATCGTCGAAGCGGACGAGCTGGTGCGCGGCTACGCCATCAGCAAAACGAAATACGTGACGTTCACCGACGAGGAGATTGAATCGCTGGAGAGCGATGACAATCGCGCGCTCGACATCACCGAGTTCCTCTCCCTCGAACAGATCGATCCCGTATTTTTCGAGAAGGCGTACTTCCTCGGGCCCGCCGCCGGCGGCGCGAAGACCTACAAGCTGCTCGCTTCCGCGATGAAGAAGCAGGGCAAGGTCGCGCTCGCACGCTGGGTCTCCGCACATCGCGAGCATCTGGTGATCCTTCGTCCGTTCGAAAAAGGACTCGTCCTGCACACGATGTATTACGCCGATGAAGTGCGCGATTTCGGCGCGATGGAGATCGAAGGCGGCGAGGTGAAGGAGAAGGAGGTGAAGCTCGCCGAGATGCTGATCGATGAACTCACGGAGAAGAAGTTCAATCCGCTGCAGTACAAGGATGAGTATCGCGAGCGGCTGATCGATCGCATTCGCGCGAAGTCGCGCGGCAAAGCGATTACGTCCGAGGAGCCGGAGGAAGAGAAGAAAGGCGCCGAGGTCATCGACATCATGGAAGCGCTGCGGCGCTCGCTCGGAAGTGGTGCGACGCGACGCGCGCCGGCGAAGCGAAGTGCGAAACCGGCGAAGGGTCGTCGCACGACAGCAGCAAAATCACGGAGCACCGCCGCACACAAACGGCGGAAGGCGTCGTAACGTATCGCCATGCCTGACCTGCTGCACAAGTATCGAAAGATGCGCGACTTCGGCGAAACGCCGGAGCCGGCCGGCGGAAAACCGAAACGCGGCAAGCTGCCGATCTTTGTCATCCAGAAACATCAGGCGTCGCATCTTCACTACGACTTCCGCCTCGAGATGGAAGGGGTGCTGAAGTCGTGGGCGATTCCGAAAGGTCCGTCATATGACCCGTCGGTGAAGCGGCTGGCGATGATGACGGAAGACCATCCGTACGATTACGCGAAGTTCGAAGGGGTGATCCCGGCCGGACAGTATGGCGGCGGAAACGTGATCATCTGGGACCAGGGCGGGTGGGAGTTCATCGAGCCTGGCGACGATCCGGTGAAAGCAGTGAAGTCCGGGAAGCTGACGTTCCGTCTCTACGGGAAGAAGATGTTCGGCGAGTGGGCGCTGGTGAAGATCGGCGGACGGTCGCGCTCCGACAAAGGAAACGAGTGGCTGTTGCTGAAGCATCGTGATGAGTACGCGAATGAGAAAGTCGACGTGACGGAGGTCGCGCCGCTTTCCGTCGTGTCGAACCGTTCGGTCGAAGACGTCAGTCCGAAGAATGTCTGGAACAGCAACCGAAGCGATCCGCTCAAAGGCGGCGCGGCGCCGACCGTCGCAAGTCGCCTGAAAGCGGAGAAGAAGCCGGCCAAAAAGAAAGCGGCTACGAAGGCGCCGGCGAAGAAGAAGTCAGCACAGCCGAGCGGACCTGCTCGAGCTCGGAAAGCGCCGTCTCCAAAAGCTTCCGCTCGGACTCGAAGCTCGCCCGCGCGAGCGACTCCGGCAGCGAAACCCACTCGACGTCGTCCACCTCGCTGAGCTGCGGCGTGAGCGTGCCGCCGACGTAGCTCATCAGGTAGAAGTCGACCCGCTTTTTGATGAGTGTGTCGCCGGCGCGGAAGAAGTATTCGATCGTGTCGAGAAGTTTGACGACGCTCGCCTCGAGGCCGGTCTCTTCGAGCACTTCGCGCAACGCGGCCTGCTCGGACGTTTCGCCTTCGACGACCGCGCCTTTCGGTAAGCCCCAGCGCGTCCGATTGCGGGTGGCGATCATGGCCACGAATGCGGCTCCGTCGCGAAAGGAGATCACGGCACCGCCCGACGAATGCTCGTTGCGCGTCTTCCGCTTCCCTCCCTGCATTCGGCCATTCTACCGCCGCATCACCACGTTACAGATGAGCTCGAAACAACGGACGAAAAGGCTCGTACATCCTGAATGCGCGTCGACGTTTGTGTCGAAACGGAGTAAATTGTTTCGGAATCAACAACACACCTTCCTGAGGAGGAACGTATGCCTTGGCTCGGTACCATCACCGTCGTGGGACTCGTCGTTATGGCCGTCCTCGTCTGGTTGTTCCGCAAGTTCCGTTCGCATGACGTCCTCGAGGCTCTCGCCGCGAAGCGACGCGGCTCCTCGAAAATCGTGACTGAAGCCTCGTATGTCGAAGGTCTCGAAAAGATGCCGGTCATCGTGGCGCTGACGGACGACTGTTTCTATTACGAGAACGCCGATCTGCAGGGGTCACTCGACATCACGCAGATCGATGAGATCGAGTACGACAACGAAACGGCGACCGGCCACGCGGTTGCCTCCGGCCGCGCGCTGCGCATCAGATCGCACGGGCATTGCATCGAGTTCCTGCTCAATACCGCCGACGCGAACAAGTGGGAAGCCGTGCTGCCGATGCACCACGAGAATGCAAGTCACGCTCGCGCGGTTTAGCTGGTCCGCATCACCATTCGTCACGCGTCTCGGGGTGTAGCGCAGTCTGGTAGCGCACCTGCTTTGGGAGCAGGGGGTCGGAGGTTCGAATCCTCTCGCCCCGACCACGCGAGGCGTCCTTCCTTCGCCTCTCATGTCCCCGTAGCTCAGTCGGATAGAGCAACAGCCTTCTAAGCTGTGGGTCGCTGGTTCGATTCCAGCCGGGGACACCGGGCACGGCCCGGTGCGTGTGGGGCATAGCCTTCGCTACGTGAGGCTCCTCGTGGTTACTGTGACTATGTTTGCGAGAGGAAGGCGAAGGCGCTGGTTTTCATTGCTCTTCTTGTGGCGATGTCGGCGAGGTAGGCTTCTTCGAGAGTTGGCTCCACTTGCGCGGCGGGCAGCGGTTCGTCGGGCGGGATGACGGCGCGGATTCTTATGCCGTCTCTTACGCGCACTCTTGTCGTGACGCGGTATTTTCTTGACAGGTGTCTCGCGTCGCTTTCGCTGACGATCTCTTCGAAGACTCTTCCATGCGCTCTGGCGATGAGCGATTCGGGCGTGCCGTCGTAGCGGATCGTGCCGCGATCGAGGAGGAGGATTCGCGACGCGGTCGCTTCGACGTCGCCGGCGATGTGCGTGGAGAGAATGACGACGCGGTCTCGCGCAACGCCGCGCATCAGCTCGCGGAAACGCGCTCGTGATTCGATGTCGAGGCCGGTGGTCGGTTCATCGGCGATGAGAATCGGCGGATCTCCGAGCAACGCGCGGGCGATACCGATCCGCTGGCGCATCCCGCCGGAGAAGTCGCGCACGCGCCGCCGCGCCGAGTCGGCGAGATCGACCTCTTCGAGCACGCGGCCGATCATCGCGACGCGCTCGCGCGAGTCGTTGATGCCGCGCTCGATCGCCCAGAAGTCGAGGAACTCTTCCGCGGTGAAGCCGCTCCACGCATTGAACTCCTGCGGCAGAAAACCGATCGCTTTCCGGTATTCGGCGAGGTTCTCCGGCACGACCGGCACACCGCGAAATGCGACTTCGCCGCGCGTCGGCATCAGCAGTCCGGTGAGGATGCGCAGCAGCGTCGTCTTGCCGGCGCCGTTCGGTCCGAGCAGTCCGACGACACCGGGACGCAACTCAAACGAGACGGGATGCAGCGCGCGAAATCCGCGCGCGTAAATCTTCGTGACGTTCTGCACACTGAGCGTCGTCGGTTCATCGGTCGCGCTCCAGGCCGCGGGATGTCGCATCGTCTTTCCTTCGGTCGACGTGCGGCGGCGAAGGTCGCGCGCCACGATGCCGACCGCGGCGGAGAGCAGCGGCGCGAGCCCGCTGCCGCACGCGAGCATCGTCGCGGCCGCAAGCAGCGGCTGACGCCATCCGCCGCGCAGCGATGCTTCGATGAAGGCTGCCGGCACGAGCATCAACAGCGCGGCGAGCGATCCGCTGACGGCAGGAAGAGCGGCGTGGCGCAGCATCCGATAGGCGGAGACGTTCGATCGCGTGCGCATGGCGATGATCGCCATCGCGGTGACGCAACACGCCGCCGCCGACATCGCGAGCAGCGTCGGCTCATCGATGGCGGCGGACGTCATCATCATCAATGCGCCGGTGAGCGCGACCGCGGCGCCGGCCGGCGCGAGTGCGACGAACGCCGCACGCGTTGAGCTGAGGGCGATCGCACCGATCGCGAAGAGCAGCATCGGCAACAGCGTGGCGAGGCCGATCGCGCGCCATTTCTCGCGCGACATCTGCAATTTCGAAAGTGAGGGGCGCGCCAGCGAGACGTCCGGCGGCAGCGCGAGATTGGCGAGCAGACGATCGATCTTCTCGCGATGGTCGAGGATCTGCTCGTCTTCGCGCCCGCCGACATTGACGGTGATCGGCAGCACGAAACGCCCGAGCTCGCGTTGCGCGGATCCGAGAACCATGGAGGCGCGCGGAGTGAACGCGGAGAGAACGGTTGCGGCGCCGTCGCCGGAGCGGAGCGGGATCGCGAAGAGGTCGTGTGCGCGCGGCACGTCGTCGTACGTGCGCGGCGCACGCGCGGCGGCGACGGTGAGGAAGCGGCCGTCGCTCAACTCGGTGGGCGACGGCGGGATCGTTCGTTCGATGAGTGACGACGCGATGGCCGCTGCGAGCTCCGGCGAGGTGTCGCGATGAGGAACGAGCTCGACTCGGCTCGACGTCGCGCCCCAGCTCGCGTCGACGCGGTCGGCGAGGCTGGCGGTCTTCAGCCGGCGCTCGATCGTTTCGGCGGCGCGCCGCATTCCGTCGAGGTTCGTGCCGTGCATGATGAAGCGATACATCCACCCTTCTTCGTTCGTCTCCGGCCGCTCTTCGAGATCGTCGGAGAGCCGCGACGCGGCGGAGCGATCGAATCCTTCTTCGATCGAGAGCGCGCCCGGAACGGCGATCATGCTGTACAGCCGGATGCGAAGAATCGCGATGGCTTGCTGCGATTGCGCGGCACGCGCCAGCTCGAGCACGGACGTCGCGCTTTCCGGCGAGACGATGCTCCAGACGCGTTTGATGTCACTCAGCTTCCGCGCCGCGGTCTCGACGGCTTCGACGGCGCGCACGCTCTGCGCGAGCGTCGCGCCGCTCGGCAGTGCGACGCGAACGTAGAGCCGTCCGCGCTCCGGAATGCGCCCGGCTCCTTTCGGATCGAGCGCCGTTCCGCACCACGTGTAAAGCGCGAAGCCGCCGGTGGTCACCGCGAGCACGACACTCGCGGCGTTGCGCAGCAGGCGGCGCGTGAAGAGTCCGCGCGTGACGAAAAGCGGTCGCGTCGCCGGCAGTAACAACGTAGCGCAGATGGCGGAGAGTCCGGCGATCGTGAACGCGCGCGCCGGTCCGATGATGAACGGCATCAGTGCGCGGCTGCCGAGCGTGACGGCGACCGGCAGCATGGCGATCGCCGCGGCTGCAATCATCGCCGCGCCGCGATCGCGACGCATTCGTGCCAGCGGTGCGATGCCGGCGATTGCGATCGCTGCAGCGATGAGCGCTGATGCGTCGACGTCGATCGCTGCAAGCCACGCGATGTTCGCGGCGATCGCGATTGCGACCGGAAGGTATGAGCCCAGGAGGAGCGTGGCCAACAGCGCGCCGATGCCGAGCAGCATCAGCAACCGCCGCAGATCGGCGGCATCGCTGGAGATCACTTCTACATTGTTCGCGGCGGCGGCGAGCCGTTCGCGCACGCTGTTGTCGAAACGAAATGGCGACGTGCTTTCGTCGCGCATGACGAAGAGCAGTACTGCCGGCTTGCCATCGAGACGCGACGATTGCACCTGCGGCATTGCGGCGGTGCTGACGTCCGCGATCGACGTCAGTCGATGATCACCGATGCGAACCTCATCGATGCGCGCGGCGGTTGCGGCTGCATCGAGCGGCAGCGTTCTTGAGCCGTTGCGCACCGTGCCGATGTGCGTGCCGTGCAGCGCGCGGTCGATCGCTTCGCGAACGGCGCTCACGGTGATCGATCGCGGTGCGTCATCGCGCAGACGCACCGACGTTTCCTCCAGCACTTCTCCCCAGACACCGACGTCGCGAACTCCATCAGCGGTGCGCAACTCTTCGGCGATGCGACGCGCCGCGCGATCGGCATCGCGGCCGCGAACGGCGAGCACGAGGTTCGGCCGCGAGCCGCCCTGCATCGATGGGCGGACCTCGATGCTCGCTTCGCGCGGCAGCTTCGCGCGCAGCGGCGCGAGATCGGAGAGCAGACGCGCGGTCTTCAGCTCGGGATCGACGTCGCCGCGGAAGCGGACCGTGAGTTGCGCGCCATTTCCCGAAACCTGGCCGCGCGTTCCGGCGACGTCGCCAAGCGAGCGGATGGCGGATTCAATCGGGACGACCCAGCGCGCGGTCGTCTCGGTCGGATCGCTCGCAGCGCCGGGCGGAAGCGAGAGCGAGACTGCGATCTCGGGCATCGCAACGGTCGCCGCGTAGTCGAGCCGCAGGCGGGGCGCCGCGACGAGTGCGAGCAGCACGACGGTGAGTGCGACGATGATGCGTCGCACGCGATGCTGCGAGGTCACGGCGCAACCGCCATGGCCAGCTCGCCGGCAACTTCCGCGCGACGGCCGCGGCGACGCAGCGGTTCGAGCGCGCGATGCAGCAGCGGGATCACGATCAGCGTGCAGATGGTCGCGGCGACGAGACCACCGGTGACCGCGATGGCGATGGCGCGCCGCAGTTCGGCACCGTCGCCGCCGAGAATCGCGAGCGGGATCATGCCGAGGATCGCGGTGGCGGTCGTCATGATCACGGGGCGATAGCGCTCCGCGGCGGCGGCACGGATCGCATCTTCTTCATCGGCGCCGGCGGCGCGGAGTTGTTCGGCACGATCGATGAGGACGATGGTGTGATTGACGACGATGCCGCCGAGGAAGATGAGGCCGATGAGGGACATCACGTTGAGGCTTTGGCCGGTGATGAGCAGCGCCGCGAATGCGCCGCCTGCGGCGAATGGAATCGCCGCCATGACGAGCAGCGGCAGCAGCAGCGATTCATAGAACGCGGCGATGGTCAGATAGAGGAGAACGAGCACGAGGACGAACGCGAGTCGCATCTGCGCGAACGCGTCGCCGAGCTCGCGCGCGTGGCCCGCGACGCGAACGCGCTCTCCGCGGCTAAGCGCGATGCGATCGATGATGCTCGCGGGATTACGGTCAGCGTTCGTGCGATCGAACACGAGTCGCTGCGCGGGACGGCTCTGATCGTGGCGGACACGCGGCGCGCGCGCGGCGATGGTGACTCCGGCCACCGCCGACAACGGCACGATTCGATCGCCGATCCGAACCGGCAGTGTCGACACATTGCGCGGCGCGACCGGCAGCAGACGAATCGACGGTTCGCTGCCGGTGACGTCGCTCTGTCCGACGTCGCTGTCGCTCGTCGCCGCACGCAGTTCGCGCTCGATCGTCGCCCGTGAGATTGCATTCGCGGCGAGGAGTTGTTCGTTCCATCGCAACGTCACGGCGGTGCGCGCGCGATTCTCATCATCGTCGTGCAGAGCGAATCCCACGTGCTGCATCGCGGAGGTGATGCGCGACGCGAGCGATGCGGCGTCGCGATCGGTGGTTGCGGAAGCGATCACTTCGATCTGATCGGAATCGCCGCCAATTCCTTCGACGAACGCGCTCGTGCGAATGCGCACGCGCGCATTCACGCCGGCCACTCGCAGCGCTTCTCTCAATTTGTGAACGGCCTCGGTCGTCTTCGTTGCTGATTTCAATTCGACGTCGAGCTCTCCTTCGCCGCCGGCGCGTCGCTGCATCGACATCGCTTCGACGTCGTTCGCGTCGAGCGCCGCAAGTGCACGTCGCCAGATCGCTTCACCCTGCGCGCGTGCGGCGAGCGGATCGAGATCGCGCGCGAAGCGGAGCTCCGCGACAACACGTCGTGATGCGCCACGCGCGAACAGCTCGCGCGGCAACAGCGCACCGCTGGCGATGGTGACGATCAACACGATCGCGGCGATCAGCGCGGTGCGGCGCGGGTTTGCGAGCGCGCGCTCGAGCCATTCGCGATATGCCGCGAGTCCGGGGCTGCGCGGTTTCGTTTCGGCTGCGCCGCGTGCGGCGAGCACCGGCGTCAGCGCGAGTGAAAAGACGAGCGATGCGGCGACGGACGCGATCACGGCGATGGCCTGTTCGCCGAACAACGCTCGCGCGAGGCCGCGCAAATACAGCAGCGGCGCGAAGACGACCACCAGGGTCACCGAGCTGGCGACGACGGCGACGACGATCTGTTTCGTGCCGCGAAGCACGGCGTCGCGTTCTCCGCGTGCACGCGCGCTTTCGATCGATTCGAGTACGACGATGGAGTTGTCGACGAGCAGTCCGGTGGCGAGCGCGAGTCCGGCCAGCGAGATGACGTCGAGCGAGACGTTCGCGACGAGGAAGACGGCGAACGATGAGAGCAACGCCGCAGGAATGACGACGGAGAGTGCGAGCGTCGGACGCCAGCGGCCGAGCATGAAGCGGAGGACGAGCGTGCCGAGAAGGATGCCGAGGAGCGCGGAGAGCGCGAGCTCGCCGAGGGCGCGTGAGACTTCGCGGCTGCGATCGTCGACGATGCGGACGCGTGTGTCGCCGGCGCGCGACGCGAGCTCGGAGACGCGGGCTCGTACTGCTCGTGCGAGCGCGACCGCGTTCGCGCCGGGAGCGCGGTGTACGCGGATCAGCACGCCGGATTCGGAAGCTTTGTTTAATGTGGAGGCGGCCGCTCCGGCCGCCTGCGCGGGCGAAGCGCCCGCCCCCACAACACTTCGGAACGCCGTCTCATCCACCACCTCGCGCAGCGACACGTCTGCAACTTCGCCCAGCGGTACATCGCGCACGAGCACTCGCCGCAATTCGTCCGCGCTGCGCACCGGTTGCAGCACGACGAGCGGTCGTACCGACGCGCCTTCGCGTACGCGTCCTGCAGCGATCGGACGTCCGACCGTGCGCAGTCGCTCTTCGACATCGGCCGCGGTCAATCCGCGCGCGGCGAGGTCGGCGGCGCGCGGCTGCACGACGAGTCGCAGCGGCGATGCTCCGCTCACTTCGATTCGTCCCGCTCCGTCGATTCTTGCGAGCTCGGGCACCACCACTCGCTGTGCGATCGTCGAACGGCTCGCGCCACTGCCGCCGGTCACCGCGACTTCGATCACCGGCTGCGCATCGCTGCCGAGGACGTCGACCGTCAGCTCGTCGAGCGGAATTGCACTCGCTCCTTCGATACGCCGCGCGACGTCGACGCGCAGCCGATCGGGATCGCTCTGCCACGTCGATTCAAGCGTGATCGTTGCTTCACCATCCGACGTCTCGCTTTCAATCGACGCGATGCCCGGCACCAGCGCGAGACGACGCTCGAGCGGCACGGTGACGTCGTGCAGCAGTTCATCGCGGGAGCTCGATGCCGCTTTCGCATTGATGACGAGGCGCGGCCGTTCGATGGCCGGCAGCAGCGAGAGTGGCAGCTTGAAAAGCGAGAAGAGGCCGACGGCGGAGAAGGCGATCGTCGCGACAATCGTGGAGACCGGCCGGCGCAGCGCCGCTTCGATCACGACTTCGACTCCGATTCGACGATCGATGTTCCTTCCGACAGCGCGTCGACGCCGGTGACGACGACGCGATCGCCGTCGCGCAAGCCGCCGCGCACTTCAACGCGTCCGCCGGCGCGTCCGCCCGTTTCGACGTCGACGCGTTTCACGGCGAAGGTGTTGCGCCATCCTTCCGCCGCGCCGACGATGAAGAGCGCCGGTCCTTCACTGCCGGCGACGAGCGCATCTTCCGGCACGCTCAACACGTCCGGCCGTCTCTCCAGCTCAACCTCGGCATCCACTCCCGTTCCCGGCGGCGGCGCGTCGCCTTTCGTCATCGTGATGACGACGCGCGCGGTGCCGGCGGTGTCGATGACCGATGCGACTTCCGCGATCTTCCCCTCGCCTTTCCAGGCGCCGTGCGTGAGTCGCACGACGAGACCGGGACGAAGCTGATCGCGATCGGCGGCGGCGACAGCGCTTTCGACGATCGGTACTCCGCCCGATGCGACGTCGGCGAGCTTCGCTCCCGCCGCGACCTCGACGCCGTTCGCGACCGGCTGCATCACCACGACGCGTCCGGCGCGCGGCGCTACGATCGTCTGGCGCGTCGCATCCCGCTGCGATGCGGCGAAGCGCTCACGCGCAAGCTGCGCGCGAACTTTGAACGTCGAATACTCCGCGGACGAAACGACGCCGAGGTCGTAACTGCGCTTCGAGCGATCGAAGTCAGCGCTCGCTGCGTCCATCTCGAGCCGCGACTGGCGCGTCGCAAACTCGCTCTGATCGTTGCGAATCTCCGCGATCACTTCACCGGCACGAACGCTCTCGCCGGTTCGCAGCCCGCCCGCGAAGCGCTGCGCATAAACGATCGAGCCGGCTTTCAGCGCGACGACCGGAACGGTTTCGGAAGCGCGCACGACTCCGATCAACGCGATCGTCGGGGCGAACTCCGACCGCTTCGCAACCTCGGTGCGCACCGGAGTGGCATTCGGTTCACGATCGACGTCGTCGTTATGGCAGGCCGCGAGTAAGACCGCGCAAAGGATCAGAAAAAGCGAAGAGGGTTTCATATGTGACCTCAGGTGATGATCGTTTCCGGCCGCATCAGCCGTTGCAGTGAATAGAGGTAGAAGACGCCCGCCGCACCGGCGAGCACGAGGTTGGCTTTCGCAACTTTGAGGATGTCGTCGATCGTCATCGGATGACCGGCCATCGCCGGCGGATAGATCGGATTCGACATGAACCACGGCAGAAAAACGGCGACAGTGGCGAACGTCGCGAAGATGACGCCGCCGGGTGTGGCGAGGCGCAGCGACCAGTTGAGCGTGACCGACGTGATGAAGAGCGAAACGACGACGATCTGAATCAGCGGACCGGTGAGCGGAAAGGCTTCGGTGGCCGCGCGCGCGAAGAAGATGCCGAACCATCCCTGCACGATCATCAGCGCCGCGACCGCGACCGCCCGCCGCTCGAAGTAGAAGCGCGCGCCGGGCGATGACAGCGCGAGATCGAGCGTGCCGCTGCGGCGTTCGACTGCGACGCATTCGGAGAGCATCGGCACGCCGAGAATCAGCGACGGAATGATGAAGAGCGGAAACCAGAATTCGGTGGCGCGGCCGGTGCCGCCGAATGCGAGCGGAATCGCGGAGAAGAGGAAGAGCAGGTCGATTGAAAGGAAGAGACCGACGCGCCGCTCGACGAGCAGCGCCAGCGACGCGCGAATGCGAACGAGCCAGTTCCTCATCGCTCGCCTTTGTAATCGACGTTGTCGATCATGCCGACCGCCGCGAAGCGATAGCAGACTTTGTCGGGATCGAGTTGCAGCGAGCGCGGCGCGTACGGCGTCGAGATCGAGAACGGCACGATCTCGTTCGTGTCGATGCGGATGACGCGCCGCACCGATTCGAACGCGGTGCGCAGCACGATCGGACAGAACGCTTCGCCGCTGCCGGCGTTGCGCAGTTTTCCCGTGATCTGCCAGACGTCGCCGACGCGATGGAACTCGACGTCGACGAACGTGAGCCGCGGCAGCGCGCGTCCTTCGAAGTAATCCTGATAGACGCGATCGAGCGAGACTTCGCCGCGTCTGGCGATCGCATCGATCAACTCTTTCGCATTGCCGGGCTCGCGGCTCGACGTGATGAAGTCGTTGATGCCGGCGACGAGCCGATCGGAGCCGACGCGGTTTTCGATGTCGACGAGGACGCGGCGCAGCCGGATGTCGGGATCGAGCAGTACCGGATTGATCGCCGGAGTGCCGCCCTGAATGCCCGGCTCGACCGCGCCGCTTTTCAGCGACTCACCAACGCGAGCGCGCGCGACGTATGAGTAGAAGCGGGCGAAGAAGCCGTGCTGATTGCGAACGAGCAGGCGGCGCTCGAACAGCGCGTGCGCGAGGATCGACGTGGCGATGATGCCGGGCTTGATCGGCTTCCGCGTCGTCAGCATCAGCTCGGGGAGAAGTTGCAGCGCGCCGGAAGCCTGAATCGATTCGATCGTGTACGACGGGTTGTAGTCGCCGTAGTAGCGCTCGAGCTCGCGCGACGGACGTTCGACGAAGATGATGCGGTCGCGCAGCCCGAGTCCCGGCCACGCTTTTGCGATCAGAGCGAGCGCCTGCTGGAGCGTTCCGCCGTGCAACTTCGCGAACGGTTGATGCGTGGGGAGAAACGCGAGTGACGCCGTCGGACCGATCGGAATCGATCGCAGCGCGCCGCCGAAGAGGAGATGCTTCGCCGGATCGGCTTCGCACGCTGTGAGCAGTCGCGATGCAGACGAGATGGAGCCGCACGAATCGGCGACGAACACATCGCGCGGCACGCGGAGATCGAGGTGAAGCGGTATCGCGGTCGCCAGCTGCTCTTCGCGGATGGAGACCGATCCATCGGCGTTGTTGATCGGTTCCCACTTTGTGTAACGCAGCACCGGCGCCAGATCGGAGAGCGGCATCGACAGTTGCGAACGATTCGCCGACGCGGTGAACGTGCTGAGCGCGAGCGGTTCCATGTCGATCGCGTCTTTCGCATCGCGGAATCGCGGATAGCGCTGAATGAACGGGTTGTAGATGGTGAAGTCGATCTCGCCCGGCGTGCCGGTGACGTCGAACGTAAGCGTGCGCGCCGCATGTGATGCGAGCGGAGGGTCGAGCACGACGGCGATGCGATCCCACGTCCGCGTCGCGGTTGCGCGTCCTGCCGATGCGGAGGAACGAATCGTCAGCATCGGATTGATGGAGAAGCCGAGCGTTCTTACCGGCGTCGCGCCGTCGTTGCGAAGGACGAGCACCGATCGCGTGCGCACGCTGCCGTCGTCATCGATCGTGCCGTCTACGCGCATCGATGTTGCGACGACGGCGAGAGGAGTCGGCGTGGGAGTTCCCGCGGTCTCGATGTTGAATCGCTCGGCGGCGAGCCGCTGATACTTCGTCTCGCGAACCATGAGCGCTGCGATCGCGCCGCCGAGGAGGAGCACGCCGCACATGGCGGTCATAATCTCGCTCCATTCGACACGGCCGTCGGGCGTGAAGTCATCGCGCACGCGATTGATCGCTTTGATGAACGTGCGCAGGCTGTGCTCGGGAGCGACCGGCCACGGACGGATGTCGCGCCGCGTGCGGCGAAGCATCAGCGGCGCGAGTCCGAGCAGCAGCGCGGCGAGACCTGCGATGAGCGCGTCGCGCGGCACGATCTCATCGAGCGCGTGTGCAACGTCGTATCGCGCTTCCGTCGGCAGCGGCGGCGCGCCCCAGCCGCGAAGCGACCAGCCGAACATCTCCACGTTTCCGCGGTCCGGCATGATGCCGCCGAACACTGCGCCGAGCTGACGATGCGAGCGCGCGAGGAGATCGTTGGCGATGCCGAGGCCGAAGGTGAGGAGCGCGGCGCCGATGATCGCGGCGAGGATCGTGCGCGCCGTGATCGTGCCCAGCGCGAACGCGAATGCGGAGTAAATGATGGCGATCGGCAGGATGTGCAGCAGCCACGTCCACGGGATGGAGTCGTGCACGCCGCCGGCGAATGTGTACGACAGCGCGGCGGCGAGCGCGGATGCGACGAACGTCAGCGGCACGACGATCGCGACGACGCTCAGCCAGCGTCGCAGCGCGTAGCCGCTGTTGGAGATCGGCGCGAGCGAGACGACGCGAAACGAGTTTTCCTGCTGCTCGCGCGAGATCGCATCAATGGCGAGAATCGCCGCGAGGATGGCGGTCGCCAGCGGCTGAATCATCGCCAGCATGTTCGCGAACAGCGACGGCCCGATAGCGTTCGAGCCGCGATTCCAGAGCACGATCGGCACGACGAGCGGGACGAGACAGACGATCGTGTAGACGGCCGCGAGCAGCCGGAAGCGGCCCGACCGCAACTGCGTCTTCACTTCGTGCGCGAGGAATGCGCGGAAGAGTCTCATGCGGCCGCCGCCGCTTTCCGCTGCGCGAGATGCGCGGCGTATGCGCCTTCGAGCGTCTCTTCGTCAGGCGCTTCCGCGATGAGCGCGCTCGGCGTGCCGTCGAAGACGAGTTTTCCCTGCTGCACGATGCCGAGCCGATCGCACGTCGTCTCGATGTCTTCGCAGATGTGCGTCGACAGCAGGACCGCAACCTCTTCCGCCGCTTCGGCAATCAGATTGCGAAAACGAATGCGCTCATCGGGATCGAGTCCCGCGGTCGGCTCGTCGATGACGAGGAGCTTCGGCGCATGAATGAGCGCCTGCGCGATGCCGAGACGGCGTCGCATCCCACCGGAGTAACTTCCGGACGGGCGATTGGCGGCGTCCTGGAGATCGACGGCATCGAGCAGCATCCGCGCGCGCCGCTCGAGCTCGTGACGCGTGAGACGAATCTCGCGCATGCGCGCGCAGTGAATGAGGTACTCGAATCCGGTCAGCACACCGATCGGATGAAAGTCCTGCGGCAGGAATCCGATCTCGCGGCGAATCGCGGAACGCATTCCGCGCCGCGCGGGATCGACGCCGAAGTAGCGCCGTTCGCCGGAGGTCGGTTCGACGGCGAGGACGAGAATCGAGAGAAGCGTCGTCTTGCCGGCGCCGTTCGGCCCGAGAAGCCCGAACAGACCTTCACCGAGTGTGAGGTCGATCCCGCGAAGAGCGGGATGTCCATCGGACCACGTCTTGGTGATACCCCGAAGCTCGATCATTGCGCTGGTGTATTAATAACG
>JAOBAU010000270.1 GCA_025463165.1 Acidobacteriota bacterium | reverse complement strand
GCCAGCTGACAGAACCTGCGCGCGCGAGTCTGCACCGACCATTGTCTGACGCCCCTTCGCAAACGACGGCTCGGCTTCGCGAGCCGGTGGCGTCGGCAACCTTCAACAAACGCGGCGCCGTGCAACTCACGTCTGTTCCAGCCGGCGTGTATCTCCTCGAAGTGCGTGCGAAGGGGTTTGCGGCCGCGCGCATCTATCCAGTCGAGATTTACGAAGGGAAGGAATCCGTTTTTCGCAAAGAGATTCTGTTGCAGCCGCCGTTGACGGTTCGTCTTGCAGTCGACCCGCCAGGCGATCCATCGGGCGCGCGATGGCGAGCGACGTGGATGAAGCGCAGCGATTTCGTCTCCGGCTATGAACCTGATGTCGTCGTCACGACGGTTGGCGCGGACGGCACTCTCACTCTGCCCGATCAGTCGCCCGGCACCTTCAACGTCAATCTTCAGGATCACGCCGGCAACAAGGTTTGGGACGAGGAGTTGCGCATTCACGACGATGGCGATTCGCGTCACAACATTCGCGTCGAGCAGTTTGATGTGAAAGGGAAGGTGACGCTTGGCGGCGAGCCGTATGCGGCCGCGCTTCTTTTCGGAGGACGCGATGGCGCGGTCCGTTCGACCATGACCTCTGACGCGGATGGCCGCTTCGCCGGTTACCTTCCGCATCGCGGTCGATGGCCGGTTGAGATCAGCGGTGACGGAGGAGTGCGTACGCTGCTGTCGATCGATGTCACCGCGGAGGAACTGACGATCGAGTTGTCGGATACCTCGGTCACCGGCGTCGTCGTCGGATCCGATGGAAAGCCGGTGAGTCGCGCGGACGTAAGCGCGACGCTCAACGGTCGCGTGTTGAGTGCCGCTTCCGAGGCCGACGGACGCTTCACATTTCGTGCGCTGCCGGTCGGCAGCGTTCGTTTGCGTGCTCGCGATCGTCGCAGCGGTGAGACGAGTCTGCCGGTCGAAATTGCGCTTACCGAGAATCAGAAGATCACCGGCGTCGAGCTTCGTGTTGACGCGACCAAAACGGTTGCGGGACGCGCGACGTCGGGAGGCATGCCGGTTGTCGGCGCTCGCATCAATGCGTATGCGATGTCGAGCGGCCATGGCGAACAGAAAACCGCGGTGACCGACACGAACGGCCGGTTTCAGCTTCGCATCGCATCTGTCGCGAACGACGCGTTGCTGATCGCCGCGGTACCCGGCCGAACGCTGCAGGCGATGCAGGTCACGATCGATGATCGGCCGCTCGAAATTGAGATCGCGCCAGTCGGCGGCACCGTGGAAGTGATTGCGAATGTGCCCTTCCGTGTCACGCATGACGGCGCGCTCTTGCCTGACGTTGAAATGTATTCGTGGATCGAAGCGCATGGAATGGCGGTGCCGGAAGGCGAGAGGCTCACGGTTGCCGATCTCGCGCCGGGCCACTATCGCGCTTGCAGCCGCGCCGGAAAATGCAAGGACGGTGTGCTCGCCCCGCGCGGGTCGTTAGTTCTCGACCTTCGCTGACAACAGCGCCGCGACCTCTTCCGCTCTTACCGGCCTCGCGAAGTAAAACCCCTGCGCGAATTCGATCGAGAGCTCGCGCATCCGTTCCGTTTGCTCGTGCGTTTCCAGTCCTTCGATGGTCACGTTCATGCCGAGGATGCCGGCGAGGCTGCTCACGGTGCGGACGATCTCGTCGGTGCGGGCGGACTCGCCGCCGTCGATGAGGAACGAACGATCGATTTTCAGCATGTCGAAGGGGAACTGGCGGAGGGAGCTAAGCGATGAATAGCCGGTGCCGAAGTCGTCGAGGCTGAGGCAGACTCCGGCGGCTTTCAGGTCGCGCAGCAGTGCGGCCGCGGCTTCGGCGCTTTCGATCAGCACCGACTCCGTCACCTCGAGGTGCAGGCGTTGCGCGGCGATTCCCGATGCGGCGAGCGCACTCGTCACCTGCTCGACGAGGTTCGGTTGCAGGAGTTGTTTCGGCGAGAGGTTGACGTGAATGTCGATCCGTCCGCCGCCGATGCCGGCGGCGTCCCACGCCGCGAGCTGGCGCAGCGCTTCGGTCAGCACCCAGCGTCCGATCGGCAGAATGAGTCCTGTCTCCTCGGCGACCGGAATGATCTCGTCGGCGCGGATCAGCTCACCGCCGCGATCCCAGCGCACGAGCGCTTCGAAGCCGACCAGCGTTCCATCGCGCAGCGAGACGATCGGCTGATAAAGCAGCCGCAGCTCGTCGCGCTCGACGGCGCGCCGCAGATCGGTCTCGAACTGCAGCATCTTCACGGCGCGCTCGTGCATCGCCGTGTCGAACACTTCGTGCCGCGCTTTGCCGCGCGACTTCGCGCGATACATCGCGATGTCGGCGTCGCGCAGCACATCTTCCGGCCGGTCGTAGCGTGTCGTGCTGAGCGCGATGCC
This sequence comes from Acidobacteriota bacterium, assembly GCA_025463165.1. Classification (GTDB taxonomy): domain Bacteria; phylum Acidobacteriota; class Thermoanaerobaculia; order Gp7-AA8; family Gp7-AA8; genus JAOBAU01. Next base: position 4,427 of record JAOBAU010000270.1, on the reverse strand, counting down.
GATGCTCGCGGTCGTGAAGATCTCGTGGCCGCCGATGCGGAACGGCACGAGCAGCTCTTCCTGAATGCGGCGCGCGGTGCGAACGGCGTCGGTGATGTGATCGAGCCCTTCGAGCAGGATCGTGAACTCGTCGCCGCCGATGCGCGCCACGGTGTCGCTGGTGCGCAGCATTTCCGACAGCCGCTGTGCGACGCCGATCAGCAACTCGTCGCCGAGCACGTGGCCGAGGGAGTCGTTGACGATTTTGAAGCGATCGAGATCGAGGAAGAGCACGGCGAAGCGCGCGGTGGCGCGGCGCCGATGCGTTTCGAGCGCGCGCTGCAGACGATCCATAAACAGTGCGCGATTCGGTAACTGCGTCAGCGCGTCATGAAATGCGTCGTGCGTGAGGCGTTCGACGGCAAGCTTGCGCTCGGTGATATCCGTTTGCGAGCCGGCGATGCGCGTCGCATTTCCGTTTGCATCGCGGACCGCGAGGCCGCGGCTGAGCATCCAGCGATACTCGTCGTTGCGGCCGCGCATGCGGTGCTCACTCTCGAAGTGCGGCGTGTCGCCGTGGACGTGCAGGTCGATCGCGCCGCGCAACAACTCGACGTCGTCCGGGTGAACGCGCGACATCCATTCATCGGGTGAATTGCCGATCGCATCATCGGCATAGCCGAGCATCGATTTCCATCGCGGCGAGTAATAGACCTCGGCGCGCGTGAGGTCCCACACCCACAACCCGTCGTTCGCGCCGCGCGCGGACAACGCGTAGCGCTCTTCGCTTTCGCGCAGCGCGTGCAATGTGCGGCTCTGTTCGAGTGAATAGCGGATCGAGCGTTCGAGAAGCTGCGCGTCGATGTCGCCCTTGACCAGATAGTCGGCGGCGCCGGCGCGCATCGCGGCGACGTCGACGTCGCCATCGCCCTGACCGGTGAGCAGGATCAGCGGCGCGTTGCAGCCGTTGCTCTTCGCGCGGCGCAGCAGCTCGAGTCCATCGCGTTCGCCGAGGCGGTAGTCGACGAGATAGAGATCGTGATTGAAGCGGCAGATCGCGGTGAGCGCTTCATCGAAATTCGAGATCCAGTCGAGCTCGAACTGCGAGCGGCGGCTGTCGGCGAGGAGCTCGCGCGTGAGGATGTAATCGTCCTCGTCGTCCTCGACGAGCAGTACTCGGATCGCGCGTGGCTCGAGCTCAGACAAGGTGGTCGGGTGGAAGCTCGACGATCTCGATCCAGTAACGGCCGATGTCGCGCATGACGGAGACAAGTCCTTCGAAGCTCACCGGCTTCGTGATGAACGAATTCGCGCCGAGGTCATACGTCCGATAGATATCCTCCTCGGCTTTCGACGTGGTGAGCACGATGATCGGAATGCGGCGCAGATCGGGATCGGCTTTGATCTCCTTCAACGCTTCGCGCCCGTCTTTGCGCGGCATGTTGAGATCGAGCAGGATCAGGCCGGGAAGCGGCGCCGATTGCGGATCGGAGTAGCGGCCGCGATGGTAGAGATAGTCGAGGAGCTCGTCGCCGTCTTCAACGCAACGGAGATCGTTGACGACGCGGCTCTCGGCCAGAGCGTCCGTGGTCAGCATTCGATCTTCTTCGTCATCATCGGCGAGGAGGATCGTGATCGGGTGTCCGGGATCACGCATCAGCATGCTCTCTCTCTTCTGAGTGTCGCGCCGGGATCGTCACCGTGAACGTGGCTCCTTCGTCCGGCACGCTGGTCGCGGCGATGTCGCCGCCGTGACGCTGCGCTATTTTGCGACAGATCGCCAGCCCGATACCGGTTCCTTCATATTTTGCACGGCCGTGCAGCCGCTCGAACATCGTGAAAATCCGTTCGGCGTACTTCGCTTCAAAGCCGATGCCGTTATCGGAAACGATGATGCGGCAGCAGCCGTCGCTGCCGATCGATGCGGTGACGTGAACGATCGGCGGCACGTCGGGACGATGAAACTTCAGTGCGTTGGCGATCAGGTTCTGCAGCAGCTGACGCATCTGCAGCGGATCGGCATCGATCGACGGCAACTCGCCGATCTCGATGTGCGCGCCGCTGTCGTGCGTACGCAGCTCGAGGTCGTGCGCCACTTCGCGCGCGACGTCGGCGAGATTCACCGGCACGAACGGCTGACCTTTCGTGGTGACGCGCGAGAACGACAGCAGATCGTTGATGAGGACCTGCATCCGCTTCGCCGCCGACTGCATCCGATCGAGGTAATCGCGCGCCTGCGGCGAGACGCTCGCGCCGTGCTTCGTCTTCAGCAGATCGGCGAACGCCTGAATCTTGCGCAGCGGTTCCTGCAGATCGTGCGAGGCGACGTATGCGAAGTCTTCGAGCTCGCGGTTGCTCTGCTGCAGCCGCTTCGTGAATGAGCGCAACTCGTTCTCGGCGTGCTTGCGCTCGCGCACGTCGCGCGCGATGACGACCGCGCCCTGCTGCAACTCGCGGTCGGAGACGGGGGAGATGGAGACGCTGACGTCGATGCCGTGACCGTCGCGATCGCGCAGCACGCGCTCCTGATCGCGAATCGCGCCGCGACGCGACAACTCGCGCAGCGTGCGGGAGATGGTCAGATCGCCATCCGTCAGTTCGAGCGTGTCGATCGATTTGCCGAGCAGGTCGGCATCGCGAAAACCGAACAGCGTGCGAACGGCGCCGTTGATGACGCGGATGCGTCCGTCCGAATCGAGGACGAACAGCGCGTCGGCCATCGTCTCGAGAATCTCGGTGGCGGCGCGCGCGGCGGTGATGGTGCTGAAGCGATGACGGCGGATCGAGCCCCACGCGGTGAGCACGAAAGCGACGACCGGGATATAGCCGAGCGGCGGCTGGTTGACGCCGAACATCGGGATGAAGTCGACGCCGGCGAGATAGACGACCGTGAAGCTGAGCATCAGTTTCGCGAGCCGCTTGCGCCGGATCGGATCGGCGCAATGGCGATATTCGTTTGCGTATTCGAGGAGATGAATGCCGAGGATGCCGAAGAAAAAGAAGAGGAAAGGGATGACGAGCCAGCCGGCGCGCGGATACCAGCCCCACGCGTGCGGCGACATCGAGGTAACCAGCGCGCGCGTCGACAACGCGACGATCGCGAAGACGCCGGAGAGGAGCCACGCGGCGATGACGAACGGGCGCCGCACCGCGTGAAGACGGAGCGCGGTCGCGGTGAAGTCGTAGACCGCCGCGGGGAGAAAGCAGACGGACGCGAGTGCGAAGCGCGCCCATGCGATGGCGATGGCGGGATCGCGCGTCAGCAGCATTCCGGAGTAGCCGAAGAACCAGAGCCCGACGAAGACGATCATCGCGCAGAAGAGCACGGCTACTCGCGACGCGCGCTGACGGCGAAAGATCACCGCGGCGAGAATGAAAAGCGCCGCTCCGACGACGATCCAGGGAAGGGCGTACGCGTTCCACGGCACGGCGCGATTGTACGCGGCGCGGCGCGCGTTCTCAGGAATAGCGTTTCGCCCGAAATCCTTTTGTAATCGTCCCGTCCAACACCAACCCCGGAGGTGTCAAAGATGAAGAGATTCCGTAGTGCAACAGTCGCGGCCGCTGCGCTCGCGCTCGTCTCGACGATGGCCGTCGCCGCTGAGCCCGCTGCGACCGCGCGTCCGCAGGAGCTACAGAAAATCGCCGAGGCTGCCAGCAGGGCCGCCGTGTTGCCGGGTCTGCCGCTTTCGCTGAGCGCCGCATTTCAGGCGGTTGCGATGACCGCGACGCCCGAAACCGTCGCGGTTGCGCCGGCCAGCACGAAACGGATGCAGATCGCGGAGATGCCGATCGACGGCATGATCGTCGCGGCCCGCGTCAACGCAAACGGTGAGCTCGAGACCGGCTGCTTCAGCAGTCAGGCCGCCGCCGATGCATTCATGAAGGGAGCGAAAGCTCCCGTGACGAAGACGGAGCACTGACGAATGCGAGCTACGTTGCGCACCGCTGCACTCCTTCTCTTTTCGCTGACGCTCGCCAGCAACTCGTTCGCGGCGGCGAAGATCACCATCAAGAACACGGACGGCCCGGGTGTCGGCTTCAACGATCCGACGCCGGCCGCGCCGGTTGGCGGCAATCCCGGTACGACCGTCGGCCAGCAGCGGATGAACGCCTTCCTCGAGGCGGCGCGCATCTGGGGCGAGCAGCTCGACAGTGCGATCGAGATCACGATCGACGCCAGCTTCGCGCCGCTGTCGTGCACCGCGACCTCCGGCACGCTCGGCTCGGCCGGTCCGACTTCGATCGCTTCCGATTTCCCGAATGCGCCGAAGGCCGGCGTCTGGTATCCGATAGCGCTGGCGAACAAGCTTGCCAACCAGGATCTCGATCCGGGCAAGGCGCAGATTCGCGCGCGTTTCAACGGCAACATCGGCACGACGAACTGTCTCGAGCGGAGCAAGTGGTACTACGGACTCGACGCCCAGCACGGCCGCGACACTGATCTC
>JAOBAU010000264.1 GCA_025463165.1 Acidobacteriota bacterium | reverse complement strand
AGCCGCGCCAGCGCGATCTTGTTGCGGCGCTTCACATCGACGAGCGATTCGAGGAGCGATGCGTCATCGGCAAACAGCTCGAGCTTGCGGAGCTCATCGAGATTGCGAATCCAGCCGTCGCCGATCGATTTCGTGATCAGCGAAGCAAGCGGACGATTCGCGTGCAGCAGCCAGCGTCGCGGCGTCACGCCGTTCGTCTTGTTCGTGAAGCGCTCAGGCCACATGCGATGAAAGTCGGGCGCGAGCGTCGTCTTCACCAGTTCCGAATGGAGCGCGGCGACACCGTTCACCTTGTGGCTGCCGGTAATGGCGAGGTTCGCCATCCGCACCTGATCGCCGGAGATGATCGAGACCTGCTCGAGCATCGAGGTCTCGCCCGGATAACGGCGCTCCACTTCGGCGAGCAGCCGCCGATTGATCTCCTGAATGATCTGCAGATGGCGCGGCAGCACGCGCTCGAGCATTTCGACGGGCCACTTCTCGAGCGCTTCCGGCAGCAGCGTGTGGTTCGTGTAGCCGCACGTTTCGACCGTCATCGCCCACGCCGTTTCCCACGGCATGCGATGGTCGTCGATGAAGATGCGCATCAGCTCCGCGACGGTCAGCGCCGGATGCGTGTCGTTCATCTGCATCGCCACTTTCGATGAGAACTCATCGAGCGAGTCGTGCACGGCGAGGTAGCGCTTGACGATGTCGCGCACCGAACAGGCGACGAGGAAGTACTCCTGCAGCAATCGCAGCTCGCGTCCGGATTGCACGGCGTCGGAGGGATAGAGGATCTTCGAGATCGCTTCGGTGCTGATCTTGTGCTGCACCGCTTTGATGTAATCGCCGGCGTTGAAAATCTCGATGTCGAACTCGTTCGACGCGCGCGCCGAGTAGAGGCGCAACACGTTCACGGTCTTGCCGCCGTAGCCGACGATCGGCATGTCATGCGGTACACCGGTCAGCTCTTTGAAATCAACCCAGTGCGGGGTGTACGAGCCGCGCGCATCGCTGCGATGGGCGATGAATCCGTAGACCGGAACCGCGACCGTTTCGTCGGGACGCTCGATCAGCCACGGCGAGCCGCCGCTCTGCAGCCAGTGGTCCGGTTTCTCATGCTGATAGCCGTTCACGAACGACTGGCGAAAGAGTCCGAATTCGTAGTTGATCCCATAGCCGAAACCGGGATAGTCGAGGCTTGCCAGGGAGTCGAGGAAGCAGGCGGCGAGACGTCCGAGGCCGCCGTTGCCGAGTGCCGCGTCCGGCTCGAGTGCCTCGATTTCCTCGAGGTCGACGCCGAGCTCCGACATGATCGCGCGCGTGTCGTCGTACAAGCCGAGGTTGGTGAGATTGTTCCCGAGCGCGCGCCCCATCAGGAACTCCATCGACAGGTAGTAGAGTCGCTTCGCATCCTGCTCGCGATAACGCCGCTCACTTTCGCGCATCGCATCGAGCGCCGGGCGCCGCACCGCAATCGACAACGCCTGCAGCCGTTCTGTCGGCGAGGCTTCCTTCCAGAGACGTCCTTTCTCCAGCCGAAGGAACGATTCGATTCCTTCGCGGAGATGCACAAAGCCGGCATTGGAGGGATTGGAAGGGGCGGGGCGCATCGATTCATCGTAACGCAGGGGCGCGACAGAGAAATGTCCGTGGCGGACGGCGAGCTCAAGCGGGCGATCGCGAGTTCTCCTCCTGAGTCGCTTGACTGAATCTACTTAAGTACGTCAGGATTGCGAACGCTTGCTGATGGAGGTGCTACTTGAGATCTCGCCTCATGCTCCTGAGCTTCGTCGTTGCTGCGTTCGTTGTCATCGCGTTGCCTTCAGAGGGCGAGGCGGGCGCCCAGTCGCACGCCGGCTGCTACGACTGCCGATACAGCTTCGTTTGGGGTGATCCATTCAGCGCAGACGCTGAGTGCGTTCAGGTCGCAAACAACAGCTTCGGCGATGGGATCTACTGCCGAACGTATTTCACAGGGATGGCGAAAGACTGCGAAGCCACGGGCGGCGGTTGCTACTACATCGAAGTGAACGGCAACGCCTCAATCCATCGCGCGAAACATCGCGCACGGAAGCCGAACAGCGTCGTCGTTCAGCTCTTCTGATGAGGTGCACATCGGCCATCGTCGCGGCCACGTTGATCCTCGGAAACGCGATCGCGGCACTTTGCGGCGAGACCGGCGATCGCCTGGTTCACATCAGCGTCGTGCCGATGGTCGCGTCCGAACATTTCGACCACCTTGAAGTGAAACTGCAGCCGGCCGACGATGCTGATGCGCCAGCACGCGTCATTCGATTCGAAGGCGACAGCGTCGATGTCTCGCTGCCACTGAACAGTCATTGGTGGACGTCGACGAGCGCACGCGGCTGGTGGTCCGCACGAGCGCTGCTGAGCGTTACGAGCGGAGAAGGTCCAATGACCTTCGAAAGCCGTCTCTGGCCAGCCGGAAAATTGCGCGGAACGCTGACGGTCCTGAAACCAGGTGACAAGCTGCCGGCTGCGCTGACGGTTTCCGCCCGCGCCGTGCCCGGAACACCGCCCCGCTCACTCCCTGACTTCGTCATCGATTGTCCTGTCGAACGCTCGGGCCGCTGGCAGTGCGACATCCCGATCGGCTCACACGATCTTTCACTCGCCTCCGCTTCATACATTCCTGCATATCGATGGGATGTCCGCGTCGACCGCGACGCGCCGCGAGACCTCGGCACAATGACGTTACGCAAAGGTGCGTCAGTTGCGGGTTGGGCTGCAATCGATGAACGCGGCGCCAAATTTAACGGAACACGCGCGGTTCTGACGCGCCTCGTCGCGGCCGGCGGTGACGCACGCGTCGCCGAACGGCTTGGCTCTCCGGTAACGCAGACCAGCGTGGCGGCCAACGGTTTCTTTCAACTCACCGGAGTCGAGGCAGGCATATACCGTGTGCGTGTCGAACGCGACGGCTTTGCGCCTGCGTCAATCTTTCCGGTCCGGGTTTTCGCGGGCAGCGAGACTCTCATCCGCCATCCGTTGATGCTGCAGCGTCCGCTGCATGTCCGCGCCAACGTTCAACCGGCGCGTGATCCGTCTGGCAAGCCGTGGCGGATGAACATCAGTCGCATCGGCGACTTCAGCACGGCTCCCGATGGCGGACCGATATTCGATGCGCCGATCGGCGACGATGGTGAAGCGACTGTCGCGGGTCAGGCGCCGGGAACCTTCCGCGTAACCGTCGCCGACTCGGCCGGCAATCCGTATGACACGCGCAACTTCGACGTGCAGTCCGATAACGATGCTCCGCAGCATTTCGACATCGCCGTCGTCAGCGTGACCGGCCACATCCATCGTGGCGACGAGCCGGTCGTGGCCGCGCTGTCGTTCGGCGGACGTTTCGGCAGCGTGCACGTCACCACAGAATCAGGCGCGGATGGCTCGTTCACGGTGCGGCTGCCGCGCGACGGTCACTGGCCGATCGATGTCGAAGCGGAACCCGACCTGCGGACTACGCTCGAGATGGACATTCACGCTGACTCGAACCACGAGGCAGAGGTCGAGCTCACGTTGAATGACAACAGGGTGCATGGCCGAGTCGTCAGTGAAACCGACGCGCCCGTGGCATCAGCACTCGTCTTCCTCGCAACACGCGGGCGGACGCTTACGACGACCACGGCCAGCGATGGCACGTTCGCGTATTCAGGAGTGATGTCCGGTCCGGCACGTCTCACGGCGGAGATCGGACGAACGGGCGCGACGCGCCACTCCGACGAGGCAACTGTCGAAATCCCGGCGACCGGAGCGACAAATCCTGTCGAGCTGCACCTTCAACGCGATCGTCACATCGTCGCATCGGTGGCGTCCGTTCGCGGCCCCGTTGCCGGCGCCATCGTCGAGGTTGTCGTGCCGCCGCCGGCTCCGGCTCCCTTCATCGCGAGGATGACAACCGATCTCGAAGGAACGTTCGAGTTGAATCCACCGGAGTCCCTCGCATCGGCGACGGCCATCGTGCTCCCGCCCGGTCTGGCGCTGCGCGCGTTCACGCTTCCGCTCGACGGACGCGACCTCGTTCTGAACGTGCCGGAGAGCGGCGGCACGCTTCGTATCGTCACGAGCGAACCGCTCGCGACCTATTCATCCATGATGGTGACGCAGGACGGTCGAGCCATCCCCGCGCGCGACCTCATGTCGTGGGCGGGCAATCACGGGATTCATCCAACCGAACATGGGATCGATGTGCCGGACGTCGCGGCCGGTGTTTACCGCGTTTGCGTCGGCACGGCCACCGAAACGCCGGAGTGCAGCGAAGGATCACTCGCGCCAGGGTCGCTGCTCGAATTGCGGCCCGCGCCATCTCACTCATCCCATCCAAGCAGTTGATCGAGCTCCTCCGGCGTGAACTGCTTCACGAGCGCCGGATCATCCGTCTGAATCAGATCGCGCGCGAGCGCCGCCTTTGATTCGACGAGCGCGTCGATCTTTTCTTCGAGCGTGTGCCGCGTGATGAGCTTGATCACCTGCACGCCTTTGTTCTGGCCGAGGCGGTGGACGCGATCGGTTGCCTGATCTTCGCGGGCCTGGTTCCACCAGCGATCGTAGTGAATGACGACTGACGCGCTGGTGAGATCGATGCCGACGCCGGCGGCGCGGAGGCTTGCGGTGAAGACGCGGCATTCGGGATCGTCGCGGAAGCGCTTCACTTCCGCGCCGCGCTCGCGCGTTGCACCTTTGATCGAGGCGAAGCCGATGTTGTTGCGCTCGAGATGCTGCTCGATCAGCTCCAGCATCGAAAGGTACTGGCTGAAGACGACGACCTTCAGTCCGCTGGTCATGCACTCGTCGAGCAGTTCAGTGAAGAGCTCCCACTTTCCGGATGGCACATCGGCGCCGAGCGGACCGCGCAGCGACGCCGGGTGATTGCAAATCTGCTTCAGATAGTTGAGCGCCGCGAAGACGTGGATGTACGGGATCTTCGCGCCAGCGCGGAGTTGCGCGCGCAGC
>JAOBAU010000243.1 GCA_025463165.1 Acidobacteriota bacterium | reverse complement strand
CAGCGAGTTGCAGATCGAAGCGCCGTACTCGCTCGTCGTCCATTCAGGACCGGCATCCGAGGTGGAAGAGCTGATCGATTACGCACGGATGGCGGCGAAGGCGGAAGGGGAGGAATCGCTGCCGATCGTCGTCGCGACGCGCGCGGCGATCAACGTGCGCGAAGTCATCGTCGTCGACGCGTATCCGGCCACGTCACTCGCGAACGGCGCGGTGCGCATCATCACCGGCGCCGGCTTCAACTGCATGCGCCAGTTCGGCGGCGATCCGCGACATCACGTCGTCCCGTTTCCACGGCGCTACGACGATCAGTTCATCCGCGCTGCTCGCGTACGCAGCTATCGCTCCTCGGACACGTCGATCCGTTCGAACTGCGCGCCGAGCAGCTTGACCGCGAGATAGATCTCGCCGAGCAACACCGCCACCGGCGCGAGCGTCGTCAGCGCCGCGAAGATCGGCGTACCGCTCAGGAAGTGTTCCGCGAAGAAAATCGTCGGCACGAAGATCGCGGCGGGCGGAATCAGAACGATGCTCAGCACGACGAGGTAGCAGGCGAGGACGAGCAGTCGCTGACCCATGACGACGAATCCCTTCACATCCTCTTTCGACGGATTCGCCCACGCCGGGAAATAGACCGCCGCGGCGTTCTGAATCAGCAGCTGAACGGCGCAAATCGGGATGACGAAGATGATGGCGATGATTGCAAACTGCGCGGTCGAGAAGAGCTGGAACTTCGACGGCACGGTTGCGAAGCTGAAGAAGATCGAGCCGGCGGCGATGAGAATGACCTGCATCGCCGAGAGCAGCGCCAGCGGCGCCGCGATCTCGCCGGCTACAATCGTTTCACCCGAAAGCGGATAGGTCTTCAGCACCTCGAAGCGCGGCAGATCAAGTCGCAAATCGTTCTTCAGCATCATCGGACCCATCAGCGCGAGGATTCCGGCGAGGATGAGACAGAGCGAACCGCAGATCAGGAAGCGATTGCCGGTCGGGATCATCTTCAACTGCGACAGCACGATCGAGCAGCAGATGATCGGCGCGAACAGCGCGACGACTCCCCAGCCGGTCGTCCTGATCACCGACAGGCTGTTTTTCCAGATGAACGCGACCTCCGGGCGCCCAACGTCGCCGAGTCGGAAGAGCGGTTTGCCCCGTCGGTAGTTGACGGTGACTCCGCGCTGCCGCTGCTGCTGGCGCTCGCGCTTGTCCGCCTTCCGTTTCGAATAGCGGATCGATGCCTCTTCGAATGAAACGTTCAACCTTGCCGCAATCTGGAAGACGACGAAACCGAATACGACGAGACCGGCGCAGGCGATGAAGAGATGGAGCAGGTCCGGCGGGAACATCGCCGTCGCGAAGACGCGAGGGACAAAGAGAAACGTATTGACGATCGGTCCGTGAAACTTTGCGTCGAGGGCCGCGGCAACAGCGCTCGGCCGGCCGCGCGCCAGGCCGTTCATGGCGCCGCCGATGTCGGCTCCTTTGAGTTGCATCGTCGCGACCCAGGAGATGCCGACGAGGATCGCGAGGGCGATGGTGAGACGGGCCAGCCAGCCGATTCCCATCTGCTTCAGCCGCGCCCGCCCGAGCGCAACCATGATGAAGTAGGCGGAGAGCGTTCCGAACATGAACAGCAGGCCGATTCCCTTCGCCTGGCGAAAGCCGAAGACCGTCATCATCGTGGCGCTGATCACGATGCCGGTAAGCCCGCGCATGAACTTGTAGAGCAGGATCTGCGTCCGCGAGATTGGCGCCGCGAACAGGAACTGGATCTCTGCTTCGCTGAACTCCAGTCCGCCCGATTGTTCGGGAAGCGCCCACGCGCCGATCATGAGCACGAGGATGACGAGGCTGCCGATGTCGACCACAAGCTCCGTCATCGGAATCGTGCCGATGAAGATGCCGGGACCGCGTCCGTGACGGCCCGTTCTGCGCAGGAACATGAACCAGAAGTAGGCGAGACCGGCCAGTGTCGACAGCAGATAGCGCGGATTCTTCAGCCGCCGGATGTTCGAGACGATCCGGTTCTTCAACATCTGCAGCGTGACGATGAGAAACGCCTGCGTCATTCGGCTTTCCCCGTCGCTGCCGGCGCATGCGTCGCGCCCTCGGACGTGATGCGCAGGAACGCTTCTTCGAGTGACATGTCGCCTTTGCCCTGCGCGATCTGAAACTTGAGATCTTCGATGGTGCCGAAGGCGATGCGCACGCCGCGCTGAATGATCAGCACCGAATGGCAAAGCTCTTCGACGAGATGCAGCAGATGTGAACTGAGGATCACCGACGCGCCATCCTGCGCGCGGCGGGCGATCGATTCTTTCATCCGGCGGATGCCGAGCGGATCGAGACCGGTCAGCGGCTCATCGAAGATCAGCACTTCCGGCGCGTGAATGAAGCCGCAGGCGATCATCAATTTCTGCTTCATGCCGCGCGAGAGCTCGGCGGGAAGCGCGTCGCGTTTGTCGAGCAGCTCGAACTCTTCGAGCAGCGGATCCATCTTCGCGCGGAAGTCGGGGACCTGATAGATGCGACCGATGAACTGCAGATGCTCGACGACGGTGAGGTAGTCGAAGAGACGCGGCTCGTCGGGCATGAAAGCCAGCCGGCGTTTCGCTTCGACCGGATCGGAGCGCATGTCGAAACCGCAGAGGCGAATCTGGCCGTCGGTTGGCG
>JAOBAU010000233.1 GCA_025463165.1 Acidobacteriota bacterium | reverse complement strand
GCCGACGCGCAGCGTTACTCAGGACTCAGGACTCAGGACTCAGGACTCCTTCCTGTACCTGGATTCCCTCCAGGGCTCCGGCATCCGCCCCGGCCTGGCTCGTATCCGCGCATTGCTTCGCGCGCTGCGGCGTCCCGAGCGCGCCTATCCGTCGATCATCGTCGCCGGTACCAACGGCAAGGGCTCGACCTCGGCGACGCTTGCTTCGATCCTCAACGCGTCGGGTTATCGCACCGCGCATTACACGTCGCCGCATCTCGTCGACATTCGCGAGCGATGGGTCCTCGGCGGCGCGCCGATCGATGACGCGACGCTCGTCGAATCGATCGAGCGGCTGCGCGTAGCTGCGGCCAGGACGGGCATTGAACCGACGTACTTTGAAGCGCTGACGATCGTGGCGTTCATCGCCTTCGCGATTGTGAAGTGCGACCTCGCGGTGCTTGAAGTCGGGATGGGCGGACGGCTCGACGCGACGAACGTCGTCCGGCCGATCGCCGCGCTGATCACGCCGATCGGTCTCGATCACACCGAATACCTCGGCAACACGATTCGAAAGATCGCCAGCGAAAAGGCCGGAGTCATTCATCGCGGCGCGATCGCGCTGACGTCCGATCGCGATCCGGTCGTCATCGACGTCATCCGTCGCCGCGCCGCGAAGTTCGGAACGCCGCTGATCGTCGTCGATGGCGAACATGGCACACCGCTGCGCGGTAAGTTTCAACGGCGCAATGCGGCGCTCGCCGTTCGTGCAGCCGAGGAGTTGATGGAGCGGTTGCCGAAAATCACGAAGGAGTCGATCGAGCGTGGCGTGGCGGAGACGCGGTGGCGCGGACGGCTCGAACGGATGACGATCGAGGGCAAAGACGTTTGGATCGATGGCGGCCACAACGCACACGCCGCGCGCGCGATCGCGGAGTTCATCGCGTCCGACATTGCGGCGCCGCGGACGCTCGTGTTCGGGATCATGCGCGACAAAGATGTGCGCGAGGTCGTCGACATCCTCTTTCCGCTGTTCGATGAAGTGATCGTCACCGAGCCATATCCGCCGCGCTCGCTGACAGTCGAGGAGTTGCGCGAGCTCGCGCCCAACGTAACTGCCGAGCGCGAACCGAAGGCAGCGATCGAGCGAGCGCTACACGGCGGGAGCCGGAGCGTCGTCATCGCCGGATCGCTGTATCTCGCGGGAGCCGCGATAGAGCAACTCGAACAGCGCCGCGGTCACGAGTAGCGTTGAGAAAAGCCACGCGATCGCGATGGCGGTGCGATGGCGACCGAAGCGCAGCGTGACGTGCGTCTCCCCCGCCGGCACGATGACGCCGAGGCGATCGAGATCGAGCGGAAGTGTTCGCAGTGGACCGGCGTCCCACGCGCGGAAATATGTTTCGTTGACGAAGAGCAACGCCGGCTGCGATGACGTGACGCCGATCTCCAGCGCTTGCGGTCGCTCGATGAATGACGTGACGCGCGCGTCGGTCGGTGACGTGAAGTTCATCGGCGCGACGGCGGTCGTCCGCTCGTCGAACGACGGCGATTCGATTGCGTTCACCGCTTCGGGGACGCTGCGCACGGCGATCGTTCGCGGGACGATGAAAGCACGCGGCAGACCGTTGATCCCGCCGATGCGGAGCCACCGCTCATTCCGCGTGGATGTGTAGCGTTCGGTGGCGATGCGGGTCATCAAGGAAAACATCCCGTCGGGCGAACGATCGACCGCATAGCGAAGTCCGGATGTCGCGCCGAAGAGCGGCTCGCGTCGCGCTGCGCGCATTCGGTACTCATTGCGCAGCGACAAGCCGTTCGCGGCGAATGGCTCGATGGAGATGCGTTGCGATGCCGTGCGCGGCAACTGGTACGGCTCGAACCAGTCGAGCGGAATCGTAAACAGCGCCACGACAGCCAGCGGTCCGAGCGTCACCCATCGCCACACACGCTTCGTCAGCAGCGGCGTCGCAAGCACGACGATCGCGACCGTCATCGGCAACGCGAACTTTTCCGGGAAGCGGACGATTCGAATCGACGGCAGCGCTTCGACGATCCACGCAACGAGCGGGTTGTAGCGGCCGAGCGCGAAGAAGAGCATCGTCAGCGCGATGACGGTGTAACGCGATCGCCGGAAAAGCGCCGGGATCGCGATGATGCCGATGAAGAGTGAGAGAAACAGAAATGGCGCGCGCGGATCGCGGGGGATCAGTGGGCCGATGACGATCTCGAGCAGACGCAGCGGCGGCAGCGAGGCATTGAGCACCGTTCGCGCGGAGTAGCCGTGCGCGCGTTCGACTTCTTTGGCAATTTCCGAATATGCGAGGAGTTGCGGCAGCGCGATGACGATGGAGATCGCGACGGCCGCGAGAAGTGACGGCAGCGGCATGCGACGCCCCTCATCCGGCGCTTCGCGCCACCTTCTCCCGGAGGGAGAAGGATTGATATCCCTCTCCCTCCGGGAGAGGGTGGCCGAAGGCCGGGTGAGGGGCGCGGCGAACACGATCGCCACCGCGATCGCCGCCCCGATCATCGTCACCGGTTCCCCTGCCAGCGCAAGCAGTCCGAACGCCAGTCCGAGTCGCGCCGCCGATCTTCGTTCCGCCGCGAGGAGCGCGAACGGGATCAGCGCAACCGCCGTCACCATGTTGTAGAACGCCGTCGCCGAGATCGCCACGCCGCTCAGCGCATACACCCACGCCGCCGCATTCGATCTCGTCAGCGCGCGCATCGCCAGCCAGCCGAGCGCGAGGTGAATCAGGAAGTGGAGATTGAACGCGACGTGAGACGGCAGGAACAGATAGAGCACATTGTCGGGATAGAACGACAGCGTGTTCGGATTGCCGGCCAGCGGCTGGCCGCCTCCGTCGAAGAAGTTCCAGTACGGCACTTCGCCGGCGCGCCAGAGTTGCTGCGAGATGACCTTGACCGGGTAGTGCGTCGCGAAGTTGTCGCGATAGAAAAAGAACCCCAGCGTCGAGATCGCGGCGGCGACGAGGAGCACCGTAACCGCGGCAGCCACCTTCGTCGCGTTCTTCATCCGGCGCGGACATTGTAAGATCGCCGTTTCAGGAGAAACCAGCAATGTCCGCTATCAAAGAAGAGCAGCGCGCCGCGACGGGGCACGATTTCCTCGATCGCCCGCTGCGCGACGTCGACCCGGAGATCGCTGACGCCATCGCGCTCGAGACGAAGCGCCAGAACGACACGCTCGAACTGATCGCCTCGGAGAACCACGTGTCGAAAGCGGTGCTCACCGCCACCGGCTCGGTGTTCACGAACAAGTACGCGGAGGGCTATCCGGGGAAGCGATATTACGGCGGATGCGGACCGACTGACATCGTCGAGAACATCGCCATCGAGCGCGCGAAGAAACTCTTCGGCGCCGAGCACGCCAACGTCCAGCCGCACTCCGGCTCGCAGGCGAACATGTCGGTGTATTTCGCGATGCTGCAGCCGGCCGACACGATCATGGGAATGGACCTCGCCCACGGCGGCCATCTCACGCACGGACATCCCCTCTCCTACTCCGGCCGCGATTTCAACGTCGTCGCATACCACGTGCGCAAAGACGACGAGCTGATCGACTACGAGGAGATGCAGACGCTCGCCGAACAGTCGAAGCCGAAGCTGATCGTCTGCGGCGCATCGGCGTACTCACGCATCATCGACTTCAAGCGCATCCGCGAGATCGCCGACAGCGTCGGCGCGCTGATGATGGCCGACATCGCCCACATCGCCGGACTGGTCGTCACCGGCCACCATCCGTCGCCCGTTCCGTACGCCGACTTCGTCACGACCACGACGCACAAGACGCTGCGCGGACCACGCGCCGGACTGGTGCTCTGCAAAGAGAAGTACGCGAAAGAGCTCGATCGCGCGGTCTTTCCCGGACTGCAGGGCGGACCGCTCGTGCACGTCATTGCCGCGAAAGCGGTGGCGTTCAACGAAGCGCTGTCGCCGGAGTTCCGCGAGTATCAGGCGCAGGTCATCCGCAATGCGCGGGCGCTCGCGGCGGCGGTGGCCGATACCGGATTCCGCATCGTCAGCGGCGGCACGGACAACCATCTGTTCATGACCGATGTCTTTTCGAAAGGGATCACCGGCAAGGACGGCCAGAACATCCTCGAGGCGGCGAACATCACCGTCAACAAGAACACGATCCCGTTCGACACGCAGAAACCGATGGTGGCGTCGGGCATTCGCATGGGCTCTCCGGCGGTCACGACGCGCGGTCTGCGCGAGCCGGAAATGAAGACGATTGCAACGCTGATCGCGCGCGTCCTCGATGCAAAGGGCGACCTCGCGGTGACTGAAGAAGTGAAGCGTGGAGTGAAAGAGCTCTGCGACCGGTTCCCCATCTACTAATTTACGAGGAGGTAAGCATGTCACTCAGAAATGGTGAGAAGGCGCGCGCGGGTATCGCGAAAAAGCGCCGGACCGCGCAGCGGGCAAAGGATCGCGTAGCACGCGCGGCCGCGGCCGGCGCAAAGCCGGAAGCGAAAGACGAGAAGAAAGCCGCTGCAAAGTAGAATGCGGCCCGCGTGGCCCGCAAGAAATATCCGTATTACCCGATCTACATCGACATTGAAGATCGCGACGTGCTGATCGTCGGCGGCGGCGCGGTTTGCGCGCGCAAGGCCGAGACGATGATGAAGTACGGCGCGCGCGTCACGATCGTGTCGCCCCGGATCACGGACGAAATCGAGGAGTGGGAGCGTGCGGGGATGCTGTCGGTCACCCGCGCTCCTTACTCCGAGGCTGTGCTGGAAGGGCGATCGCTGGTCATTGCTTCGACGGATGACAAGTGCGTGAACGGCCGCATCGCGCGCGATTGCCGGCGGCGGCGCATTCCGGTGAACGTCGTCGATGTGACGCATCTCTGCGAGTTCATCGTGCCGGCGATCGTCGAGCAGGGCTCGGTGCAGATCGCGGTATCGACCGGCGGCAAGTCGCCGGCGCTGGCGCGGACGCTGAAGGAAGACCTGCAGCGCTTCGTCGGTCCAGAGTACGCCGAAGTGAACGATCTCCTCGGTACCTTGCGCAAGTCGGCGAAGAGCGTGCTGCCGACCGACGTCGATCGGAAACGTTTCTTTGACGGCATCATCGCCGCGGGGATTCTCGACATGCTGCGCGGCGGACGCAGGCGCGAAGCGTTCGAAGCGATTGCGCGCGCGTGCGATGAAGCCGGAGTGGAAGTGAGCGAGGCCTTGCGCGGGAAGCTGCATGAGGCATGAGGTATGAGGCATGAGTGAACGCGGCGAAGCGTCTCGCACTCATGCCTCATCACTCATGCCTCGCGCCTTCTCGATCATTGCTCTCTACGCGCTCCTCGCCCTCCTCGTCATTCCCGTCTATCCGCACTTCCCGTCGCCGAATGAGCTGAGCCGCTGGGCGGTAGCGGCGTCGATCGTCGAACGCCACACGCTCGAAGTCTCCGCGCTGCTGCCGCTCCTCGGCGGACAGTTCGAGGATCTCGCGGAGTCGAACGGACGCGTCTACTCGAACAAAGCTCCGGGCGGTGCGTTGATCGGATTACCGGCGTATGCCGTCGCGCGCGTGTTCACCGGTCCGCCCTCACCCGCATCGATCAGACCGACGCTCACCGCAATGCGATTGCTGAGCGCGACCGTTCCCGCGATTCTGCTCGCGCTCTTCTTCGCGTTCGCCGCGAGACGCTGCGGCGCGAGTGCCGAACGAACGGCGATCGCGCTGCTGGCGCTGCTGTTCGGCACGCCGCTCTTCGCGTACGGACTGCTCAACTTCTCGCACGCGCTGGCCGCGTTTGCGTTGTTCGGCGCGTGGGTGCTGTTGTTCGTCAGCGCATCGAATCGCAATGACGTCGCGGCCGGCGCGCTGATCGGCATCGCCGTCCTCTCCGAGTATCCGTGCGCGGTCGCGGCGGCGGTACTGATCGCATTCGCGTGGCGGCGCGCGCCGCGCATCATCGCGGGCGGTCTGCCGTTCGCGGTGATTCTCGCGCTCTACAACAAGCTCGCCTTCGGCACCTTCTTCGCGCTCTCGTCGGGCAACGAACGCAACCCGGAGTTTCGCGAGCTCGCGGGACACGGTGTATTCGGGATCGGTCTGCCGAAGCTCGATGCGCTGCTGCATCTCCTCGCCGATCCGTCGAAAGGGCTTTTCGTCTTTTCGCCGGTGCTGCTCGTCGCGCTCTTCGCGATTCCGCGCGCGCGGCGCGCGCTGGCGACGCCTGCGTTCGGCGCGCTCATCGGCACGCCGCTCGCGCTGATCATTCTCTATTCGGGCTATCCGAACTGGCACGGCGGCTGGACCGTCGGCGCGCGCTACCTCGTCCCCGCGATGCCGTTTCTCGCGATGCTCCTGGTCTTCATCGACGTCCGTCCGCGCGAGCTCGTGCTCCTCGGCGCGTCGATCGCGGCGGTGACGCTGACGACGCTCGTCTTTCCGTTCGTGCCGGGCGACTTTCCGCTGCCATGGATGACGTTTGCGTGGCCGCTGCTGCGTCATGGCCTCATCGCACCGAACGCGTTTCACTTCGTCGCGCGTGCGCTCGCGATTGCGATGCCGTTCACGATCGTCATCGCCGCATGCATCGCCGGCGCGCGACGGCGTGTGCTGTCGCTCGGCATCGGCGTCGTCGTTGCGATCGTCTTCGGCCTCCTCGTGCAGCTCTCGCCGGCCGCGCCGGTGGAGCGCGCGTACATCGAGGAAGTCTGCTTCGATCGCGCCGGCGCGCTGCCGCGCAACGGAACCGTCCATCCGGCGCTGCTCCAGCGCGCGGACGCGCAGCGCAAGCTGCCGCCTACGCCGTGGCCGTTTTGATCGCGGTCGCCGGCCGATCGCGGAAAATCGGGTGCGACCAGATGCGCTTCTTGTGCATCTTGTAGAGCACCATCGTCTTCAGGATCTCGAGGCCGTATCGCACCGAGCGCCAGAAACCGATCTGCGATGCTTCGTCGAAATAGCGCGTCGAGATCGGCACCTCACGGATGCGCATCCCTTTCGCCACTCCCTGCGCGATGATCTCGGTGTCGAACACGAAGTCATCCGAGTTCGCCTCGAAATTCACTGCATCGAGATAGCGCTTCGAATAGGCGCGGAATCCGGAGTGGTACTCGGAGAGGAAGATGTAGAAGATCGCGTTCTCGATGCCGGTCAGGAACAGGTTCCCGAAGTACTTCCACTTCGGCATGCCGCCTTCGATCGGACGGCCGCCGAGCATGCGCGAGCCGAAGACGGCGTCCGAGTCGCCGCGCAGCAGCGGCTCGACGAGCTGCGGAATGATCTTCGGATCGTATTGATGATCGGGATGGACCATCACCATGATCTCGCCGCCCATCTCGTCCATCGCCGTGCGATAGCAGGTCTTCTGGTTGCCGCCGTAGCCGCGGTTCTTCGGATGGACGACGACGCGGATCGGCAGCGTGCGCGCCAGTTCGACGGTCTTGTCGCGGGAAACGTCGTCGACGAGGAGAATCTCGTCGACCCAGTCTTTGGGGATGTCATCGTAGGTCGCGACGAGCGTCCGCTCCGCGTTGTACGCGGGGAGAACGGCCACGACTTTTTTCTCGTGGAGCGGCATGGGGGCCGGAGGATAGCAGAACGTCATCGCAAGCGTCAGGGCGGTTGCCTGTAGAATCGCGCGCCGTGAGCGAGGAATCGATCGAAGCGGGAAGAAATGACGCGGCCGAGCGTCGCCGTCACGACGTACTGGCGCTCAGCATTCTCGCGCTGCTCGGCACGATCTTCTTCGCCGACGTGCTGTTCGGGATCAATCAGTTCTACATGCGCGATCTGACGCGCTACTACTACCCGACGAAACAGATTCTTCGCGAGATCGTGCAGCACGGCGAGTTCCCGTACTGGAACCGCTACTACTCCGCCGGCCAGCCGATCGCCGCGAATCCCGAGCACGAAGTCTTCTATCCGCTGACGTGGCTGATCCTGCTGCCGAGCTACGACTTCGGCTACCGGCTGCACATCCTCATTCACATCTACATCGGCCTGTTCGGCATGTACGCGCTCCTGCGCTCGATGGAGTTGCGCGCATTCGCGGCGTTCGCCGGGGCGCTCGCGTTCGGCCTCGGCGGCCTCTATCTCTCCTACATCAATCTGCTGCCGATTCTCTTCTGCGCCGCATGGCTGCCGCTCACCTGTCTGTACGCGCGAAGATTTCTCTTGCATCGAACGCTGCGCAATTTCGCGCTGGCGGCGTTCTTCCTCGGGCTGCAGTTTCTCGTCGGCGAGCCGACGACGATCGCACAGACCGGCTTCCTGCTCGGCCTTTACGCGATGTATCGCGGCTGGTACTCGACGCCGCGAGCGTCGAAGATCTTCACGCGCGTCTTCTGGATCGGCGCGATCTCTTCGATCGGACTCCTCGTCGGTGCCGCGCAGATCATTCCGGCCATCGATCACGTACGCGATTCCGCCCGCTCGCGGCCGTTCGATTTCGATCTCGTTTCCGCCTGGAGCATGCCGTGGGCGAAGTTCGCGGAGATGATCTTCCCGAACATCCTCGGGCACATCTCCATCAAGCAGGTGATGTGGTACTGGGCGGGCGGGCTCTACACCGGCATGGGCTCGCCGTTCATCTTCAACATCTACGCGGGACTGCTCGTCATCGCGCTTGCGGCGGGCGCGATGTTCGTCCGGCCGCGCGGCGGACGCTTCGTCCTCATCGTCATCTCTCTCTCATCGCTCTTCGCGCTCGGCGGGCATACACCGCTGCTCAAGTTCCTCTACGACGCACACATCGTGACGTCGCTCCGCTATCCGGAGAAGTTCATCCTCTTCGGCATCTTCGCGCTGATCGTCTTCTCGTCGCAGATGCTCGACCGCATCCTCGGCGGCGACGATGAGCTGCGCGACGGCGCGCTCGGCTTCGTCTTCGCCGTCACCGTCGTCGCGATCACCTTCGCCGGGCTTTCGTTCACGCCGATGTTCACGCGCGTGATGATGAAGATCTGGGGAATGCCGGCCGGCGTCGGGACGACGATGATCATCTCGTTCATGCGCACCGACTGGATCGTCGCCGCCGTGCGCGGCGTGCTGCTCGTGGCGCTGCTCTGGAGCATTCGCATCGTGCCGCGCAAGGCGTGGTACGTCGCGGCGACGCTCTTCATCGCGCTCGACCTCGGCATCGTCGTCAACGAACTGAATCCGCGCATGCCGCGGCACTTCTTCGATCCGCCGCCGGCCGCGTCGCAGTTCCCGAAAGATCGCTCGCAGTTCCGGATCTTTCATGAGGCCGACTGGTACGGCACCGAGGAGATTGCGCGGAAATACTTCTCAACTGGAGAGGCCGTCTACTGGGTCGTGCGCAACGGCCTGTATCCGATGACTCCCGCCGGATCGCAACTGCGCACGGTGCTCGAGCGCGACTACGACAAGACCGCGCTCGTCCCGACCATCGTGCTGACCGATGCGATCTGGGACCTGAAACGTTCCGGACGCCAGGACTGGTACACGCCGTTCATGGCGATGTCGAACGCGTGGTATCGCGGCGTCTATCGCGATTTCGACGTCGAGAAAAAACGGAACGGCGGCAACTTCAAAGCATCGCACCCGATCGACTTCATCGAAGGCGAACACTATCCGCGCTACTACTTCGCCGATCAGGTCGTGACCATTCGCGATCGAAAAGAATTCGTCTCGCACCTGTCGCACAACACGTACAGCGCGAAGACCGCGTTCGTGATGCACTACCCGAGCTTCGTGCCGGCGCGCGGCGAAGTGCGCAGCGTGCGGGAAACGGCGAACTCCGCGACGCTGGACGTCGTCAGCAACGGCCAGGGACTGCTCGTCATGAGCGTCACGCCGCACAAATACTGGCACATTCTCGTCGACGGAAAACCGTCGCAGGCGATCCTGACGAACATCGGCTATCAGAGCCTCATCATCACGCCCGGCCATCACACGGTGACAATGCAATATCGCAACGAGCTCGTGCTGATCGGCCTCGGCATCACGCTGACGATGCTGACGCTGCTCGTGCTCACCATCGCCTTCGCGCCGCGCGGCTATCCGCCGGTCGCACCGCCGTATGAAGAGACGCTGCACGTCGTCGCCGATGCGCAGGGAACGCATATCGAGCCGGTCGAGCCGCTGCCGGCGCCGGAGCCGGAAGAGGTAACGCCGCAGGTGATCGAGCAGCCGGCGACGAACGAGCGCGAAGACGAGGCGCCCTGACGACGATGCGCGTCTCCCGCATTACGATCATCCTGCTGCTCATCGTCATGTCGGCCGGGATCGCGTCGTATGTGATGCAGCGGCGGATCGTCGACGACGAACCGGAGTCGCAAACCTACATTCCGAAAGCGCCGACGATCACGCCCGAGTTGCAGCTTCTGCAGCAGTACGTTCGCATCGACACGACCAATCCGCCCGGCAATGAAACCGCCGGCGCCCGTTTCGTCGGCGCGCAGCTGGCGAAGAACCACATCCCGTTCGAGATCATCGAATCGGCGCCGGGACGCGGAAATCTCTACGCGCGAATCAAAGGAAAAACAGCAGGCGGCGGCCTGCTGCTCATGCATCACATCGACGTCATGCCGGCGCCGGCGAAAGGGTGGACGCGGCCGCCGTTCGCGGCGGAGATCCTCGCGAACCAGCTGTACGGACGCGGCACGCTCGACATGAAAGGCATCGGCATTTGCGAGCTCGCCGCATTCATCGACGTCGCGCGCAGCGGTCGCACGCCGGAACACGACCTCGTGCTGCTCGGTGTCGCCGACGAAGAGCGCGGCGGTGCGATGGGAACGGAGTGGCTGCTCGCCCATCGGCCCGACGTCTTCGAAGGCATTCGCTACGCGATCAACGAAGGCGGCATCACCGAAATGCAGAGCGAACAGCTCGCGTACTTCGGCATCGAGCTCGGTTCGAAGATGGCAGTGGAGGTGGAAGTGAGCGGCGCGACGCGAGCAGAGGTTCAGCAGGCGCGCATCGCACTCGAGCCGTTCATCGCGCCGCGCGAGCCGCAGCGAATCCTTCCTGAAGTGAAGGAGTTCTTTCGCGACATCGCGCCGCAGCGCGTCACGCAGCGCGACGTGCTCGCCGACGTCGATCGCACGGTCGCCGCCGGGAAGTTCTGGCTGCTGCCGCAGGGCTATCGCGAGCTGACGCAGAACGTGGTCTGGCCGGAGAAAGTCGTCGCGACCGGCGACCACTGGACGATGAACGTCTACCTCTTCAATCTTCCCGACGAGCAGCCGGCCGAACGCGTCGACTGGTTGCGGAAAACGATCGCGCCGTATGGCGTGAAGGTCGACAGCGTTAAGCGCAGCATGGGACCGGCGCCGATCACCTCGCGCAACACGCCGTTCTACGCGCTGCTGCTGCGTGAGATTCAGCAGCAGTACGG